>CAZVXI010000016.1:0-33992 GCA_964631295.1 uncultured Isosphaeraceae bacterium
GTACCGGATGCATGTACTCATGTGGCGGTGCACGATGCGGCCAGGCCGGCTGTGAATGAAGCGCTGCTCAGTCGAGTGTTTGAGGCTGCCCGGCATATGCCAGCGGTGATCCCGGCGATTGATGTGAGTGGCACGATCAAGCGAGTGGCGACTGAGTCGCAGGTGCTCAATCCTTCGAGCGAAGATGATGTGGCCGACCTAATCCTCGGTGGCGAAGGCAGAGTCGAAGTGATGGGCAGGGAAGTCGTCGAGACGATTGACCGGTCGAATCTCGTGGAAGTGCAGACACCACAGGTCTTCGAGATTGGTCTGCTGCGGCGAGCGTACGCGGAGGCCGACCTCGGCGGTGTCACGGATGATGCGAGCGTGATCGAGCGGCTTGGCGAGAAGGTGTATGTCGTCGATGGCGATACACGGAACATCAAGGTGACGACGCCGAACGACATTGATCTGATGCGCGCGATCCTGAATGTGAAGGCGCCAGCCGAGCGACCGGTTCACAAGCGATTCTGATTCACGGGGTCTGGTGTGATCCGAGCCACTGCTGAGATTGTCGGATAGTCTGGCGTGCGTCTTCGCGCAACGTGCGGAGCGGCATCACTACCGGCACGTCAAGTTGCCACAGGTTCTGCCACTCCAGCAGGATCATCGGCAAATGCCCGACGCCACGCCGGGCACACTGATTCGCGTTCTGTCTGTCAACAATCTCATCCACCCAGGGATGGTGCGGCAGTTCGACGAGATCAATGTCTCTCGGATTAATGTCCTGAAGTTCCTTCCCGCGATATCCAGCCCGCTCCATGGCATCGGTGATCAGCATCCACGATGCGATTTCATCAGACGGAACCGAGCCCATTGCAGCTTTTATCGCGTTCGACCGTCGCCTCACCGCCTCCGCTTGAGCTTCGAAGTCCTCTATCTTGAAGTTTCGCGGATTCGGATCCAGCTTGCTTGGGAGAATGCGGTTGACGACTTCGGCGAGTGCCGCAGCCAGATCGCCCCTGCATTGATCAATCGATGCCGACCAGCCGAAGACTGATTGCTCATCGAGCTTCTGCAACTGCTGGCGGATGACCGAACGTTCACGCGAATCGAAAAGACTCCAGTGTTCTTCGATCAGCTTCAGCGTGTCTTTAAATGCTCGATGGGTCAATGCAGAACTGGTGATCCACTCATCAGCGGCTAAGTGTCGCTCGATTCCAAGGACCGCAACGAGCAGATCTACTACATCGTCATACGGTGGGGTAGCGGCGGACAGTCGTTCAATCTTGACGTGCATCAGACGGATGGCGTCGGTCATTGCCAGGGCATAGTCATGAAACAACTTGACCGACACGGGCTGGCTCGGGGTCATGGCCGGTCGGCGAAGAACGACAAAATCGCATCGCTCCAACATGGACGCCTCAGTAAACACCTTGAGACATTCTTCAACGTGTTCGCGAACCTCTTCATCCACAGAATCAGGATCGGTCAGACATGCTTCCAGCGTGTGTCGATCGATCTCATACAGGCACTCTGCAGCATGGGCGTAGAGATCACCGGCATTACGGCTGGCAAGCGCACCGTTCAAAGCAAGATCATTCAGAGATGCCTCGATTAATAACAGGTTCGTGCGGGCAGACTCTGATGCGTGCACCCAACTCGACGTATGCCGCATCCACGGGGCGAGCGATCCGTGTGAAGTGGCCAGAAAGTCATCAATCAGTGGCATGACCGCCTCTGTGTCGTCCCTTGCGATTGGTCCAGTAATGAATGCGGCAAGCTTCGTCTGCAGGATAGTTATGGCACTCCGCATCGCCAGCAGGTCAGCAGCGTTGACTGGCGGCGCATCTTCTCCGGTCCAGAACGTGATGATCTTTCGGATGTACTCGATGTTACCGGCTGTCTCAGCTTCAGCGTATGCACTCAGGAACACTTCGATCATGTGCTCGAGCCGCCAGGAGGCTCTCACAGGATCATCCAGATTGATTCGCTTGAGTGTATCGAGCAGTCGCCGGGCATGATCGCTCGTCAATTGCCCATGATCGATCGCGCGTGTTAGAGGAGCCAGCAACATCTTGGGAATCATGGATGCTGCACGAGGCATGCTGCTGAGCCCGGGACTCGCCGCAAACTGCGCGATTAAACCCAGCATCGCCTCGTAATCTTCAACGGTTCTGTCCGGGTCGCCCTGTTCCAGCCGCATGCGTGCATCGGCAAGCAGCAGCATTGTGAGACGGGTGTCGGTCCCGTTGAGAAGCTGCCGATCAGTGGTTCCATCTACGCACTGCTTCCATGTCGAGTTGATTGCTGGTTCCTGACGTCTGGCCGCACGGATCGCGCGATCACGCAGGTGTTCGAGCTTGGTTACGAGCGCGATCGCATTTTCATCGATTGCGCTGAAGCCGCCACGTCCGTATTGTCGCAGAAGGGCGATCTCCGCCCGGTCGAGCGATCTCAAATCATCCGCGATACCGGCATAGACCTCACTGACGCTTGACTGCGCCCTCGTATCGGAAGACGCGAGGACAAGTGTGAAAACCCAGACAAAGGCGATGGTTCGAGCGAGCATCATACTGACTCCACTTCTGTGTCCTCGGTTTCTTGAGCAAGCCACATGGCCACAAGTATGATAGACAACAGTCCGAGGGGGACGCTGATCGTCAACCACGAGACGGTTCGCTCTCCAGATGTATCAAAGCAACCGCAGGCGATAGTCAGCCCGCGCGCGATGGCGCTCACTTGCGCGAGCGCGAACACGGTAAAGATGACAGTCGCAAGAAGACGCGCGCCTCTTGTCATGAAGTTGGCAAGCAGGCACAAACCGATGGACAACTCCAGCCACGGAAGGATCAGCGCAGCCAGATAACCGAGCGCTCCCCCGAGGAGGTCGTACGCATAGATCGCACGTGCGAACTCCATCGGATAGCGAATTTTGGGGATTGACGAGGCAATCAACATGATGCCAGCCAGCGCGCTCAGCACATATGGGCCCCAACGATGGAGAATCGATCGACTCGCGGCACGATTCATTGTTTCTGTATCCATTCGTCCCAGTGTCCAGTGATGACCTGGACATTGAGGAAGCCATCATCACGCAGCGTGCGTGCCAGCCGAGGCGCAAGCGGACATCCACCCGGATTACAATACACCAGAATGCGATCTGTGGCGTCAACGCCCAATAATGCCTGCTGTCGAACCTGAAATGGCGCATTGTGAGGGAGCAGACGGGCATCAGGAATATGCATGTCGTCGTATTCAGCCCGGCTGCGGGCGTCGATGATGATCACGTCCTCGTCACCGCGGACGATCGCTGCGAGCTGATCAATGCTGACGGTGCCAACGTATATCTTGTCGTGGATATCCGCTGCGGTCTTCAGTCCTGCGGCAGAGAGCATACCCGTATTGAGAAACGCATTGCCTAACGCCACAAGACTCGCAAGTCCGACCAGCACACCTGCCTGCCCTGCACAACGCGAGATACGCTGACTTGCCCATCGGACTATTGCAAGGAAAGCCAAGGCGGCAATACCCATGACAGCGATCCGTGTGATTTGGGTCGGTATAAACGAAGGAAGTTCGCTGGTGTCCTGCGCGACTGCCAGCGCGTCACCGCGCCAGAGATTACGCAGCTCGATAAGAGGCAACAGACGCACCGATGCGGCACGGCTTTGGGTCGGCGGATCAAAGATGATGACCCCGTCCGGGCCATGATCGAGCAGCAGGACGAAGTGGTCAGGCTCTTCAGATGAAGCACGGGCGCGCGTGTGGAGAATAAAAGGGCACGAGGCACGTTTCAGATCACTGACAGTGAGATTCGAGTGTGCCGACGTCGCAAACCCGAGTGTTGCGGCAATGTTGGACAGGTCTCCAATCGTCACCCCATCAGGGTGTTGTATGCCTTGTTTCAACAACAAATCATTGAATGAAATCTCGCCGCCTCTGATCAGGTGTGTTGCGGCATACAAGCAGTACAGCCCGCATAAGGGATCACTCCCCTGGCGAAGCAGTTCTTCACCACCGCTCGTGTTCCCTGATGCACGGTAGTCGGACATGACCGTATCGATTCCGGAGACAACGGCGCTGTCACTCGCGAGCTCGGGCCCATCGCGCCAGATGTATGGCCAACCAGGACGATCCATATCAATTACGGTTGAGCCGTCTGGCACGATGTCGGTGGGAAACGGACAGTCAGCGCCGATGACGATATCCGACCGTGTTACTTCGTGAATAATGCGGGTTTCTGATCCATCTGCAAGCGACAGAATCAGAGTCATTGTGCCGGCAACAGGAACCCAATATCGACCATACTGTTCGAAGCGAACGTCACGCACCTCGCCGCGCCAGGTTTCCGTCGCGGGAACGCCTGGAGCGCGCGATGTATCACCGAGCAACTCGTCATCAAAGAAGTGCGTTCGCTTCTTCTTGACAGTGTATTCGGTCAGCAGATAGTCACGGGACGGGTCCAACACAATCTCGATGTGCCCAAACCGAGTGTCGCCTGTGACACGAAACTCGGTTTCACTGACCATTTGTGTCTCGCGCTCAACCTCCATAAGAAGGTCAGTCACAAATCGCCCGTTGTTGCCAAGCAAACAGCCCTCAAGAAATGAATCGGAATCGGGGTGGGTGAGAAATGACCGCCATGCAGTTTCATGATCGCGGTCAATCTTCGCCTGCCCTCGTGCGACTCGAAGATGGTAGTCCGCCCCAAGCGCTTCGATCCGCGCTCTTGGTTGATTCAGGACGTTTCCATCCAAATCATAGTCGATGGACCGAGATCGCACATAATACGCCGGGATCGTGGTGTCCCAGCAAACTGAACTCTCAACAACAGTCATGACAGGAACGCTCAGCGCGCCCTGCCCTGAGACCTCGAAGATACTCTCAAACCGGACGCGATCACGCCACGCTTGCGCATCGCGGGCTGCGGTACTCCAGTCGTCAGCAAGGGCGATCGCGCAACCGACTGAAAAGGTGGCGGCCAATAACATGAGGTAAACTCCCGAGCGCCAGCTCAGCATGGCCCGTCGCAAAAGTATGAATTGGCCCCAAAACAGCGAAGAACCTCGGGGCAATCTTCAGTTGGATCGTGAGTACAGACAGCGTCCCAACCTCCGGTGGTGTCGCGGCAGAGTTCGTTCCATTCCGGGCACGTTTGTCCCTGTCCCTTGTTGCAATGAAAGCTGAGATGGGGCCCGGAAGAACAGTTGCATGAACCGCCGCGTAACGACAGGTCAACTGCTGAGAAACACTCCGAAACACACAGAATGCTGGTCAGAAGAATCAGAGGGGGGCAAGTTTGATAAACTCTGGAAGGTCATGAATAATCTCCATTATGAGCAGTGACAGCCATGATGAATCCCACGTTAACCGGTAACGCTGCATTCGTCAAGGCACAATGATGCCAGAAACGGCGTCAATCAAAGATCCTCGCTCAAGAGCGCGCGATCCTGCATGTGAGGCCGCCGCCGAGCGGCCGGTCCACACGCGGCTTTGGCCGCTTCCGGAGCGCGACCGCGGGTCGTCACGTTGATGCGGTATCGCTTTGCGGCTTCTGCGTTGCCGGGTGATCTTCCGACGGCGGAACGTTTGACGCGAGATAGTTGCTCATCCACTCGACGGATGCATTGATCATCAGCTCACGGCTGATCGGATCGTTGAACATGCGACTCGATTCGGGAATGCGCAGCACACGATGTTTGCAGGTGAACTGTTCATCGAGGTGATTGACAATCTCTTCCAGGGCTGTGTCGTTTTCGCCGTGAATGATGAGCGTTGGACAGGTGATTCGCTCGATATCCATAAGATCGCCGCCGACGACAGGGCCTCGCAGGATGAGCGCTCGAATGCGATCACAGTTGGCAGCAATTTCAATCGCGGCGGCAGTGCAGTCCCCAGCAGCAACGAGGCCGATCCGGTGCGAATCAACCTCTCGCATGCGTTCGAGTTGCTCGCGAAAGACTTCGATATCGGCAATGACCTGCTCATCCGTGGCATCTTCCAACGACCCGCCAGATCGACCGTGGCCTGTCAGATCAGGCCGAACTCCAATCATCTCGCGCTTTGCGAGGCGCTGGCTGATGGGCGTGCTTCTCGGGCTGCGGCCGTCACTGTCGAGCCCGTGTGCAAAGATGACTGCGGGATACGGACCGCCGCCTTGCTTGATTGCTGGGGGGAGATCCATCTCGCATATGAGGCGATGGCCGAGCGTGTTCTGCGCCTGCGATGTGATCGTCAAGACAACGGCATTTTCGCGCGGGTGCGATTCGATCCAGCGTTGCACCATTCCGACCATAACTGCGTCGCGGACAGGTGTGTATTCGGAGAAGAAGTGTTCGATGCCGCGATACTTTGCGGGTGTACGGGGGATGACGACTGTGTTGGCAGTCTCGTGCAGTTGCCAGGTTGCCTTGGTTGTTCCCGCCGGTGCAGCAACGATAATCTTTTTCGCGCCACGATCGCGGGCAGACTGCACCGCGCCAAGTATGCGCGCACCACTGGCGATGCCTTCATCGCAAATGATGACCGTGCGATCACGAATATCAAGTTCGGGCATCAGTTCGCGCACAGCAGCGCGTTTGGCTTCAAGATCGCGAAACACTTCGCGGGCGTAGCCGACCATTTCCTGGCTCGTCAGGTGATGCCAACGCGCGGCTGAGTGAATCATTGAAATACGCCCGTGTTCATCGACAGCCCCGACGATATGGTCTGGTGAGTCTGGCATACCGGGCGCATGGAGCCGCTCGAGAATGAGCACATCCAATGGCGCATCGAGTGCCTCCGCAATGACCATGCCAACAGGGACACCACCGTTGGCCAATCCGAGTACGATCGGCCTCTCGGACTTGACGTACTGGAGTTTCTCCGCAAGGTCGCGGGCAGCCTCATCTCGGTTCTTGAACAAGCGCATCGCGCAACCTCCCTTGTCAGGCCCGGCCCTTGCTTCTTCTCCTCTTGATTCTTCTTGCGTTCTTAGCTGATCTGGATTTCATTGCAAAGAGAAAAACGCGCGAAACCCAGACAGATTTCAGCCAACGTCACACATTGACCGCCTGAGAGCGCCTCTTTCGGGATCGCGAGCCAACCAACGGCTTGAGGTACCGCCCGGTATGGGAAGCTTTGCACTTTACCACCTGCTCAGGCGTACCGGTTGCAATCACCTTGCCTCCGCCTGAGCCTCCTTCGGGGCCAAGATCAATCACCCAGTCAGCACTCTTGATGATGTCGAGATTGTGCTCAATGACGACGAGCGTGTTGCCCTGATCGGCCAGCCGCTGAAGCACGCCGAGCAGCTTCTCGATATCAGCAAAGTGCAGCCCGGTCGTTGGCTCATCGAGGATGTACAGCGTGTGGCCAGTCGACTGATTGCCCAGTTCACTTGCAAGCTTGATGCGCTGAGCTTCACCGCCGGAGAGTGTTGTCGCCCGCTGGCCGAGTTGCAGATAATCGAGGCCAACATCCCGAATGCACGTGAGCATGCGCAGCACCTTCGGGTGCGCTTCGAAGAATCCCGTTGCTTCCTCAACGTCCATATCCAAAACATCGGCAATGTTCTTGTGACGATAGCTGATCTCGAGTGTCTCGCGGTTGTAGCGCGCACCATTACACGCGTCGCATGTCACGAATACATCCGCGAGAAAATGCATCTCGATTCGTTTTACACCCTGGCCCTGGCATGCTTCGCACCGGCCGCCCTTCACATTGAAACTGAATCGGCCCGGCTGGTACCCGCGTATGCGCGCTTCATTGGTTTGTGTGAACAGCTTGCGAATGTCATCGAAGATGCCAGTGTACGTTGCAGGGTTCGAGCGAGGCGTCCGACCAATCGGCGACTGATCAACTTCAATCAACCGGTCAATCTTGCCCAGTCCGTTCACTCGCGTGTGCTTGCCGGGCGTCACTCGAGAGGCATACAGGTGCTTCCGCGCGGCTTTGAGCAGGATCTCGTTGACGAGTGTGGACTTGCCTGAACCCGAAACGCCAGTCACACAGATCAAGCCACCGAGCGGGAACTGCACATCAATCGACTGCAGGTTGTTCTCGCGAGCGCCCTTTACAACGAGCGATTCCTTCCTGTCCAGTTCCCGGCGTTTGCCCGGGGTTGGAATGCTTCTGGAACCAGAGAGATACTGACCAGTCAACGACTCACTGTCAGCGCACAGATCATCCACCGTTCCCTGCGAGACAATCGTTCCGCCACGCCTGCCCGGGCCGGGGCCGATATCCAGCACGTGATCAGCCGCACGAATCATGCCTTCATCATGTTCCACAACGAGCACCGTGTTGCCGATATCCGAAAGATTGCGCAGCGTTTCGATCAGCCGATCGTTGTCCCTCTGATGGAGGCCGATCGTCGGCTCGTCCAGTACATAGCACACACCGACGAGGCCGGAGCCGACCTGCGTCGCGAGGCGGATTCGCTGAGCCTCGCCGCCCGAAAGCGTATTGCTGCGACGATCCAGTGTGAGATAGTTCAACCCGACCGACGCAAGAAACCCGAGCCGCGACCGGATCTCGCGCAGAATGGGCTCTGCGATCTTCTGCTGTTCATCTGTGAGATCGATACTCTCAAAGAATCCGAATGCCCGGTCGATCGTCATTGCCGTGATATCAGCAACGCTTGCATCCAGCTTGCCGCTGTGCAGTTTGACGAACAGCGCTTCCGTACGGAGGCGCGCACCTTTGCAGTTCGGGCACGGCGCATTGGTCATGTATCCGCGGAGACGCTCCTTGACAAAATCACTGTCTGTCTTGTCGTAACGACGATGCAGATTCGGAATCACACCCTCGAAGGAGAAGCCGTACCTGCGTTCATCCGCATCGCTCGTGCCATGCAGCAGGATGCGCTTCGCGGGGCGCGGCAACTGCCCGAAGGGCGTCGCACGATCGATCTCCATCCAGTCTGCAAATCGCCGAAGCATCCTGCCGTAATACATATTCATCCGCTTGCCATTCTTCGCCCAAGGGACGATGGCACGCTCCGACAACGACAGCGAAGAATCCGGCACAATCAGCGATTCATCAAACTCCGAAACTGTCCCCAGTCCATCACACGACGGGCATGCACCATACGGAGAGTTGAACGAGAACAAGCGCGGCTCAAGCTCATCGATGCTGCACTCCGGGTGAATCGGGCACGCATATTTCTCGCTGAAGCTGTGCTCGGTCCACGAGCCATCCTTATTCTCTGTGAGCGCGAGAAGCAGCCCATCACCGAATCGCAGCGCTGTCTCGACCGAATCAGCCAGGCGCGAGCGCGCATCCGGCCGAACCACCACACGATCGACCACTGCTTCGATGTTGTGCATCTCGTATCGGCCGAGATTGAGCGGATTCTCGCCGCCTTCCTTCAATGCTTCACGCAGGTCGACGAGTTCGCCGTTCACCCTCGCCCGCACGAGCCCCTGTTTCTGTAATGCCTCGAGAACTTCCCGGTGATGGCCCTTCTTTCCGCGAACCATCGGTGAGCACAACATCATTCGTGTGCCCTCAGGCATCGCTAAGAGCGCATCAATGATCTGCGATGCACTCGATGCTTCAATCACGTGATTGCAGTAGCGCGGGTTCGCAGCGCTGCCGCCGGTAACAGCCCAGCATGTTGGTCGGCCACATCGAGCAAACAGCAGCCGCAGGTAGTCGTAGATCTCCGTCGTCGTCGCGACGGTTGATCGCGGATTGTGACCGGCAGACCGCTGCTGAATCGCAATCGTCGGCGGCAGACCCTCAATCGATTCGATATCCGGCTTCTGCAACTGGGCAAGAAACTGCCGGGCATATGCCGAGAGCGACTCCATGTATTTCCGCTGGCCTTCAGCGAAGATCGTGTCGAACGCGAGCGAACTCTTGCCCGATCCAGACACGCCTGTGATGACCACGAGTTGATCGCGCGGAATGCGCACATCGATCCCACGCAGATTGTGCTCACGCGCGCCGCGTACCATGATGTGCGGGTGGTCTGACAGGGTCGAAACTCCAAACCCGAGTGTATGCCGCTCCACAGCCAGCAGCGCGACATGGCGTGAAGACGATGCGGACACGTGACAAGGCCGTGCAGAACTGAAGTGGTACAGGCACAACGTTCACGAACAGGGGCCGGTCCATATATGCGACTTCGCGTCGAAACGACGAACATCCTCGTCATGCAAGCAGCCCAACTGCGGCATTCGCTCGCACTGTTGCTTCGGAACACGTTGAAAGACCGCCTCGGCTGCGAACTCGGAACCAACCGCATGAACCGCAAACAAGCAGCACCGCAGCCACAGTGCAGAGCGCGTACGAACAACCAACAACCAGGAAGCATCTCAGCCGACTTCGCGGCGCTGGAAGAGGATGATGCCCAAGCACAGCGCGACGAGAATGTACAGCGAGCCATACATCAGGGCCTGCATCACGTAACTCGTTGGAATCACGTGCTGCTGTGTCAGCGAATCGGTGAGCAGCATCAACTGAAAGTTCGGAAGGATCGAATAGCCAATCTTGTACAGCCCGTAGCTCATCTGCTCGGAGAACGTAGCCATATCCATCAGCGACTGGCTGTCGACCACCCGCTCGACGACCTGCGTCACCGGCTCGGTTTCGTAGCCGTTTGTCAGTTGAATCGTGGGCGGCGTGTACTGGACCTGCTCGGTGAGTCCCTGCTCACTCGCTCGATCAAGCCATGTTTCCCGCAGGTTCTGCATCCGCCGGCCGAACAGCCAGTCGGAGAGCATCCCCGCCATGAAAAATCCGAGCGTGAACACCAGCGTCATCACCTGGCTCAGCCGTGTTGACAGCGCCACAGCAATCGCGGACAAGACGAGAATCGCCATCTGCAGAACGACGAGTGCGAGCCAGATCTGGCCCTTGAAGTCTGCGGAGATCGGCTGGATCTTGAAGTCCGGGTCGAACATGAGCGCCAGCAAGTACGCAATGGCGGCGAGGGGCGCGGTGATGCAGATCAGCGTTGAGCCGAACACCTTGTTATAGAAGTAGTTCGCCCACGTAGCGCCTGCCAGGCCGAGCACGACCGCGCCCACGCCGAAGACAATCACTGGCACATGCACCGGGTCGCGCACGGTCTGGAGGACGGTGTGCATCTCGACGAGCATGAAGCAGAAACTCATGTACAGCGTGCCGACGAGGATTGCCGCTGCCACGCCGATGAACTTTCCAATGACGAACAGCGGCCTGCCCACTGGCTTTGAGATGACCGTCAAGGCAGTGAAGTTGTCGATCTCACGCGTGAGCACGTTGGTCGCAAGGAACGCGGCGAGCAGTGCTCCACAAAGGAATACCGTCGCAAGGCCCATATCGATGAGCATGCGCTGGTCATCGGACATGGTGAATGCTGCGAGCGGATTACAAAGGATCAGCGCGATCGTCGCGATGATAAGAATCACCAGCATGATTGGCTGGCGGATGCTCTCAAAGAAGGTGTTCCGGATGATCGCGAGCAGTTGTTCGAGCATGAAATGGGTCCGAAGTGGGCGACATCACCCTCGCTGATTCACCGGTCCGGCAGCCCACCGGGCGTGCGTCGGAGCATCAAGGAAACAAAATCCACCGAAACTCTGAACCGAGCGAGGGTGATGGTACGTAGTGGCAGGACCGCAGGTTCGCTCGGATTTCCCCGCGGGAGCGACCTGTTTGTTCGACAGCCCCGACAGCGGACGGCTCGGAGCCATTCGCAGGTCGGAAAGAAGGCGCAAGTTGCTGATTTGCAACAGTTTGCGTCTTTCTGCATCTCTGAAGGCTGCCCGGACAGAATGTGGCCCTCCGCGGGCTTTGAGTGGTACGGGTTTGGGAACCGCCGCATGAGAATCGACCATCACGCGTATCAACGAGCCACACGTGTCGCCGCTTTCGGCGTCGTGCTCCAACTGGCCATCGGACTGTGCCTGCTGTTGTTCGGCATGCTCAGTGGCGACCATGCGATCCGCTTCGCGGCAGGCTATGCGCTGCTCGGGCTGTTCGTGTGGGTCAGCCTGCTGCTTGTCTTCTATCAACACAAAATGGAACGGCTCGAGGCACTCGAGGAGGATGAACTCTCCGCAACTCACGGCGGGTCAACGTCTGCATTCGACCAGGATGACGAGATCCGCGTCGCTGCCCGCCGACTGAAGAACATGCACAAGTGGCTCATGCCCGGCGTGAGCCTGCTGCTGGCCGCACTGCTGGCCGTCTTGGCATGGGTGACCATTTCCTACATGCTGGACGTGTCGGAAGGCGAGGAAACGTTCCTCGTCACAAACGAGCGCGGCTGGGCGATAGCCATGGCGCTTGGCTTCTCCATCATCTCCTTCATCTTTTCCCGATTCGTCGCAGGGATGTCCAAGCAAGAAGCGTGGCAGAACCTGCGCGGCGGGTCGAGTTACATGGTCGGCAACGCACTCGTGCTGCTGGCCGTTGCTGCTGGTCTTGCGTTCGCCTACTTCGACAACATGACCGTTATGAAGGGTGTTGCCGTCGCCATCGGCGGCTTCATGGGCATCTTCACGTTGGAGATCTGCTTCAACTTCCTGCTCAACTTGTACAGGCCTCGTATTCCCGGCGAAGTGCCGCGACCTGCCTTCGACTCCAAACTCCTGAGCCTGTTCGCCGCACCCGACTCGATCGTCCGGTCGATCAACGAGGCGGTCAACTACCAGTTCGGCTTCGATATCACCAGTTCGTGGGGCTATCGGCTGCTCGTGCGGAGCCTGCTCGCGCTCATCGGCATCGGCACCGCTGTGATGTTCCTGTTGAGCACGATTGCGATCGTCGAACCACATCAGCAGGCGTTGCGATTCTCTGGCGGGAAGATCGTCGAAGACAAGATCCATTCCGAGACAATGTGGAAGATCCCCTGGCCGTTCGAGACGGCCGGCGTGTACGACGTCACCCGCGTGCGCACGATTAATCTGACCGCACAAGAGCGTCTCGACTTCCGCAGGATCACGTTGTTCTCCTACGACCTCAATACCGTCGAGGAGATTCAGCCGTTCATCGTTGGCGCATCGCAACTTGGTGATGGCTCGCTGGATGCCAGACTCCCGGCTGCGCTGATCGCGGAGATCGAAGCTGATCGTGTGGAAGAAGATGATGAAGTCCGCCAGATCACCCGCAATCACTCGCTCGTTGATGCGATCATCACAATGCAGTACCGCATCAAGAGCACGAAGACCGGGTCAGACTCTGACGGCCTGATCGACTACCTGAGCTTCGCACCCGACACACGCAAGCCGCGCGATGAACTCACCGAGCGGCAGCACATTCTCAAGCAACTCGCGCTGCGCGAAATCAGCCTCGAGATGTCCCAGCGCACCATCGATGAAGTACTTGCGACCGATCGGCTGGAACTCGGGAACCTGTTCAAGGACGCCGTGCAGCAATCGTTCGATGAACACAAAACGGGTGTTGAGATCGTCTCGATCAATATCCTCAACATCCGTCCGCACGGCGAAGGCGCGGACCAGAGCATCTGGGTCGACCTGATGATGGCCAAGCAGGACCGCCAGTCGCTCATTAGTCGAGACGCGGGTCGCGCCGACCTGCTGCTGGCAACACTTGCTGGATCGGTGCGCAACGCAGAAAGAATCCTCGCCGAGATCGAGACCCACGATCAGATGCGCGAGAAGCTGAACATCAACGACCCGGCTGTCGTTGCGCAGCGCGTCAAGATTACGGACATGCTTGTCAAGAGTCGGGGCGCTGCTGCACAGATCATCGCGAATGCCGAACGCGACCGCTGGGTTGAGTACATGTCCAAGCGTGTGCAGGCGTTGCGTGTGCAGGGTGAACAAAAGGTCTATCGGGCTTCCCCTGCGATTTACCGCCAGCGTGAGTTGATGAACATACTCGCGAGCGTGTTGCCCGGCAAACGAAAGTTCCTGATTGGGATTGACCCGGCAACGCTCGATCTCGATGTGGAAATCAAGCAAACCGAAAGTGTGTTCTCCGGCCTGAGCGAAGCGCTCGACCAGAGTTTTCAAGGAGGTTCCCAGTGAATCGCAATAGAGTTCTTGCCCTCGGAGTCGGCCTCCTGCTCGTGCTGATGCTGCTTATGTTCAGCACGACTTACAGCGTGAAGTTCCACGAAGTGGCTGTGAAAACGCGCTTCGGCGCGAGCCAGGCAGAGCCGATTCGCGAACCGGGCGTGCACTTCAAACTCCCGATCTTCGCGGACCGTGTGCAGACCTTCGACACGCGACTTCAGTTATTGCAGTCACCGACGGAAGAACTGCCAACCGCCGATGGCCAGTCGGTCATCATGCAGGTCTTCCTGCTCTGGAAGATCAACCCGGATGAAGCGCTTCAGTTCTCCAGTTCGTATGGAAGCACTGACGCTGCGGAGCCATTTGTCGAGGACCGGCTCCGTCAGGCGATGTCAGCCGTGGGGCAGTATCGCTTTGACGAACTGATCGGCGATGCCCACAAGCTTGCGGATGTTGAAGCCGCCATCCTTGCGAACCTCAGCAGCCTGAACGGGCAGGGCGTGACGCCCGTGAAAGTCGGCATCAGCCAGATGCTCCTGCCGCCGAAAGCGACCGGCTCCGTGCTCCGACGAATGGGCGCGACACGCAAGAAGCTCGCCGAAATCGAACGAACGAAGGGCTCTGCTGAAGCGACGGACATCATCGCCCAGGCCAGCGCTCAGTCTGAGAAGATCCGTGCATTCGCTGAGCAACGCGCTCAGGAGATTCGCAACCTCGGGACAGACCAGGCTGCCGAATACCTGACCGCCATGAGCGAAGATGAAGAACTCGCGATATTCCTGGTCTGGCTCGACACGCTGCAGGCATCGCTGAGCGACAACCTGACCGCCGTGCTGCCCATCGCATATGCACCGTTCCACCTGCTCGATCTTGGTTCTGCTTTGAGCAGCGGCGGCGTACCCGAGCCAGCCGAGTCGATGTTTACCGGCCCACCTGCCACCCCGACAACTGCCGATCAAGCCGTTGCCGCGGCCGATGCTGACGTGAAGAACGAGGATTCATAAGCCATGGCCGACCAGCCAAAAGATTCTGATGCCATCAATGAGAGCATCATGCCGCCAACCGACGGTGACACGCCGGTCGAAAGTGATGCGCCCGAAATGGAAGCGCCGCGCCGCGCCGCATCTGCCGAGTTCGTCGTCAAAACCGACGTCGGTTCGGATGTTGCACTCCGCGAAGCGATGGACCCGGCCAACCAGTCGCTGACCGAAGCACTGAGGCTCAGTTACCGGATTCTCCAGGTGGTGATGATCGGCCTCGTCATTGCGTTTCTGTTCTCCGGGTTCAAGCGCGTGGCAGAAAACCAGAGCGGCGTGCGCACACAGTTCGGAAAGATTGTCGGGGATGCAGCATCCTCAGCTCTTGCGCCCGGGCCGAAGTTCAACTGGCCCTATCCGATCGGCGAGTTTGTACTGTTTGACGTACAAAACCGCAGCGTGGCATTGCAGGAAACGTACTTCGTGGCGGGACGCGGAGAAGTCTCTCGTGATACCTTCTGGCCCGGTATTCCCGCCGGCGCAGACTTCGCGCAGGCAGTCGCCCGTGCATCAGAAAATGACCGCCTGCGCCCGGGCCGCGACGGGCACCTGATCATCGAAGACGGTGGCCTCGCGCACATTCGCGGTGGGGCGACATATGAGATAGATGACCCGGTACGTTTTCTGGAGAACGTGAAGGGCAAGGGCACGGGTGAGGATGCCAATCTGCTCGTGAAACTTGCCATGCAGCGTGCTGCGATTCATGTCGCCGCTCGCTCAAGCCTCAGCGAAGTCGATGAAAACGACCCCGTTCTCCAGGCAGATATCGAGTCGATGATGCAATCAATGCTCAACGACCTGCATACCGGCATCAAACTCACGAACGTGAGTATCCCCGAAACGACCGCGCCGCTCTCGATTCGCAAAACGCTTGACGAACTCACCGAGGCAAAGAACACCGCCGGGGCAACGGTGGAAGATGCCCAAAAGCAGGCGGTGCAGGCTCTCACACGCGCAGCAGGTCAGCAGTTCCCCGTGCTCATCGACCTCATCAGCCAGTACGAGAACTCGCTTGAGAGCGGCAACAGCATGGCATCAGAAGCCCTGCTCGACCAGATCAATCAGTTCCTCGAGGGCGATGATGCCGCGGGCGATGTCGCGAACGTCATCCGTCGGGCCGAAGGCTACAAAGATCAGATCGATAAGACTTTGGGCTCGGAGGCGCGTCGATTCGCGACGATTTTGCCCCGATATCGCGAACATCCCGAACTTGTCACGCGTCAGTTGTGGTGGAACGCCCGCGCCTCGGTACTCGAAGTGCCAGATGCGGAAATCTATTACGTCCCGCCGGGCATGGGGCACATGGCGTTGCGGGTACTCGGCTCTGACAAGATTCAGGAGATCCGACGACGAGCCCGCGTACAGGCAGAAGATGTCGCTGCTCAGCTTGGTCAGTATCGTTCCGTCGATAACCGCACGGCAGGGCTCCAGCGCGCTGCTGATGTCAACCTCGACGGGCCAGGTCGACAGTTGGATGTCGACGCTGAAGGCAACGTAGGCGCGAAGACAAACCAGTAAGGACGTGCATGGTCAAGGCAGAATCCAATCAACCTGTTGTTGAAGCAGTCGGGCTGACGAAAGTCTTCCGAGATTTCTGGATGCGCACCAAAGCGCGCGCTGTGGACAACATCGACTTCGAGATCTATCCAAATGAGATCTTCGGACTGCTCGGACCCAACGGATCGGGCAAGAGCACGACGATCAAGATGATGCTCGGCCTGCTCCACAAAACCAAGGGCCGGCTGCTTGTCTTCGGCAGGCAACCGAGCGATGTGCTGATCAAGAGACGAATCGGGTTTCTGCCTGAAGAATCGTACCTCTATCGATACCTGAACCCGCGCGAGACACTCGACTACTACGGGAAGCTGTTTGGCCTTGATGCGCGCACCCGACGCCGCCGTACAGATGAGCTGCTCGAAATGGTCGGACTGACACAGGTTGCACATCGCGCGATCGGTGAGTTTTCCAAGGGTATGACGCGTCGCATCGGCCTTGCCCAGGCCCTTATCAACGACCCGGACCTGCTCGTGCTGGACGAGCCGACATCCGGTCTGGACCCAATTGGCACGCGTCAGGTGAAGGACTTGATTCTTGACCTCGGCCGACGCGGCAAGACGATCCTGCTCAGCTCGCACCTGCTTGCGGATGTTGAAGATGTCTGCGATCGCATGGTCATTCTCTACGGCGGGAAGATCCGTGCCGAGGGCACATCAGAACAATTGCTTGCCGATACTGAGCACACGATTATTCAGACAGCGCGGCTGCAGCCTGAGACAATCTCACGCATCGAACATCTGCTGGAGGAATCAGAGGGCAAAGCGATCGACAAGGTCACCGCGCCGCGTCAGCGCCTTGAGCAACTCTTCATGGAACTCGTTGAGAAGGCACAGCGAGAACAGGTTGAAACCAGCGGTGCCGTGCACGGCGGTCAGACCGCTGCGTTCCTTCGTGATGGCGACGACGCGGTCGAGTTGACTGAGGGCGATCGACTCATTGACACACTTACACGCGAAGAAGAACCTGAATCAACATCGCGCGCGGTTGAAGTTGATGAGCAGTTGGCTCAGACCGCAGACGATGCCGGCGACGATGTGCTTCAGGAACTTATTGGTTCCAGTGACACCGATGAACCCGCCGCGGTGGAGGTTGTTGAAGATACCGACGTTTCCGCGCCAGACGATGTGGATTCTTCCGTGATCGATTCGCTGATAGGCGGACAGCGCGATGCCGATGACACTGAAGACGATACCAAGACGAGCGGCACCTGACACATGAAGCGGTTCGCGCCTTTTTATTACAAACTTGATCGCCTCCAGCAGCAACTCTGGCTGCGCATCGCGCTGAGCGTCATCATCGTTTGTGGCTGTTCTGCCTTGTTCGGATGGCTTGTACTCGAAAGCCAGTCGCTGACGAGCCAGCGTGCGGCGCTCGTTGAAGCTCTCTCCGGTCAGAGCCTTGCGGATGAGGACGAGATCGCGCTCGCCCTCGTGGAAACAGGTGAAGTTGTCATCAACGAAGAGGTGTATGGCGGCGAGTTCGTCAAGGAACGCGTCAACGAAATCTTCGGTCAGGATGGCGTGATTGCAGAGCCGCGGGCACTTGCCGGCCTGTTGATGAGTGACAAAATACCCGCTTGGGCACCCAAGTGGCTGCTCGATCAGCCGGGTACTGCAATGACCTTGGGCGTGATGACGACGCTCTGGCTGCTTTGCATTGTCTGGATAGGCCTTACAGTTCCATTTCTTCTGACTGGCGTGGGCACACTCGCGCTGGTTGCACTCTCATGGTTTCTGGGCAGCAAGAATGGCATGTGGCTTTTCGGCGGCATCGGTACGTTGGTGTTTACCTTCGTGATGTTCAGCCGCATCGTGCTCACACTGCTCGATCGGCCGAACCAGATATTCTCCGTCGCGCACACTGTTATTCGTGAAGCCAGCCGCACGCGCCTCACGCTGTTGTTCATTGTGGTGCTTGTCATTGGCCTGCCGTTGCTTCCGATGGCGCTCGATCCAGAGCAGCCGCTGCGTTTTCGCGTGCAAACGTTCATCAGCCAGAGCTTTGCGCTCACGTACGTGGTTGCCGCGATCCTCACACTGGTGCTTGCGACATCGACTGTCGCCTTCGAGATTCGCGATCGGCAGATCTGGCAGTTGATGACCAAGCCGCTCGGTCACTTCAACTACATGGTCGGCAAGTGGCTCGGTGTGATGTTGATCAACCTCGTCATCATGCTCGTCGCGGGCGTGTCAATCTTTATGTACACCCAGTATCTGCGAACGCTTCCTGTCGCGCCGGGCATCGAGGGCCAGTTGGATGCGGTCGAAGTTCGCGATGCCGTTCTCACGGCCAGAAAATCTCGCATGCCAGAATATAACATGCTTGATCCGGAACAGCTTCAGGCGCGCGTCGATCAGCGTATTCAGATGGATACGGAACTGGCGACAGCCGAGGTCGTGCCGCCGGAGAAGCGCCGCGAGATCGCTGCCGAGGTGATCGATAATCACTTGATGAGTCAGCGGACTATTCCTGCTGGCGGGATGAAACGCTACGTCTTCACCGGGCTGGACGTCGCGCGTGAGAACGATGCAGCGCTCATGCTGCGATTTCAGTTCTACATATTGGAGAGTACAACTCACAAAACGTATCAGGCGGCATTCCAGTTCAATGATCGACCGGAGACAATTATCCGTCGTGAATACATCCCGACGATGAAACATGAGATTCTCATCGGCCCCGATCTTGTTCGTCCTGATGGTTCGATCGAGGTCGCAGTGGGGAACCTTTATCAGCCGCCACCCGGCAGCGAGTTCGGGCACATGAACTTTGATCAGCAGGATTTCGAGATCTTCTACAAGGTTGGTGGTTTCGAGGGGAACTTCCTGCGTGCCACACTTATCTCTTGGATAAAGCTCTCATTCCTCGCGATGCTCGGTATCACATTCGCGACATTCCTGAGTTTCCCGGTTGCTGTGCTGGCATCATTCACACTGTTCATCGCGGGCACCGTCACGCCGTATTTGTCCGGCTCTCTGCAGGAGTCGCAGATGATACCATTCGAAGCAATCGACTGGTCCAACATCGGCATGGTGATTCACTGGCTCTTTGATGGTATCGTGCGCAACGTAGGAAAGTTCATCGTGCTTTCTCTGGGATGGTTCGGCGAATATTCCCCACGTTTTCTGCTGGTTGAGGGGCGGCACATTTCCTGGGGGGCTGTTGCGGAATCGCTGTTGAAACTTGTGGTTGTCTGGACAGGCCTCGGCCTGACAGCCGGCTGGATGGTGATGCGCAAGCGCGAGTTGGCAACGTATTCCGGTCAGGGGTAAGACACACACGCGTCGAGTGCCGCCACTCGACCATGCACGGAGGTGCACCATGAAGCGAGACACTGTCATCCAACTCGCTGCAGCAGGCGTCCTTGTTGTTGCAGCCACAGCATCAGGCGTGCTCATGCCGAGCATGATCACGAAGTCGGAAAAATACGCGCTGAAGTACACTGATGTCTCTGTCGATGGCGCGCCGCCGATTGTCGCTATCGGAACCGCGATTGGTGCGCTGCGCGGTCTGATCGTCGATTTCCTCTGGATCAAAGTTCAGATCATGAAGGATCGCGGTCAGTTGTTCGAGGTCATGGCGGACTCGGAGCTGATCACAAAGCTCCAGCCGCGTTTCGCCGCGGTGTGGGGTTTCCATGGCCACAACATGGCGTATAACGTCTCGGTCGCCACGCAGACGGAACAACAGCGGTGGGAATGGGTGCAGGCGGGGATTCGCCTCGTGCGCAACGAAGGACTTCGCTATAACCCCAACGATGTTGAACTGCACAAAGAGCTCGCGTTCTGGTTCGCCCACAAGATCGAGGGCTATTCCGATGATGCTCATCTGTACTACAAGTACAAGCTCTGCCAGGAGTGGCACGGCCTGCTTGGCGAACCGCCGGCAGCCTGGGATGATCGCACCGGATGGATCAAAAGAATTGCAGATGCGCCCGACACGTTGACCGAGGCAGAGAAGAGAACGCCCGGCGTGAAGGACCTGGTCGATCGAGTCAGGGCTGACTTCGGTGCATTCACCGCACGCACCGAGTTCAAACTCGACTCCGACTTTCTGCGCCGATATCAGGAGTGGGTCAGCCTGACCAGACAATCATTTATTGCCAGGGAAATGGAGGCAGCGGCGTCGTATGCTCAGGACGATGCTCGCTTCCGCGCGTTTGACGAGATCGCCTCTGATCCGTCGATGCAGGAGCAGTGGGATACGCTTATCGCGCATGTCCGCAAGCGCGTGCTGCTTGATGAATACAACATGAGCCCACAGAAGATGTACGAGTACACGCGGGACCTCGGGCCGATCGACTGGCGAAGCGGCCACGCGCACGCGCTGTACTTCGCCCGGCTCGGTAGTGAACGTGGCGACCGACGCGGCATGTGGGAGGACAATATCTATCGAGTCCTGAATAACGATCGCCTCCAGATTCAGGCGATGCAGGGGCTGGCCAGGCGCGGGCGTATCTTTTTCGATCCCTACGGCGGTGAACTGCCCGCACGCATGGCCGAGCCTGTCTGGGTCGATACGATCTTCGAGGAGTTCAATCGTCTTTATGCCAAGCACTTTAATACACGAGGTGCCGGAGGCGAATCGTTCATCAACTTCCTGAAGCATTTTATGTCGTCAGCAGTTCGCGAGAGTTTTCGTGAGGGGAAGAAAGAGCGTGCCGACATGATTCTCAAGAGGCTCGATGAACTGTTCGGCATGCAGAGCGATTGGCAGAATCCTGAGTTTCAGCGGCCGCTGGAGGCGTTTGTCATGGATGAGATTCGCGGCGAATACAACCACCAGCCGGAACTCGCGCCCAGTGACGCCATCGCAGCCCTCAAGAATGGCATCCGCAATGGGATCGGTCGGCAGAACGACGAGTTGTGGAAAGAGAGCGTTGCGTTCGTTCAGCGCGTGATCGATCTCTTCCAGAACAATGATTCGTACGGCTACACCAACAAATTCGGGCGCCGTCGTATCGGCGATCTGATCGCGCAGATCGAAGATGCGCTTCCCGCTGCGTTCGTGCAGGTCATGCTTGACCCGGAGGTGTCATGGGAAGAGAAAATGACACTCTGGCGTCGGATTGACGATTACGAGCCGCTTGTGCGCGCGATGGTCTACAACCAGATCAAGTCGCAGCTCGAGGCTCGCTACAACCAGACCGTGTACGCTCAGCGATACCCATTCGAGGAACGGTTCCCCCCGCCGTCGATGCAGCAGTTCGAACAGGCACGTGCCGTGATGGAAGCGCGCATTCGACAGCGACAGGCAGAGCAGGCGAATCCCGAAATCTCGCGGACGGATATCGGTACCAACAACAACTGATCGATATCAGCCGTTGTCGACGACGCTGTTGTGCAGTATGCCGACATCGTCGATCGTGATCTCGACCGTGTCGCCGTGCCTGAGGAACTTCGGCGGATCGAAGCCCGCGCCAACGCCAGCGGGGGTTCCGGTCAGGATCACGGTTCCTGCCAGCAGCGTCATCCCGCGCGTGAGTTCGGCGATCAACGTCGCGACGGGGAAGATCATCAACGATGTGTTCGCATCTTGACGCACTTCGCCATTCACCGTTGTCCGGATCTCGAGAGACTGCACATCGCGCACGGCATCGGCAGGTACTGGCTGACTGATCGGGCAGAATGTATCGAAACTCTTGCCACGCACAAACTGTCCACCCGAACCAATCTTCTGCCACCAGCGCGCACTCACATCATTTGCGACGGCGTAGTGGCTTACGCATGACAGCGCATTGTCCGCTGGAACATCGCGACAGTCACGCCCGATGATAACGGCAAGTTCGCCCTCATAGTCGACCTGGGCATGCGGTTCGTGGCAGATTGGCGGGATGCGGATATCCTCACCGTTGCCTATTACCGCGGCCGGGTTCTTCATAAACACCATGGGCCGCTCTGGGACATCGCCTTTCATCTCGGCCGCGTGGTCTGCGTAGTTCTTGCCAATCGCGAGGATCGCTGGTGGTCGCATGCGTTGTTTCTCGTGAATCAGGGAGGTTCAATCTCGCTGCTTGCGCGGCGGAACAGGATCATAACCAAAACCGCCCAGCGGATGGCATCGCAACAGTCGGCGCACAATCAGCCAGCAGCCTCGAAAAGCGCCGTGCGTTTCCAGTGCTTCGATCGCATAGTGTGAACACGTCGGGTGAAAGCGACAGTGACCGCCGAGCACGCGGCTCAGCGAGACCTGATACAGCCGCACAAGCACAATGCATGCGCGAGCGGCAAGTGTCGGTCGGGATTGTGCGCTGAGCGACTCAGTCATCGCCAACCTGCCGTTCCTGCCAGCGAAGATGCAGCACCCGCATCGCCTTGCTGAGCATCTTCTGATACTCGGCGAGCGTCAGAGTTGCATGTGGCCGCACGCGAACCACGAAGTCGTACCCAGTCGGAAGATCATGCTGCAGATACCGAAAAGCCTCGCGCAGCCGGCGTTTGATCGTATGCCGCTGATGCGCAGCACCGACGCGCCGACCGACTGCGAGGCCGAGGCGTGGGTGTGCGAGATCGTTCGGCAGCGCAAAGACAGCCAGCGGCCCGATCGTCTTGCTCACGCGCGTTCGATACACGTGTTGGTAATCGCGTGCAAGCGAGAGCCGCATCCTGCGGCTGAAGGTGAAACGCCGTCGCGTGTGTGCAGGATAAGAAGCCGTATCCGCTGTCATCATCGCTCCAGTCATTGGTTGTCTGGCGTCTGGAGATGCTGAGCGAAGAACTCGACGGTGATGGTGTCGAACTCCGGGTGGGAGAGCCGCAGGCCGTTATGGTCGCCGCCCTCCAGTTCGACCAGCGATGCGACAGGCGAGGCATCGTTCAGCTGCCTGCTGTGGTGTACCGGGATAATCTCGTCAGCTGTGCCATGCACGAGTTGCACCGGTCTGGCGATCTTCCTCATGGCCTCATCAACACGCAGATGATCTTCCAACAGCACCCATGCAAAGAACCGCCCCAGTGGACCGAGCCCGACAACATCTGCCGCGATGTCGCGCCAACTCGTGAAGGCGGAGACGATCAGGCCAGCAGCGATCTCGCCGCGTTCCGCCATCAGGTTGATCGCCAACGCGCCGCCGAGCGATTGGCCGAACACACCAATACGATCGGGCGCGATATCCGATCGTGCCAGCAGGTAATCGAGCGCCG
This sequence comes from uncultured Isosphaeraceae bacterium, assembly GCA_964631295.1. Lineage (GTDB taxonomy): Bacteria > Planctomycetota > Phycisphaerae > Phycisphaerales > SM1A02 > CAZVXI01. The sequence continues at coordinate 23,668 of CAZVXI010000016.1, forward strand.
CGTGGGCGTCGCGCAGCAGTGAAGCGCGGCGGCGCGCACTCCCTGTGCTCTCGCCGTAGCCTCGATAGTCGAATATGAACAGGTTGAAGCCATTCTCAGCGAAGTGGCTGGAGAAGCCGATGTGGTCGATGAGATTGCCCGCATTGCCATGGATATGCAGGATGGTGGGTGCCTCCGCAGGGGCAGCATCGGACGCTGGAAGAAACCAGCCCACGAGCGTTTCGCCGTCGCCGGACGGGAAGGTGACGTGCTCTGCGCCTGGAAACTGCGTTGGAGCCGGCGTCTGCCCCACAGTGGGTTGGTAAAACAGCCCTTCCATCACGCCGCTGAGCCGGACGACCAGCAGGAGCATCGCGACGAGGAAAACGACTCGGCCGGCCGGCCTCCGATGAAGCGGTTCACGCCGCCGTGCTGGACGATCTTGAAGGTTCGTGCTATCATGTTCGATTCGGCTCACCGGGTTCACATCCGTTCATTCAAGGGTAGTCCGCAGCCATGATCGAAGCGCTGAAGAGTGACGACATCGTCAACAAGATGGGCGGCCGGTTCAAACTCACCGCTCTGATTCAACGTCGCCTGCGCGAGCTCATCGTCGATGGTGCCCGCCCGCTTGTCGAGCGTGAGGGTCGCACCGACCTCGAACTCGTGATCGAAGAGATCATGCAAGACAAGATCGCTCCGCTGATGCCGGACACGCTGCCGGAAGCCGCTGCCTCGGAAGATGTCTGACGCCCGCGCGACGCGGCTCGGCCGAACGGTGTCCATGTCATCGACCAATGTGTCCAAGCTGGAAGGCCGTCGATTGCTGGTCGGTCTGAGCGGTGGCATCGCGTGCTACAAGACAGCCTTCGTCGTAAGCCGCCTTGCCCAGGCGGGGGCGCACGTTACGGTGCTGATGACGGGCGCCGCGACGAAGTTCATCACGCCGCTGACGTTCCAGGCGCTCTCGGGCCGGCCGGTTTATACAGACCAGTGGACGCATATCGAGTCGGCTGATCCACAGCACATTTCGCTCGCGCGCGAAGCAGATGCAGCCCTCATCGCTCCCTGCACAATGGACCTTGCCGCGAAGCTCGCGACCGGCAGGACCGATGATGTCGTTTCACTCGTGGTGTCGGCGATCGACGTTACCCGACAGCCCGTGTTGCTCGCGCCGTCGATGAACGAAGTGATGTGGCACCAGCCGGCAAACCAGCGGAACATCGAGCAACTATGCTCCGACGGGTTTCAGATTGTTGATCCGGGCAGCGGCTGGCAGGCGTGCCGCACGGAAGGTGTGGGGCGGATGGCCGAGCCGGAGGAGCTTCTCTCTGCTCTGGCAATGGCCGCGGGGCACTCCTGAACTTCCGATAATGCGTCTCGCGCAAACGACAATAGGAATCCGCGCGACCAATCCGTGCATTGAACCTCCGATCGCGTCATGCTTGTTTCGGAGGAGAGCAGCGACGTGTCGGCTGAACCAAGTCTGAAATGGGTGACCGCCGGGTGCCTTCTCGCGCTCGCCGCGATGATATTGCCCGCGACTGCCCGTGCACAGGACCAGCCTTGCGAGGTCTTCGCTGAGACCTTCGATTCGTTCGTCGGGCCACACAACTACGCGGATGAACTGATCGATGTCCAATGGTGCCTCGATGGAGCTTCGGTTGCATCAGGAGGGTTCTGTGTCGGCGGCAACGCGCTCAAACTCAGCAGCGCTTCGCATGATGCCACGCTGCGCATCGCGATGCTTGACGACGCATGTGCACAGGTCACGCTTCGCTTTCTGTACAGCCAGTTTGCAGAGACCGGTACTGTGTTACGGCAGGGTACAACGACGAGCCGTTCACTGTGCAACGCCTCGATCCCAACAGTTGTCGGCGAGCTGAACATCATCGGTGGAGCATGCATCGAAGTCACACATACTGTCGAGATCGAATCCGGCGAGGTCGTGCTGTGGCGGTTCGATCACGGCCAACCGGGAAATGCAGCGATCTACATCGATGATGTCACGATCGAAGTCACCGGATGTTGTGATGCTGCCAGCGAACACGAGTGCTGTGAAGTAGGCCCGGCCGGGTGTGTCGACGAAGCAGTCATGAACTGCGTGTGCGAGATCGATCCCTTCTGCTGCGAGAACGAGTGGGATGCCCAGTGCGTTGCGCTGGTTGAGCAACTGTCCTGCGGATCGTGCGAAGAGGGCGGCAACTCAGATTGCATGACAGACTTCGAGACCGACTTTGGCGGCACGTTCTCGTCGGATGCCATTTGTGATCTGCTGCCTGACATCTTCTCAGAGTGTGGCGGAGCAGGCGCCCCGTTCCTCACCAACTCAGGCGCATGCTCGGGATCAGCAGATGCAGCGATTGCGTTTGTCGAGGGTTTTCCGCATTCCTATGCGCAGACTGACTGCATTGAGCTGATTGGTCTTGCCGAAGCATCCCTGGAGTTTCGCTACACAAAAAACACAGGAACGCTCGGACCGTCAGTGTTGGTTGCTCTCCCGGATGATACGTTGCAGACGGTTTGGACAGCGCCGATTTTTTTCGACGGAGGATGCGTGGAGGCCAATGTGGATCTTTCGCCATACATCGAGTTTGGCACGATCAAAGTTCGCATCGCATCGGGATCGTCGATCGCAAATGGCGCACGTGTTGATGATCTGGTTCTTACCACGAGTGACACCAGCATCCACGGATGCTGTGAAGTCGGCGATCCGGGGTGCGCGGACATCATCGTACAGGACTGTGTGTGCGCGATTGACTCTTTCTGCTGCGAAGAGCAGTGGGATGAACTGTGCGTCATCGCCGCGGAGTTCTACGAATGTGGTGATTGTGGCTTGTGCAGCGAAACATTCGCAGCAGACTTTGATGTGCCCGACCCGGGCGGCACACCCTGTGAAAGGTTCCCGGAGAAGTTCGCAGGATGCTTCGGCACCGGGCCGTTTCTTTCCAACGCCACCCCGTGCAGCGATGACCCATCGGATTATGCTGCGGTATTCGTCGCCGGCGATGAACTCTCAGCGATGGTCACGCGGTGCATTTCACTGAAGAATGTCAACCAGGCATCAGTGACCTTTGAGTACAGCAAGCTCGACGGTCAGATGGGTCCGATACTCGAAGCCAGCGCGGATGTCGGCGGGACATGGGTACCGATGTGGACCGCGCCGCATGCACCGGGTGCCGGCAGCCATCGAGCGTGTGTTGATCTCGCGCCAGCGGTCGGCATCAACTTCCTGCTCTTTCGCTTCCGCGGCGGCGAAGTTGGCGTGAGCGGTCAGGTGATCGACGAAATCGCCTTTCAGATCGGTGACTCGTGCGTTGTCGCAGGCGATGTGACCGGAGATGGTTCGGTCGGGCTCGCGGACCTGCTGCTGGTCCTCTCAAGTTGGGGCCTTGTCTGCCCGCCTGACGATGCGTGCCCCGGCGATGCCGATGATGACGGTCTCGTCGGGCTCGCGGACCTGCTGATGGTTCTCTCAAACTGGGGATCAACCACCGGTTGAACGGATCGCCGGTCGCTTGCGTTCGCACTCGCCGCAGCGTAGTTTGCGTACTCAGTAAAGGATAGCGCGAATGGGCACGCAGGATGTTCAGGCCAATATGACCGGGGAGCAGCGGAACGCCTTCATGAAGGCGCTGCTCAACGACATCCGCGCGCTGGAGCAACTGCTCGAGAGCCCGATGATGGAGCGCGGCATCACGCGCATCGGTGCCGAGCAGGAACTGGTCATGGTTGATCGGGATTGGCAGCCAACCCCGATCGCGATGGAAGTCCTGCCCGACCTTCCTCCCGAACGCGTCACCACGGAGGTCGCGCGGTTCAATGTGGAATGCAACCTGCCGCCGCTCGATTTTGGCAGCGACTGCCTCGCACGCCTGGAACACGAACTGCTTGATGTCATCTCGCTTGTGCGGGAGGTCTGCCGGAGGCACGGTGCGGAGATCGTGCTGACCGGCATACTGCCAACGCTCGCGAAATCGCATCTCGGACGCGAAAACATCGCCGACCGTCCGCGCTACTTCGCGCTGGATGAGGCCCTCTCAACGATGCGCGGTGGCGCATACGAACTGGCTATCAGCGGCATTGATGACGTATCGATTGAGCATGATTCGGTCTTGCTTGAAGCGCTCAATACGTCGTTCCAGTTACACTACCAGGTCTCACCTGAATCATTTGCGCAGCACTACAACCTCGCACAGACCTTTGCCGGGCCGCTGCTGGCCTCTGCAGTAAACTCACCAGTGCTGTTCGGCAAGCGCCTCTGGCGCGAGACGCGCATTGCGATATTCCAGCAGACGGTCGACACACGCAGCAGCGTGCCACACGAGCGAGACACACTCGCGCGAGTGCGCTTCGGCGAGGGCTGGGTCGACTCGTCCGTGATGGAGATTTATCAAAGTGATGTTTCGAGGTTCCGTGTGATTCTCGGCCGGGAGGTCGATGAAGACCCGTTCGATGTGATGGAACAGGGGCGCGCTCCGAGGTTGCAGGCACTGCAGTTGCACAACTCGACCGTCTATCGCTGGAACCGGCCCTGCTACGGCATCTTGAACGGCAAGCCGCACCTGCGCATTGAGAATCGCATTCTTCCCGCAGGGCCGACAGTGGTGGATGAAGTTGCCAATGCGGCATTCTGGTTCGGCCTGATGCACGGCGGGCCCGAAGCACTCGGCGACATCCGCGAGCGTATGGACTTCGATGATGTTCGCGCGAACTTCATCGGCGCAGCCCGGCAGGGCATGCACGCAGAGTTCTCCTGGGCGGATGGGGAGGTTCTCTCCGCACGCGAACTGCTTCTGCGCGAGTTGCTGCCAATCGCACGGAAGGGGCTTGAGTCTGCACAGATCGACCAGTCCGATGCTGACAGATTTCTCGACATTGTTCAGGCCCGTGTTGATACGCGGCGAACGGGCGCGCAGTGGCTTCTCGATTCCGTGACGCACATGCGTGGTGCCGGCACGCGCGCAGAACGGCTTGCAGCGCTCACGGCAGGAACCTTCAACCGCCAGCACGACACTCCGGACAATCCTGCTCAGCCCGTGCACACATGGACCCTTGCGCAACTCAGCGAAGCAGGTTGCTGGACGCGCAACTACCAGCGTGTTGAACAGTACATGACAACCGAACTGTTCACTGTCCTCGAAGACGACACAATCGATCTCGTGATGACGCTGATGGACTGGGAGCACATTCGCCACGTGCCCGTCGAAGATGAGCAACACAGACTGGTCGGCATCGTCAGTTACCGCCCATTGCTGCATCATCTCGCGAAAGGATTGACCGCGTCCAACTCGAAGTCACAATCGCTGTCAGTGTCCGTGCGAGATATCATGAAACGAAACCCCGTCACAGTTCGGCCGGAATCTTCAACACTCGACGCCATTGCAATGATGCGGGAGTACCGTGTGAGTTGCCTGCCGGTCGTGTCGGAAGGACGGCTCGTTGGGATCATCACCGCGCATGATTTCATGTCGATTGCCGGCCAACTGCTGGAAGATCACTTACGGGCAGGGACGGATCGTACGGCAGCGGGGGAATAGGATCGTTTTTCCGGCAGAAGACAAACCTGACGAATGAGCGAATCATCCGTACCAACTCAATGCGGTGTTGTGCCGTCGCATCGCCCTTTGTGCGATCAACGCGAAGTGTGGTCAATGCGCGGCGATTTGCCCGGGCCGACAACCGTGTTCATCGCGTGCATGCATGGCAACGAGCCCGCCGCACTTCAAGCGCTGCAACGTGTTCGTGCACAACTCGAGCGCGCAGACATACCGGTGGCTGGTCGGGTGGTGGCACTGCGAGGGAATGTCAGTGCGTGTGAAGTGAGCCAGCGCTTCATTGATGATGATCTGAATAGGCTGTTTCGGTTCACACCCGGTCCACGGCCGCAGTTGCATCTTGCTGCCGATCCGGATTCGGCTGAATATGCGGAGGCTGCCGATTTGCTGGCAGCATTGCAGGCGATTATTGATGGACGGGACGAGGGGCAATCTGTGCATGTCATCGACCTGCATACGTTCTCCGGCAAGGGCGCGCCGTTCATTGTTCTCAGCGATACTTTGCGCAACCGCCGCCTCGCGAAGTGCTGGCCGTTGCCGATGGTGCTCGGTCTTGCAGAACTGCTCGAAGGAACACTCATCGACTATCTCACCGCGTGCGGCTGTGTGTGCGCGGTGGTCGAAACCGGCCAGCACGATGATCCGCGATCAATCGACCTGCACGAAGCAGTCATTCGCAGCGTGCTCGCGCATGTCGGGCACGCCGATATGCCTGATCGTGCTTTGGATACGGCGGCACTTGAACGCGCTTCCGAACGCGCGCCCGCTGTCGTGGATGTGCAGGATCGTTATGGCATCGCACCCGGCGAACTGTTCGGGATGTGCCCGGGCTTTGCGAACTTTGATCGCGTCCGACGGGGGCAACATCTGGCGGATTCCAATGGCAAACCTGTGTTTGCCAAGCGCGACGGCCGCATGCTGTTGCCGCTCTATCAGGAGCAGGGTGACGACGGCTACTTCATCGCGCGACGGATCGGGCGATTCTGGTTGAGACTTTCAGGCTTACTCCGACGGCTGGGGGTCAGCAGATTCGTCTCGCTGCTGCCGGGCGTTCGCAGACACCCGACGGTCACAGGGGCTTTGCTGGTGGATCGCAGCATTGCCCGGTGGCTTGCGGTGGATGTGTTCCATCTGCTGGGGTATCGCCTCGTACGCAAGCGCGATGATGTGCTGACCGTCTCCCGGCATGCGTGGGATATGAGGCCGCCGCCTGAGATATGGCTGGACGTGCCGTCCGCGGCCGAACCGCGCAAGCACGGAAACACAACTGGGCCATTGGAGTAGAAACCGTTCAGGTTGTGTGAAGATTCCAGTGTCGACTACCACACCGGGCATCCGGAACATGCAGAGTTGGTTATCTTGCACAACTTCGTCCAGCGAGAAAGGACCAACTCACCGTGACCGACCAGCCCCCGATTCGGCTCGAAGTTGATGAGCGTGATGACGACGTTGTGATTGCACGTTTGATTGGGGATGGCGGCCTTGCCAACATCGATGACCTGACGCGCGAGATGACCCAGCTGTCGTCGCGTCGTATCCCAGTCACGATCTTCGACATGTCGCAGCTTGTTTTCGCGTGTTCACTTGCGATCGGAACCTTCATTCAGTACCAGCAGAACGCGCGCGACCACGACGGTTTTGTATATTTCTGTGGCTTTAACGAGACGTTGTCAAAGGCGCTCAACAAGGCGAACCTCCACCTGGTGTTGAGCATCCATGACAACGTGGATGATGCGCTCGCACGCGTGTGATATCACTCAACTGATGGCCGATGCACCCGCTGTCGCGACGGCGTGATCATCGTCGACAGTTGAGCCTGAGACGCCTATGGCTCCGATGATGCAGCCGTCGCTGTCACTCAGCGGAAGGCCGCCCGGGAAGGTGATCAGGCCACCGTTGGAATGCTCGATGTTGAACAGCGGCCCACCGGGCTGGCTGAGCGTGCCGATATCGCCCGTGGGCATATCGAACATGCGCGCTGTTTTTGCCTTGCGGATCGAGATGTCGATGCTGCCAAGCCAGGCCCCGTCCATGCGAAGGAACGCCTTGAGATTGCCGCCTGCGTCGACGACAGCGATGTCCATCTTCGTGCCGATCTCAGCCGCCTTCGTGCGAGCAGCATCGACCACGGCGCGTGCCTGATCAGCAGAGATATCGTGAGCGGTCAGCGTGTCATTAGCGGTTGCTGTTGTCATTCATGTATCTTTCGTAGCGTTGGTGTGGTTACGTGCTCGCCATTTTTCGCAGCACGGTGTGGAGAATGCCGCCGTTGCGGTAGTATTCGACTTCGACAGGCGAATCGATGCGACAGACGACGGTGAACTCGGTCACGCTGCCATCGGGCCTGGTTGCTTTCACTGGAACATCCTGTCGCGGCTGCAGATTGTCATCGACAGAAATATCGAATGTCTCGGTGCCATCCAGGCCGAGTGAGTCGGCATCTTCGCCATTGCTGAACTCCAGCGGCAGCACACCCATGAACACCAGGTTGCTGCGGTGGATGCGTTCGAAACTCTTTGCGATCACCGCGCGTATGCCGAGCAGAATCGTGCCCTTCGCAGCCCAGTCACGTGAGGAGCCCATGCCGTAGTCTTTGCCAGCGAGCACGACGAACGGTGTGCCATCCGGATGCACATTCACATCCGGATCGGACGTCTGCCCGAGCCCGCCGTTCACGGCTGCCTCAAAAATGCTGGTGACCGAGCCGCCGATCTTGTCGGTTTTCGTCCAGTCGGTCGTCCAGCCGCCTTCAGTGCCTGGCGCGAGATGGTTGCGGACGCGGATGTTCGCAAATGTTCCGCGCACCATCACTCGGTCGTTGCCGCGACGAGAGCCGTAACTGTTGAACTGGCTTATCGGCACACCCTTGCTCTGCAGGTACTGTCCTGCGGGTGAATCCTTCGCAATCGAGCCGGCCGGGGAGATGTGATCTGTGGTGACCGAATCGCCAACCTTGACCAGACAGCGCGCGCCATTGATCATCTTGATTGGCTCAGGGGACGGTCCCATACCGACGAAGAACGGCGGCTCCTGCACGTAGGTGCTGTCTTCGCTCCACTCGTATGCGTCGCTGCTCGTCGTTTCAACGGCCTGCCATTCATCGGAGCCGGCAAAAACGTTCGCGTATTGCTCGATGAACTGTTCGCGCGTCACGCACTCGGCAACCACCTCATCAATCTCCTGCTGTGTCGGCCAGATGTCGGCGAGGTATACATCCTTGCCATTCTTATCTGTGCCGAGCGGTTCGTTTTGAAGATCGATATCGACAGTGCCGGCAATCGCATATGCAACGACGAGCGGTGGGGAGGCGAGGTAGTTCGCGCGAATGTCCGGGCTGATACGGCCCTCGAAGTTGCGATTACCCGACAGGACCGAAGCAGCAACGATGTCGTTCTCGCTGATTGCCTTGCTGATTTCATCAGGCAGCGGCCCGGAGTTGCCGATGCACGTCGTGCAGCCGTAGCCGACGAGATAAAATCCAAGCGCTTCGAGATCGTCCATCAACTCAGCTTTGTTCAGGTAGTCAGTCACGACTTTCGAGCCGGGCGCAAGTGATGTCTTGACCCACGGTTTGCGTTCGAGCCCGAGTTCGTTGGCCTTCCGCGCAACGAGACCTGCGCCGACCATCACACTCGGATTGCTCGTATTCGTGCAGCTTGTGATTGCGGCAATACAGACAGCTCCATCGTGCAACTCGAACTCTGCGCCATCGTACGATACCTTCGCGCCGGCTGGCGCTTTGGCAGCCGCCAGTGCAGTCGCGCCGCCATTTCCACCTTCGTCCGCCCAACTCTCCTTTGTGGAGGTTCCATCGGGAGAGCCCTTGCCGAACGTGATCGAGAGATCCTGCTCCCACTGAGACTTCATGCCGGACAGGACGATGCGATCCTGTGGCCGCTTTGGTCCGGCCAGTGACGGCTCGACCGTTGACATATCGAGTTCAAGGTTCGCGCTGTACGTGATCTCGCGCGAATCATCGCGCCACATGCCCTGCGCCTTGTAATACGCCTCGACCGTGCCGACCAAATCATCATCGCGGCCGGTGAGTTGCATGTAACGCAGTGTCTGTTCATCGACCGGGAAGAAGCCGATGGTGGCGCCGTACTCGGGCGCCATATTGGCGATCGTCGCGCGGTTGGCGATGGGCATGTTTGCGAGCCCTTCTCCATGGAACTCAACGAGCTTGCCGACGACGCCATGCTCGCGGAGCATCTGCGTGACGACGAGCACGAGGTCCGTCGCGGTGCAGCCCTCTGCCAGTTCGCCCGTGAGTTTAAAGCCGACGACTTCCGGCACGAGCATATAGATCGGCTGGCCAAGCATGACTGCCTCGGCTTCGATGCCGCCCACGCCCCAGCCGACGATGCCCAGACCGTTGATCATCGTCGTGTGCGAATCTGTGCCGACGAGTGAGTCCGGATACAGCACACCATCGCGTTCCCAGACAACTTTGCCGAGGTATTCGAGATTGACCTGATGAACGATTCCGGTGGCGGGCGGGACAACGCGGAAGTTATCAAACGCGCGCTGGCCCCACTTGAGGAACTGGTACCGCTCGTGGTTGCGTTCGAACTCCTTCTCGGAGTTGATTGTGAGCGCCTGGGCAGAGTTGAATGCATCAACTTGCACAGAGTGGTCAATCACGAGATCGCACTGGACAAGCGGGTTGACTTTCTTCGCATCGCCGCCCATGCGGATCATCGCGTCGCGCATGGCTGCGAGGTCGACGACTGCCGGCACGCCCGTGAAATCCTGCAGGACGACGCGGCCGGGAATGAATGCGATCTC
>CAZVXI010000017.1:0-33508 GCA_964631295.1 uncultured Isosphaeraceae bacterium
GATGATCGTCCGACGCGGGTGGATGTGGTGTGATCGTCTGCAACAGGCCGGCTGGCAAGGCGCGCAATGCCGCGATCCATGCGAAGTGCGACTCCGATCCTGAGGCCACGCGTTGCACTGCGCTGACGTCTGCCATGTCGCGCATGACCAGATCAATCAGACGGCTGGCAGTGACTGTTCTAGGCGGCATCACGCCGATGTTGCGGTTCTGTGCTTCAAGCAGCAGGTGGCCGAGCAGCAGGCGCCCGGCCCGTTCGCCTGGCGTGAGAATCAACAGATTGCGCAGGTCGGCTGGCGTGCCGTCGGCCGTGTCAAGCAGTCGGCGCGCAATGGTCGGCACAAGCGGTTCGTGCCAGTCGATGAACTCCCGCCGGATGTGCATACGCGCCTCGGAGTGCTGGGGGGATGTCGCCGACAAGTGATACGGCCGCGGGCAAAGTCACCACTTCGTGACTATCGCTTTTGCCTTGCTTCAACTTGTCGGAGACAAGAAAACAGCGATTCAATACACCAAATTGTAACGCGATTGCTTGAAGATGTGGGATTACGTGGTATCGTCTCTGTGCAAAGTTCAGAGGCGCAGTGAACAATTCGCTGTGTGTGGCGGGGTCGGGCAGCCGTGGGGGCGTGCCTGACCCTGTTTTTTTATGCCTGCCCTGAATCCAGATGCACCCAGCGGGCCGATCACTCACCAAATGGCGACAAAAAGTCAACTTGTCGCGATGCTTCCGTCGTGCGCTTGCGGATGCTGCGTTCATGGACGCTCAATCAAACGCTACTCCATCCCTGCGACATCCATCGCGGAGATGAGTCCCACCGGCTTCTCGTACATCCTGCCGTGCTCGGTGATGATCACCGCCTCCAGTGGCTTGCGATCTGCAAACATCTGCACAACGTCGTCAACAAGCGCATCACGCGCCACGAACACGACCAGATCCTTGCGATGATCCAACTCCAGGATCGCCTCGATCGTCACCGCGTGCGGGTCGAAGGTAATCTGGCCACCCTTGAACTGCCCCGCCACCCAACGAGCGAAGCCATTCGCAGTCGCCAGTCCGATGAAACCCTCATCGTCGTACACCGGGTAGCGCGAGTAGCCATCATCGCGGATCAGATCGAACGCCTCAGCAAGCGTCTGGGCAGGTGTGAGAGTCGTCACAGGCCGCTGGAACCGCTGGTCGACTCGCTCCGGTGAGAACATCGCCTGCTCGATGCGCTCCAACTCTGCGACGGTCTTCTCACTGGGCGTCGCCATGTAGAGGTCATCGCCGGTGCGGTTGTGGATCATCGCGTTGCGCAGGTCGCCGATCTCGAGCAGAAAATCCACGTACTTGCTGAAGCGTCGGTAGCGATTCGCCGCGATGCGCACCTTTGATGCAAACGTGCGGTGCCGATTGGCCGGCCCGTCCTCGATCATCTCACCCATCCGCCGATCAATGCGGTTGTAGGCAGTCTCGAACCGTTCGATGCGCTGCTGCTCGGTCATGGCAGAAAGCGTAGGGCAGTTCGAGGCCCGGAGCGTCACGCGCGAAGCCTCGAGCCTCGCGCGAAGCCCGCGGCGTCCCAACATCGGCCCAGACAATCATCGGCGTGCCACAATTGCCTCCGCGAGCGCGCCCTGCGCGCGCATTGCCCGACGCAAAAGCAACATTCCGGTTTCACCCCCGCGCAACCACTGCCGCACCAGCCGGATGCGATCTCTGAAAAATTGCAGATTCCTCACCTATTGCGCGCCCGGCACACGCGTCAGTGCGCGCGCATTGATGCGCGGCCATCGTCTCCCCCGCTCATCTCAACACCCACGATCCCAGCCATCTGATCCTGATACCACACCCTGCGGTCGATGGCATGCTGGAGCACTTCACGCAGCGCGCGCGGCGCATCGGTCGCCGATTGCTTCTGCGAAGCAGGTCGCAGTGTGTTGATGCCCATCGTCGCCTGCGCAAGGCAGCCGGTCCAGCATCGGCTCTGTCGTGACGACCTCGTGATCGCTTATGGTGGCCGGGATCATGTCGAGCAGGGCGCTCGTGACCAAACCGGAAGATTGCCACGATTCAAGCCACGGGTAACTCGATGCCCATATCGGACACCTTCCAAGGGTAGCGGCCCCTGAGAGATTCAGTCCGCGGCATTACGTTCTTACGAGCAGGCTCCCCAAGCGGAGATCACCCCAAGAAGGTCGAAAAGGTTGACGAAGCCGTTGCCGTCGATGTCGGCGGGACCTCCGTCGCTGCCCCACGCGCTCAGCACGGTGATCAGGTCGCCAACGTCGACAGAGCCGCTGCCGTCGATGTCGGCGGGACAGGGTGCAGCGCGGTCGCCTCCGAGTTGCACGTTGTCGAGCGAGAAATCGAAGATCGCGGCGTTGATGTCGATCTCGACCCTGTCGAACGTGATGTTCTCCACGATCAGAAACGTCGTCCCCGGATCAATGAAGGTGGTATCCAGCGTGGCGGTCTCGACGACGGCGCCATCGAGATACGCGGTGACCGTGGACGTGCCAGGATTCGTACCCCAAGCCATGGCAAGCTGCGTCTGCGGATCGTCAAACGTCATGTTGAGCTCAAGGGTTCCCATGTCTCCAGCAAGCTTGTTACCGGAGGCACCCGGGTTCGTGAAGAAATTCTCGACGTATAGCAGGAGAGCGTCGAAGACGATGCCGGTCTCGGCTTGCCATTCGTCCCCATTCACGACACCAACGGGCGTGTCCTCGAAATCGATAACCGGGTCGACGCCGAGACCCTGGTCGCTGGTGTAGATGTCCGCGTGCGTGGAGGATACCGCGAGGCTGATGACACTGATGAATGCTAACTTCGGGTTCATGGGTAACTTCCCTCGTGTCGAGAGGACGCATATAGAGAACTTGAGGCACGTCGCCGGTGGTTTTTCGCGGACAATTCCCGGCGGGTTTCGCGCGTCCGTAGAAAACGCGAGTTTTGCCAGCTGCGCGTGCAGGGCCGGTACCAACAGCACCCTATCGTTGTGATTCGTATCTGTTCAGCCGAGTGAGCACGCCGGGCCCGAAGAGGCCCAGGGTTGCGCTATCTGCAGAGCGCGCGCGTAGAAGCTGACGCATGCCCGCCAAATCACCACTACCGTTCGAACTGGCGGCGATCATCGATGCCGCGGTCCGCCGCGAGCGCACCGAGGACATGGCGTTCGACGTCGCCAAAATGGGGCCGGACGCGAGCCGCGCCCTGATGCTCGCGGCCAGCCGGCAGATCGCCAAGCTCATGCCGAAGAGCTCGCGCACAACCCGTCGTCTGCAACGCCGCCCCACGAGAAGGAGTCCAAGTCGAAGCCGGGTCGCCGCAAGCCCGGCGCCAAAGCGGGCCATCGCAGATCGAGGCGGCAGCAGCCGACCCACGTCGACAGCGCGGTCACGCTGCCTGATCTGTCTCGGTGTCCGCGGTGTCAAAGGACCGTCCAGCTGGCCCGCACGCGGCGAGATCGGCTCATCGGAGACATGCTTGAGAGCCTCCGTTCGGAGGCCACGCGATACTTGATTCCCATGCATCGACGCCCGTGCTGGGCAAGAGCCCTTATCGATCACCGTGCCTGCAATGGACAGCGTCCAAACGCGTGGGCTTCAGCCTGATCGAACTCATGGTGGTGATTTCAGTCGCGGTCCTGCCCGCTCATCTCAAGGCCGACGATCCCAGCCATCTGATCCTGATACCACACCCTGCGGTCGATGGCATGCTGGAGCACCTCACGCAGCGCGCGCAGCGCATCGGTCTCCGATTGCTTCTGCAGGTCAGGTCGCAGCGTGTTGATGCCCATCGTCGCCTGCGAGGCAGCCACCAGTCGTCGCTCGATATCGTCTGTCTCAGCAATGTACTGCGCGCGCAACGCCTTGAGCGCATCCAGCCGATCCTCATCCGGAGCATCACCGCCCGCAGCGTCTTCGATCGCTGCTGCAAACTCGCTGTCGATCCGATCCCACCGCCGATACACGCCACGATGGATCAGCCGATTCGTCGCTTCGGTCCACAACGCTGCGATCGCCGGCGAAGCTTCCTCGGCAAGCACCGTGGCCACCTGACGCTGCAGGTCAATCGTCCACCGCCCCTGCTGCTCATCGGTGATCGCTTCGACGACATCATCCATCTTCGTCGAGTCGCGCTCGTAAATGCGCTCGATCTGCCGCTTGTACTGCACCTGCCGGGCTTCGTACTGCTCGATGAGCACAGCGATGGCTGGCACGGTTGCCACAACATTCGGCATCTCTTCCGCAATGGTCTCGCGTAGCGCGACGGCCTGCGTCGGCACATCAGACATCGGCTCGATCCGCGGATCAAGCAGCATGCGCGCATCAATCCACTTGGCCGCTCCGCCCGATGTCATACGCGATGGCGGCCCTGCGGCGCGCTCCGGATCCGATCGATGCGGCTGGCATTCGTACGCCTGCACCGCTGCATACACGCGCTCGGCCTGATCATCGGCAAGCACGCCCTGCACGCTCGCGAGGAAGAGGTCAAACCCTCGCCGCCACGCTGCCCGCATCTGCGCACGCATGGTATTGTCAATCGCGCGGGCTTCTTCGGCGAGTTCCGTCCCCATCAGCGCATTGGCCTTTGCCCCGTACTCGCGTGCCATGAGAAACCGACTAATCTGTATCTGCTCGTGAGAGGACAGCGCCTCGCCCGCCGCACGCTTTTTGAACGGCTGCGTCTCGGGCACCCGCGCGATCAGTTCATCGAGTGCTGCCTCTGTCTCGGCAGCGAGCGGCAGCAGCGCAGCAGCATACTGTTCGATCAACTGTTCATGTCCAGCAACAATCGCCTTGCGCTGCGCATCTGACGCGCTGAGCACGATCATGAAACGCTGCGCAGCATTTCGTCGCGTCTCCAGGTCACGGCGAACTTCCTGCTGTCGTACCGGCGGCAATTCCGCGATTGGATCAACTGCTGCCGGCGATGTACTGTCAACCGCATCCTGCTCCACAACGGGTGAGAGGTCAGCGTCCACGGGCAGCACTGCAAGAAACACCGCCATGACAGTTGCCAGAAGCGTGTCGAATGGGCGCATGCGCGCCTCCTTCATTATTGCTCAATGTGTTGCGTGTGCCGGGTCGAGGAACACGATGACGATGAAATCAGCAAACCCAGCCACACGGGCTTCCGCTGACTCATACGGCTCAATCTTCCGCTGCGCAGTGAATGTCACATCACCCTGCCAGCGGATCGGAGCGCCCTCGTTTATTGCCCAGTCAGGTGTGAGTCGCTCCCATCCGCCGAACTCGGCGTTCACACCATGGGGGTTGGTGAAGGTCGGTGCCGGCGGCTTCAAACGCCCGGCTGATCCATACACCACCGCCAGCGTCATCGTCGCAGGTTTCTCGGGCTGAAGTGACACATATCGCGGAAAACCGAGGATGCCAGCATCCAGGATACCCGTCGCTGCAAGCAATAGTGTTTGCACGGGTGCAACTTCATCGTTGGCGAACAGATGGATTCGTTCTGTCTTCCGCCCACCAGTCTTGATCGCCATTGTGACGGTTACATGAACCGACTCGCCCGGCTCGATCAACTCAGGTTCCGCCACCGCTTCCAAGCACCCACAGGTTCCCTCAACATCCACAATCTCCAAACCATGCTCACCTTGATTTGTCAAAACAAACGTATGCGTCAGTTTGGTTGGCTCGCCGGCCTGATAAACATCCACATCCCCGAAATCGTGCTTCACCTCTCCTTCGAGCCAGGCGGAAACCAGATTCCCACTGGGTGTTGCCTCGCTGTCGGTACACCCCGAGAGAACGCAGAACACAAGAATAGGAAAAAGAATCGCGAGGCCATATTGGCGATCGTCACACATCACTTGTCCGCCTCGTTGTCTCGATTCCAACTCAAGGCCTGATCACAGATTTCAGAGAGTCGCGGTGATGGATCGGTCGTCAACGGTTCAGCAACGTCGTAGCCAAACAGGTCAATAAACACACGCGTATCACCAACATCCCACTGGATGTTCGTGATCGCATTCGTGACATGCATCCCGGTCTCCAACTCAGGCGCGAACCAACGTTCCACAACAGCACGATTGTCTTCGAAACGAACCGCCGTCCGCTCATAGACATGATCTGCTATGCCGATCGTGCCATCGGTTCCAATCACTTGAAACCTGCACACCGCGCGGCCTGGCAACATGATGTCGCCGTGTCGCTGCCAGTCTGATGACTGATAGTCAGCATATCGATGCCAACTTTCACCATCCGACATCAACTTGTCGTAGGTCCATGCCGTGAGATGCGGCATCGGGTCAGTCACGATCGTCAGTGCCAACTGCTTCGTTGGACGCGATGTAAACACAATCTTCTGCGTCTTCGCATCAACCTGTTGAATCTCCAGTTCGGTCGCTTGCCATATCTCATAGGGGATGCCGAGAACTGCCTGGTGCTGATACCCAGCGCACTGGTTGAACATCCCGACAAAACTGGGCAAGCCGCTGTAGTACCAGTTCACGTTCCGCGATTCCTGCCCGGTCATGGGATGGGGTGGCGGACCGAGGATGACCTCTTCGCCATCCCACCATCGCTGCCGATCGCGACTATCCGGATCGTTGCTTCGATCCTCAAAACCGAAGAAGCGCCCCTTGTCGATCCGCCATGTTCCGATTGTCTCCGCGAAGAAGACCGGATTCCCGTGATTATCCGTTTGCGCAATATGGAATTTGAACTCTGTTTCCAGGCCGACGGCGCGAGTCTCGATGTCACGGAGCATGCGAACAACGCTGCGCTTCTGTTCCCACAACTCGTCTGGCCCGGTGCTTCGCTTTTCGTCGATTGCTCCAACTCCGCCCAGGAGCAACACAACAATTACAGATAGAGCACGGACTGGTAGATTGGTCGAACGTGTCATGGCGTCACCAGGCAGTAGACACGATCGCAATACTCACCCTGAATCGCCATATCATCCGAGCACCGCAGCAGCGTCATCGATCCGGGAGTGCTTTCGCACGTGCCGGAGTACTTCTGACCGCAGCCATGCAGTCGCTCGCACAGCGAGTCACCGCCGAGATTTGATTCAGAACATGCGATCTGCGCATTGTACTTGCCAGTACACAGTTGCATGTAGTCTTCCCCATCACAACCATCATCACACGGTGCTTCAAGGACCGAACAGGATGGCGAAATGTCTCCGCACAGGTATGCATCCTTACATTCGTAAGCCGTGGCTGGCCACGGGAGATCCTCAAGACAATCCGCAAGGTCTTCGCCATGGACTGACAACACCACAGTCGCGAGAAGGATTCCTATTGCACTTATACACATCATCGCTCGTCGCATTGGTTACTCCTTCGCAGGGCACACGTCTGGGGGCATGGCAGTTGAGGTAACAACGCCGATTCGTCGTATGCCTGAGTCCTTGAACCCGCATCGCCCGGACTCCCGATATTGCGCCCCACCCCCAGGAATGCTTGCATTGCACGCGATACATCAGTCGATGTCAATACCGAAAGAAAGAAAGAAAGAAAGAAAGAAAGACAACCAAACACGCCTGTCTCATAAGCCACTATCTGGCATATACTTACAGTCACGACAGTCTTCAGTATTTCTTGCATCGCGAGGCATCCGCGGGCATGGGGGAAAACTCCACTGTCTTCCTCACCGCTGCCGAATAGTTCCACCTCACTGATGTTTCGCGAGCAGTTGATTGAACTGCTGACGGTAGCGTGGGCCGCCGAGGTTGGAGTCTTCACGTTCCAGCCGCTGAATGTGCGGGACGATCTGGTTGGTATTCCTCCCGACCTTGTCGAGAATCTGCACGCTGCGCAACTGGCTGAGCCAGTAGATGTCGCTGCCGACTGCCTGCTCGCCTGCTGCGGTCAGCCGTTTAAAGATGCGTATTGCTTCGCCCAGCCCGTCATTGCCACCGATGTGATACAAACACTCCGCCTTGCCGCGCAACAACGCTGCGCCGCCTGGTTCATACGAAAGCAGCCGTTGATAGATTGACAACGCATCCGGGTATCGCTGCGCGAGTTCATTGGCGCGGGCGATGGCGTGGTACAAACCGATGCGTTCACCCATTGACTCGCCGCGCTCGCTGATCCAGTCTTCCAGAATATTGGCGAGCGTCATCAGGTCGCCCGTCGCTTTGGTGCGTGCTTCTGCGTCACGGCCTTCATCGATGAGTCGCCGAACCTCGCGCTCGATGCCTGAGAGCATCGGCACGATGACATCATCCACCTGCTCTGGCGAGGTACGCAGCAACTGCTGCACTTCATCCATCGCATCGCGCGCCTGTCCGAGCGACTGCAGCGCGTTGATGCGCAGGCGGAGCGCATCGGCGAGCACAGCCGGGTCAAGCTGCTCCATCGGCCGCATCGCATCGAGCACATCCACCGCGCGTGAGGCGGCTCCCATCGCCATCTGCGATTCCGCCTCGAACACACTCAGGTAATCGAGGTAGTACTCAATCGCCTCCTCGCGACTGCTGCTTGATGCGTCGCGCAGGCCCGCCTGCAGTTGCGTTCGCGCATTGCGAATTGCTGCGAGCGTTCGCTCGTGCGCCGGCGCTGCCGATGTCTCCGCAGCGCGCTCAGCCATCGCGCGAATGCATCGCACGACCATGAAGCGTGCATCAAGCACCTGTTCCGAGCCGGCCGAGCATGACTCAAACCGCGCGACTGCCTCCTCCAGCCGACCTTCCTGCATGGCCACACGCCCCGCGAGGTACCGCCATTTGTCGATGTCCGGCAGGTTCGCGTATCGATCCAACAACAGTTGCAATGCATCATCGAGCGTCTGTCTCGCCGTGCGCGATTGTTGATCTTGCTGATAAGCACCTGCCGCCAGCGACACTGCAAGTACGATTGACTCTTCTGCACGGCGGTCGCGCGGCAGATCGCGCGCGATCCGCGCAAACGAATCAGCAGCGCGCAGCGGCTGCTCATTGCGCGCATGCGTCCTGCCAAGTCCGAAAAGCGCGAGCGCCTTCTCCGAATCCGTCAGACCGGCACGCTCTATCACACGCTCGTACAGCGCGACAGCTTCACCGGCCTCGCCCGCTTCGCGCGCCATTGCATCGGCGCGCGCGATCGTCACGAGGGCCGGCAGTCGATCAAGCGGAACCTCCGCATCGGTCACATTGCTCAGCTTGCCAAGCACGATGGTCTGCATCGCATCCGGCTTCACGCCAAGATCAAGTTTCAGCAGATCGATGTAGGCATCAAACGCCTCAGCGAGCGCTGCATCGCGGGCTGGTCCTTCCGCTTGCTGCATTGCGCGCTGGCGGCCGATGAGGAAACGCTGATCCGCGATCAACACGCGAAAGAACATATCATCCGGCTCGGTGTAGCGATCCTCGATGGATGCCAGCCCGCGGAGCGCAGCATCCGGGCCGCTGTCTTCGAGTCGGTTGAGCACGCCACCCATGCGTGCCATGAACACATCGCCGGGCGTCGCGTTCTCTTCCATCGCAACTGCGCGGAAGCGTTCTTCTGCCGGCTCGAACTGCCCGAGCCGCGCCATCGCGAGACCCGCATACAGCCGGGCCTGCGATGCAATCGCGCCGGTCAGTTGATCTGCAAGCGGTTCGAGCACATCGCGCGTCAATCGCCAGAGTTGCTGACGCGTCGCATCATCATGCTCGGTGACGGCGCCGCGCAGATACGCGCCGATGCCTCGGAAGAATGGAGCGCGCCGATCACGATCGCGCTCCGCAAGATCACGACGCATTCCCTGCAGGACAACATTGTCTGCATAGCCAGGCGTCGCTTCAAGGTCGAGTATCGCCTGTGAGACCTCGACCTCCGCCTGCCGGGCCAGTTCGTCGACGCCGCGCGCGACGCGCGACGCACGAGCCTGCTGCGAAGGCGACGGCGACCCGTACAGCGTCGTCAGCCCTGCACCCTCGATCGGGAGCAATGCGAACTGCAGGTCCGACGCCTGATCGAGCATCCACCCAATACGCCGCGGGTCTTCGTCGAACCGATCAATCATCTGCGCGCGCGCTGCGAGTATGTCCTCGATCACGCGCAGCTTCTCAGCAGGCGATATGCCCGGCTGCTGCATCGCCATGCGCTCAGCAGCAAGACGAAACTGCATCGCGCGCACCGGGTCTTCCGAGGGGAACGCGTCAATGTAATGTTCGAGCACCTCGGGCAGTTGCAGATCAGTCAGGCCCTTGAGGTAACGCTCTTCATCAAGCCGGTCATCAAGCGACTGCGCGTGCGCCGGCGGAGCGGTTACTGCCAGTGTTGCAATGAAGATGGCAATGGAATGAATGACGTTTCGCATGGGATTGCAATCGTGCATCAGCGGGCCTGCGCGAAGATGATATTCGTGTATCGCTGCATGGCGGCGCTGTTGAATGCCTCCATCGCATGCTCCCAGCGCGTCGTGCTCGTCGGCTCGATGATGATGGGATGATCTTCCTGGAACAGCTTGCCGGTGTCTGAATCCGGACGAAGAAACTCTGTGAGTTCCGCAAATGTCTGCGGCTGCCGATACGGCCCTTCGAGACGAATGCGATAGTCGTTCACGCCGAGGCCAACGCTCGCAACGCTGATGCGCAACGGCTGTTCATCAAGCTCGAACGGGTCGCGCTGCTGATTCGACTGGAGATTCTCTGGCAGGTCGAGCCGATAGACCTCTTCGCCGGTCTTGAACTCCGTGGCAACCATGAAGTAGATCAACAGCAGGAACACAACGTCGATCATCGCGGTGAGGTTCAGCGAGAGCCGCCCGCGCGGCCGCCCACGCCGATCGCGCAGCGACTTGTGTTCGAGCACAGCCTCATCTTCAACGACGAACGCGGTTTGCTGGGATGACGTCGATGCGTTCACGATGCCTCCCGCCGCTCAATCGCGAGATTCAGACGAGGCCGAATCGGTGTCTCGTCACTTGCATTCGATGCGGCCTCGCTGATCGCATCCATCACTTGCTGCACGTAGGTGTAATGCACAGCGCGATCAGCACGCAAGTTCACCTGCAACGACGGATTGCTGCTGTACAGCCGCTGCAACTGCTGAGCGATCGCCTCGATCCCCGCGCGTGATGTCTCGTATCGGCGTGTGCCGAGCCAGATCTCGTCCGCTCTGCCCTGCCCGCCATGCACGATGTTGATCACCGCTCGTTCATCATCGCTGACCAACTCGCTTGCCGGGTCGGTTGGCTCGGGGAGTTCCATTGGTTGGTTCTCCTTGCTCACGATCTGCGACACGAGCACGAAGAACACGATGAGCAGAAACGTCACGTCGATCATCGGCGTGAGATTCGCCTCGATTTCTGCATTGCCTCGTTTGAAAATGACGCTCATGCGGACAAACCCCGTCGCGACTCAGGAACCGGCGTGGGTGACATCAGGCTTTGGTGCCGACTTCGAACCGCTGCCCGATCCCCTACTCTCGCTGCGTGATGCGGATTTTGGTTTTGGCCGGAACTGGTTGCACAACTCCTCGGCAACGAGCGTTGCTTCAGTCGTCAGTTCGTCAATCTTGTTGCGCACGATCGCATAACCCGCCAGTGCGGGAATCGCGACGACCAGCCCCCAGAACGTCGTCGTAAGTGCGGTGCTGATGCCACCCGCGAGTGCCACGGGGTCTGCGTTGCCGCCAGTTGCGACGATCGCCTGGAACGCGAGAATCATGCCGTACACTGTGCCGAACAGGCCGATCATCGGGCTCACCTGTCCGAGCACATTGAGGTATTCAACCCGGCGCAGGCGAATCGTGGTGAGTTCATCGGATGTCTGTTCGAGCGCGCGAATCATTGCGGAGAAGCCGTGGCTCGATTCCTTGAGCGCGCCGTGCAGGACCTGGCTGAAATAGCTTGGCTCGTTCTCGCTGAGCGTGAGCAGTTCGCGGAACTTCCCGGTTGCGATCAGTTGCCGCGCCTCGGCAACAACCGCAGGCGGAAGAATACTCTTGCGCTGGTTGGTGAGGACCATCATGCCGATCAACCCGATGCCCAGCATCGACAGCACGATGAGCAGCCAGATGATGAACGTGCCGAGTATCTCGATGCCGCCGCCTGTCTTCCGGGAGATCAGAAAACGGGATGCGACGCCGCTGACGGCCTGGTCTTCAGCGCCGGCGGCAGGTGTCGTTGAATCATCGCCCTGCCCCATCACAACGCCGGGCGCGAAGAACAGTGTCGCCATGGCGAGCAACAGACAGGGAAGCAAACGGTGAAGCATCGGTCGTCTCATGCGTGTTGAAGTTCCGGCGATCACTTGATCGTGATCAGTCAAAGGTCATGCGGGTGGCAAGTCGGCCAGCAACGCATCGGCGAGGCTGACAAGGTCCTGGCGGTTCATGTCGTCGGCGCGCTCAACGGCCGTTTCAAGCAGTCGACGAGCAGCCGCAGGTTTTCCGTACCGCGCGCGGTAGATGCGCGCTGTTTCTATCAGGCCCACCACGCCATGCGGCGATGACGGGTACAGCACCGCAGCGCGTGTGAACATCACGGCGGCATCTTCCGGCTTGTCATCGCCGACAAGCGCTTTGCCGTACTGCACGAGAAACTCCGGGATGGATCGACCACCCGGATCGGCAGCGATCCGCACACACAAGGCGACAGCATCGGCGAATCTGCGCTCAGTGAGCATCGCATCAATCCGCTCCGGCGCCTCCGGGCTGAACACCGCAGGCGCACTGCTCTCAGCCGTTGGCTTGGGCGCTTCTTTCGGTTCTGCAATCACGGGAGGCGACGCAGCATCGGCATCGTCAGAACCACTGGCCGAGTCGGTGTCGTTCATCTGAGGCGGCACAGCGTCACTGACGCGCTGATCATCTGTGTCAGCCCCGGACCCATGCGCAAGCCCGGGTATCTTGCCCGCTTCGATGTCCGCGATCAGATATCCGGAGATCGTGTCATCTGTCGACACAGCAGCGCCTTTGTACGACTGCTTCGCCTGCCACTCAACAGGGCGAAGCTGGTTGATCAGTCTGTCGAGGATGGTGCGCAGCGTCTGGTCGCGCACAGCCGAGCGCGCATCCTGCAGCCGCGCAAGCGATTCCGCCACGGCCGGCCATGATGGTGCATTCGGCTCGCTGCGCGGCTCAAGCAGCGGCCGCCAGAACAGTGTCGGATCCAGCGCGACCGCCGAGGCAGCGTGCCCGACAGATTGCACAAACTCGCCGCGCATGTCGTGTATTTGTGCGAGGCGGCGATGCATCCAGATGCGTTCGATGTCCTCATCAGCAGCGTGCATCGCGCGGAGGAACGCTGTGATGGCCACATCATCCTGTCCGTCGCGCAGCGCTTGCTCGGCTTCATCGAGCATGGGCAGATCATCAAAGCCAAGGGCGGCAACTTCATTGAGTGATCGGCGCTGCCGCGATCCACGAACATCTGTGTAGAAAACCCGGCCTGATGAAATCTGCTGGAGTTCGATGTTGCGCATCGCGATGGTCGACCCGTCGAGTGTGATCGAATCCCCCGCTGCCGCCGGGCTCAGCACTGCCAGACACGCCCCACCAACCAGGGCCAGCAGCGGCCTGGTGAAACGCAGCGATCGGAATGTCGGTCTGGGAAACATTGACGGCAACCTCTCATCCTGCACAACACGCCGCACGGGCAGGCAACCCGATGGCCCTGCCACCGCCGGCAGTCGAGCATGTGCCAATCTTACCGCTCTGAGAACATCCTGCAGGCAGCGCAGCGGAAGTGCCCCTGCCAGCCGAGGCTCACGTTATTGCTGCGACAGCCCAAGTTCCGCGCGATCGAGGAACTTGAAGCCCTTCAGCCCGCCATGCTGTTCGGCAATCATGCGGAGCGTGTCGAGTGGGTCCGGGTCGAGAAACTGGATTGTGTTGATCAGCGTCTTGCGTCGCCCCGTCGCATCGGAGGGGTTGAGTTTGTCCAGCAATGCGAGCAGGTCCCGTTGATCAACCTCGAACTGGCCGGACCCTGTGATGTTCTCGCTGAGAAGGAAGATCACATCCGGGTTCAGATCGAGCGCGTAGGAGATCGCGTCGATCGGGTTCGACCTGCCGCTCGGCACCACGTTCTGATCAATCCACTCCAGCGCCTTGACCTTGTTCTCGCGCGTGGCGGGCATCAGCCGATTGCGAGGCGGAACCACCACCGCTTCGTTGCGCTGAAAGAACACGATCGAAAAACTCTGCTGCTCAGAGAGCGCATCGATTGAGCGCGTCATTTCCTGGAGCACGATCTGCAATGAGCGGATCATCGACCCGGACGCATCAATCACATACACGATGCGATTCGCGTTGGTCGTGCTCAGCCCGACAAACTCGACCGAGCCCTCGTTGGCTTCCGGCGCGAAACTGGCCAGCGGCGACTGGCTGGCTGCATCCGAGATCAGCGAGATCGGATCAATCTCGATATCTGTCAACTGCTCATTGACTTCGTTTTCGAACGTCTCCGTGGGCACTTTGTCCTGCACCACGCGTTCGGTCGTGTCTGACTGTTCAAGATCCATTCGAACGACCGGCTCGTATGTCATGGCATCAAAATCTGCGACGATCAGCACCGGGTCGTCCTCGGCCTGCATCAGCAGCACCGTGCTGGCGATGACGACGACCAGCAGCACCATACCCATGTGAACCGCGAACGAGACGATCCACGGCACTATGCGCTTCACATTGCGCGCGGTGGACGTCTCTGCACCAAGATCGTGCAGCCGCTCCGTGATGGCCGCAGCCATCTCATCAGACTTGCTGCGCTCAGCAGCGGGCGCTGGCGATTCGTCGCGTACGGGTGTGTCTTGCGCGTCTTGCGAGGCCATGAACTGGCGCTTCTCCCTGGGGTCAGATCTGCACCGACGGCTCATCATCGTCGTCGTATTCATCACCAGACGACTTGCGAGGCATGATCAGTCGGTCAATCGAGACGGGCCCGGGCCCGGTCAGCAGGATGCCGAATGCCAGCACGAACAGACTGAGTTGCACGAAGACCCGGTTAAAGGTTGCCAGGTCCATCGCGGCGATCTCGAACATCCCGCCCGGGAAGCCGGCAAAGTATGTGCTCATGGAGGTCGTGTAGAACGCGACGCCCATGGCGATGGCCAGCCCGAGGCCCCAGATGCGGCTGAGGAAGCCGAGCAGGATCAGAATCCCGCCGACCAGTTCCGTCCACGTCGCCACGTACGTCATGAGCACGGGCTCGGGGAGATTGTTCTTTTCGAGCAGCAGCGCGATGTTCCACTTCATCGAGCCGTGGTACACCTCAGCCGGCTCGAGTTGCGTCGGTGCATCGACGGTCTCGCCACCCGCTTGTTCATCATCATCGGTTTCTGCCTGATTGTTGGCATCACCGTCCTGCGCATACGACGCGAGGGCGAAAGCAGCGCTGCGCGGGGCGGCACTGGACTGGGCATTCTCATCGCCACCGGTCTGATCTGCGTTGGCATCGGCATCGGCATCGTCGGTTGGCTTTGCCGGCGCCGGGCCCGCTTCGAGGATCACACCCATCGCAGCGAGATCCTGCGCCTGGGCAGGTGAGTACTCAACAACGTGCTTGACCTTGGCATACCCAACCGTGATGAACGCAAAGCCGAGCACGATGCGTGCGAGCAGCGGAATGATGGTGACGCCTGATTTCTGGCTGAGTGTCATGATGATCGACCTCCTGTCGCGATGATCAATGTGTGTGGGAGACTTTCGATTGATTGGCGATCATCGCGCGTCCATAATCGTAGCGGATTTGTCTTCCCGATCCGAGCGGGTGTGGCGGAACTGGCAGACGCGCGGGATTTAGGTTCCCGTGGGGCAACCCGTGGAGGTTCGAGTCCTCTCACCCGCATTCTCCTTGCCCTGCTGCAGATGCCCCAGTGTGACACCCCGAGACACCGTCTCCACCACTTGATCGGACGCGGCGACGCTTCGTTGCAGTTTCCGCGCGAATGCAGCTCAAATCATCGCCTCGCCATACGCAGACGTCGGGCGATAACCGCTGTCGATTCGCTGCCGCCTTCGCAGCGGCTGTGAGATTGCTTCGGTGCCGGGCTTGCCTCTGGCTCGCTGGTGGCGGGAGACGACGTCGGGGTCGTCAGGCGCCAGTGGAGCAGGCGGGACTCGAACCCGCAACATCTTCGATGCGAACGAAGCGCTCTCCCAGATTGAGCTACAGCCCCAGCGTGCTGCGTTCATCGGCACGGCGGGGCGGCAACTTCTGCCAAACGTGGAAAGATAGTCACATCGGGGTCAGGTCATGCGGCGGTACGTCGGCGACCAGTCCGCGCGAGCATGCCTGCAATCACCAGTAGCGCCAGCCCGCCCGGGCCGGGGATTGTCAGCACAAAGCCGCGCGTCTCACCTTCGTAGATGCCCGTGCCGACGATCTGGCCGGCATCGTTGATGCCATCCGCGACGAACAGCGACGTCCAGCCGGTCACATCATCCTTGAGCAGTTCCATCAGGTCGATCATGCCGGATTCTTCGGACCAGAAAAATGCCACCTGGTTGCCATCTGCATCTTCGCTCGCGCCGACAACCTGGCCGAGGTTGTTCACATCGGTCGCTCTGCTGGTATCGCCGCCAAGCGTGCCGAGCGACATGATGCCCGCGCCGTCTTCCCAGAGGAAGGCGAGTTCGTTGCCATCGCCGTTCTCGGAAAAACCTGCGACCTGCCCGTTGCTGTTGATGGCAGTTGCGCCGGAATACTGGCCGCCAAGGTTGCCCAGTGACATCATGCCGCCACCTTCCGTCCAGAGGAACGGATCGCGAACACCATCACCGTTGAATGCGCCGCCGACGACCTGCCCGGCCGCGTTGATGTCATAGGCAAGACTTGTGTCGCCGCCGAGTGTACCAAGGTGCGTCGGGTTGCCGTCGGTATCCCAGATCGTCGCGATCAGGTTCCCGCCTACATCTTCACCGCCGGCGAGAATGCCGTCGCTGTTGATGCTGTTGGCAAAGCTCACGACATCCCGGAATGCATCGATGCCATCCGCCTGCGCCCACTGCACGGCACGGAAGGAACCATCGCCGTTGAATGAGTCGCCTGCGACCTGGCCGTTGCTGTTGACAAAGTTCGCGATCGAAAAGCTCCCGCCAGCCGTCCCGATACCCATCACAGGGTCAGACAGATCCCATGCGAAGCCCTCCTGGAATCCTTCGCTGTTGATGGACCAGCCGACGACGATCCCATTTTCACTGATGGCGCACGCGCCGTTGTGATCTCCGCCGAGCGTCGGCACGACAATGATGTTGTTTGCGGCAGCGGTGCCGTGAAGAAGTCCGATGGCAATACCCAGAGCCGTGGGCAGTCCATAGCGCAAGTTGGCCGACATAGTCGTGCTCCCTCTCTGTCTCGAATGTCGGGATCGCGGCCCCCGGGAAGGACCAGTCCTCCCGCGCCCATAAAATCTCTTCTCAGCATCTGATTCTAGGGGATTGGCTATCGGCCGCAAACGCTTTTCGGACGCGTTGGGCAGACCATTTGCAAAAAGCCAACATTCCGGTTCGGCCCAGACCGCCGGGATTGCCCATCCAGACTCCGCTTCGTCATGCCGATACGATTCCAGCCGATGAACGATTTATGGTCACCAACATCCTGGCAGGGTCGCCCGGCGCTTCAGCAGCCGAGTTATCCGGACGAAACGATCCTTGGAGGCGTGCTCGAACAACTCGCCGACCTGCCGCCGCTGGTGACCAGTTACGAGGTTGACGCGCTCAAGGAACAGCTCGCTGACGCCGCTGCCGGCCGGCGGTTCCTGCTCCAGGGCGGCGACTGCGCCGAGCGTTTTGATGAGTGCCGCTCGGACATCATCGCCAACAAACTCAAGATCCTCCTGCAGATGTCGCTCGTGCTTGTGCATGGCACACGCAAGCAGATCATCCGCGTCGGGCGCTTTGCTGGGCAGTACGCCAAGCCACGCTCAGCCGACATGGAAACGCGTGATGGCATAACGCTGCCCTGCTATCGCGGTGACTCCATCAACCGCATCGAGTTCACCGAAGAATCGCGCATTCCCGACCCGCAACTGATGCTGCGCGCATACGAACGTTCCGCTCTGACACTGAACTTCATACGTGGCCTGATCGACGGCGGCTTTGCCGACCTCCACCATCCGGAGTTCTGGGATCTTGACTTCGTCGAACATTCGCCCCACGCACGCGAGTATCAGCAGATGGTGCAGCAGATCGGCGACTCGCTTCGATTCATGGAAGCGCTCACCGGCAGCAACCCTGCGCAGGCCAGTCGTGTTGACTTCTTTGCATCGCACGAAGCACTGCAACTGCACTATGAACAGGCACAGACGCGCACCGTCCCACGCAAGAAGGGCTGGTACAACCTCTCGACACACATGCCGTGGATTGGTATGCGCACGGCAGATGTCGATGGTGCACACGTGGAGTACATCCGCGGCATACGCAACCCGATTGGTGTGAAAGTCGGCAAGGGTCTGACGCCCGACCAACTCACCGATCTGCTCGACGTCTTGCATCCATACAATGAACCGGGACGATTGACGCTGATACACCGGTTCGGCGCACATGATATCGCATCCGCCCTGCCGCCACTGATCCGCGCAGTGCAGCAGAGCGGCAAGACCGTCCTGTGGTGCTGCGACCCGATGCACGGCAACACCGAGTCAACCGCGAATGGCATCAAAACACGCAAGTTCGAGCACATCCTTGCCGAGCTCGAACAGGCATTCGAAATCCACAAACAGCACGGCACATACCTCGGCGGCGTGCATTTTGAACTGACCGGCGATGATGTCACCGAATGCACGGGCGGGGCACGCGGTTTGAGCGATGCAGACCTTAATCGCGCATACAAGTCGCAGGTCGACCCGCGACTCAACTATGAGCAGGCGCTGGAAATGGCTCTCCGGATCGCCCGTCGCGTGCAAATGGACTGAACAACAACCCGCGGCCTGCACGCAACTTGCAACACCCTGGCGACTTTGCGATGCTGTTCGCATCCGCCAACAAAGGGGGTGCCAGTGACTGAACAGCACAGCGAATCATCGACAAGCAGCGAAACTGTCTCATCGCAGACGACCACCTACACCGTCGAACTGCACGATGGCGGGTCATTCGGGCCAGTCTCGCTTGATGAACTACGGCAGTGGGCAAAGCAGCGCCGTGTGCCAGCCGACGCAATGATCGTCAGTGCAGACGGTTCGCGCACGCCGGCCAAGCAGATGCAGGCAATCTCGGAGGTGATCAGTTCAGCGTTTGCCGCCCCGCCTGTCGTGGCCGGCCCGATCGACCGATCAACGCTGCCGCCGCAGGATGACGGGATTTCAACGATGATTCCCTACCGCAATCCGCCCGCCCTGATCGCGTGTTATCTCGGCCTGTTCTCTCTGCTGCCGCTGATTGGGCTTGTGCTCGCCGTTCCTGCACTTCTGCTGGGGATCGTCGGGCTCGTGAAGCGCAACCGGCAGCCGGAAGTCAAAGGGGCTGTCCACGCATGGATCGGGATCATCATGGGCGGCCTCCTGACGCTCGTGTGGGGTGTGGTGCTCATCGTGATCGTGTCAGAGATGTGAGCGAAAGTTGCATTTGAAGGTCGTTCCGCGATCTCAGGGGGCAATCTGAGCCAGGCCCGTGCGTTGTTCTCCACATGACGCGCACGGCGGGCAACGGCTCGCTACAATCCTGCAACCCGGATGTCTCCGAGCGGTTACCTCCCTGGGATCGACGCTGTTGGATGTGTCGGATTCGGGCTCGGCGCGCATCACAAGTGGCATGTGTGAGACAAACAACCATCGACGGTGAGGGCACAGCACATGATTCGACGACCTGCCGCACTGCAGCCCGCTTCGGGCGCGATTGCTCGGATGGCTCTTGTGAGCGTGCTCGCCGCACTGTTTCTCACTGCTCGCCCCGCCGCCGCCGATGAAACCGCCGTCAACTTTATTGAGCCGAATATCACCCAGCTACTCTGGGCGAAACTCACCCGGCCGTTGAACTTCAACCGCGATCAGAAGCTGATTGTGCAGTTCCTGTACAAGGATTACCGGTCAGCAATTTCTGACATCATCGAGAAAACCGATGACAAGGCCGAACAGGCAGGTCGATCGCAGATTCAGCAGGCGCTGGCCGGCCGATCGCGGCTGTCACCTCAGGAACTGCGCGATCTGCGTGCTGAAGTGCTTGGCGTGTACCGCAACTGCTGGCCTCAGGTTGATGAAGCGACGGCCAACCTTCTGCTTGGGCTGGAGGCCGTTTTGCTCGATGATCAGCGGCCGATCTTCCAGCGTGGCATGATGGAACTGCGCCGGGCCGTCTGGCTTCAGCCGCGCCAGCGTGCCGAGCGCACCTACGACTACGCCGGTGATGGCGTCGACATGCTCGCGCTGCTGGATGAAGCAACGTCCGAGCACGGCATGCTTGCAGGCCTTGACACGACTCAGTTTGCCCGCGAGATCGAACGATACACACAGCAGCTTGATGCGTTGCTGCGCGACTCCGGTGCCGCCATGCGTGAGGCGCGGCTCGAGATGCGCATTGCACGCACCCTCCGCGACACACAGCGGCAGGCTGATGCAGCCGAAACGGCCATGGAACTCTGGCGGCAGTTGTACGAACTCAACGGCACTTTCGCGACAACCATCGCGCGGCAGGCTGCTGAGCAAATCGGTCCCGATGTTGCCGATGCGTGGAATCAGACCTATTTGTCAGCATGCTTCACATGGCTGTTCGAGGATCGGCGCCCTGACAGGCAGTATCGCTGGCTGAATCGCAAACAACTGACTGCAAATCAGCGACAGTTGATCGAAACCACGTACGAGAAATACAACCAACGTTTTCACACGCTCGCGCGGGAGGCGGTCGACCTGATGATCCAGTCGCGTATCCAGCACGCGATGCCGCTGCATGCGATGATCGACCCGACCCAACTGACGACCTCCGCCACGCGCGAGTTGTACGAGCAACTGCTCAAGAACAGCGGGCAGATGAGCGCGCTCGAGGACGCAACGTCGGACGCATTTGAGTCCGCGCTCGATGATGAACTGCGTCGTCAGTTCCGACGCGCGATCCGCTGAGCATTGTGTGGTTGACATCCCCGGCCGCGCAGTCACCATGCCTGCATGACCCAAGCCGAACTGCCTGCCGGGATCCCCGGCGTTGCCGACCCGTGCGTCATCGTGATCTTCGGTGCATCCGGCGATCTGACCGCGCGCAAACTCATCCCGGCCCTGTACGAACTGCACTGCGCCGCAACGCTGCCTCGGGAAACAACGGTGCTGGGCATCAGCCGCAGCAGGAAGAGCGACGACTCATGGCGCGATGAACTGCAGCCCTGGGCGCGCGGGCATGCAAGCGGTTTCGACAGCGCGCGCTGGAGTGAGTTCGCACAGCGTGTTCACTACCTTCCAGCCGACGCCACCCGCGCTGATGATTACCCCGACTTGCGGGCGCGCATCGCCGACCTCGCGTCCGAGGGCGGCCACTGCGGGAATGTGCTGCTGTATCTCTCCGTCGCGCCACACCTGTATGAGCCAGTGATCGATCGCATTGCCGCGTCAGATATCGTTGCTGAGGGCCGCCGCTGGTGCAGTATCAATCGCGATACTGCTCCCTGGCATCGCATCATCATCGAGAAGCCGTTCGGCAGCGACCTTGCGTCGGCAGAATCCCTGAACCGCGCGCTCGGCCGCGTGTTCGAGGAAGATTCGATCTTCCGCATCGACCACTACCTCGGCAAAGAACTCGTGCAGAACATTCTGGCGCTGCGCTTCGCGAACACGATCTTCGAGCCGGTCTGGAATCACCGTTACGTCGATCATGTGCAGATCAGCGCGACAGAGACGATCGGTGTGGAAGATCGCGCGTCCTACTACGAAACATCCGGCGCACTGCGCGACATGATCCAGTCACACCTGCTGCAAGTGCTCGCGCTTGTTGCGATGGAACCGCCAACACACATCTCAGCGAATCACATTCGGCAGGAGAAAATCAAGATCCTCGACGCAATCGAGGCCCCGGCCAGCGACTTGTCGCAGCATGTATGCTTCGGCCAGTACGGCTCTGGCGATGCCGGGATGCGCGCATACCGTGATGAATCTGATGTAGCCCCGGATTCGCGCACCGACACGTTCGCAGCAATGCGCGTGCAGTTTGCCAACTGGCGCTGGGCAGGTACGCCATTCTATCTGCGTTCCGGCAAGCGGCTCGCGCGCAAGTGCACCGAGATTGTTGTTCAGTTCAAGCAGCCGGCCGCACCACTGTTCCGCCGGGTTGAGCCGTTCCGGAGCGGACAACCGCTCGCACCGAATCGCATTCGCATCGAGGTCGCGCCGAATCCGGGCATGTCGCTTCGCTTCGCAGCGAAGGTCCCGGGCGGCTCGCTTCGGCTCGACACGGCCGACATGGACTTCGACCTCGCCGAGCACTTTCACAAGGACCCGGCCGAGGCGTACGGCCCCCTGCTGCTCGACGCCATGCGGGGCGACCAGACGCTGTACCCCCACCGCATGGAGGTTGAGGGTGCCTGGCGAGCGGTCATGCCTTTCCTGACCACGGAGGCGCAACCCCTGCGCGATGACATCGCTGGCAACTACCCGGCAGGTTCATGGGGGCCGGAATCTGCCGATGAAATGCTCGCGCGGGATGGTCGGGCGTGGCATAACCCCGGCGATTGACTTGTGGGATGAAGGAGGGTCAACAACAATCCGAAGAACCTGTACAAGACACGCAAGGGGTCCGGCGCGATGTCGGATGACCCGCGGGCATCGTGTCCGCTTCGAACAACAAGACTGGAGTAAGGAGAAACGCATGTCAGGTACGCCGCGCAGCCGTCTCGGGACGCTGGCCATCGCACTGATGATGATCACTGTCTCGGCGGGGCACGCCGATGTTGATCCGCATCCCGGAATGCTTCGCAATCCGGATGTGAGCAAGAACCACATCGTGTTCGTGTACGCCAACGACCTCTGGATCGTCCCGAAGACCGGCGGTGAGGCGACGCCGCTCGCGAGTCCGCCCGGCAGCGAGGGCTTCCCACGCTTCAGCGCGGATGGCACCACCGTCGCATTCATGGGCAACTACGAGGGCGATCAGGACCTTTACACGATCAGCGTTGAGGGCGGCCAGTCGCACCGCGTCACCCATCACCCCACGACTGAAACACTCTGCGACTGGATCGGCAACGATCAACTGCTCTTCTATGCGCGCGGCATCGAAGGGCACCCGCGCGGCAGTCAGTTGTTTACTGTCTCGCGCGAAGGCGGCCTGCCGGAAAAGCTCCCGGTTCCCTATGGCACGGTTGCTTCGGTCAGCGATGATGGCAAGTGGCTCGCCTACACACCACACACGCGCGACACTCGCACATGGAAACGCCACCGCGGGGGAATGGCAACCGACATCTGGCTGTTCAATCTGGAAACGCTCGAGTCACGCAAAATCACCGACTGGGAAGGCACCGACACGATGCCCATGTGGCACGGTGACACGCTGTACTACCTTTCCGACGCAGGGCCAGCGCACCGCAAGAACATCTGGTCGTACAACCCGCGCACTGATCGACGGACACAGATCACGGAGTTCACGGAGAACGATGTGAAGTGGCCGGCAATGGGTCCGGCAGGCGGACCGGGCGAGGTCGTCTTTCAGGCGGGATCGTCATTGTATCTCGTGAATCTCCGATCCCGTGCGACGCGCGAAGTGAAGGTCACGATTCCGGGCGATCGCCCCACCATTCGCCCGCGAACTGTTGATGTACGCAACTATGTTCACGCCGGCGGGATTTCTGCGACTGGCAAACGAGTGGTGATGTCTGCCCGCGGTGATATCTGGACCGCACCGGCGGAGAACGGTGTGCCGCGCAACCTTACCCGTTCGAGCGGCACTGCCGAGCGCGACCCTGCGTGGAGCCCGGATGGCCGATGGATCGCGTACTTTTCTGATGAAACCGGCGAGTACGAACTCTTCATCACCCAATCTGATGGCCGAGGTGAAACCAGGCAACTGACCGATGACAATGGGCCCTTCAAGTTTTCGCCCGTCTGGTCGCCTGATTCTGAGAAGATCGCCTTCTATGACAAGACCGGCACGCTGTTCATCTGCACTGTCGAGGATGGCTCGCTCGTCAGCGCATACACCGATCCGATGGCGAATCGGCCTGCGATCTCCTGGTCGCATGACAGCAACTGGATCACCTACGCGCGATCAAGCGAAAACATGATTGGCTCATCGATTCAACTCTACGACGTTGCGAACGACGAGAACCATCAGGTCACCAGTGGAATGTTCGCCGACGGTTCGCCCACGTTCGATCGCAAGGGCGAGTACCTGTACTACACATCCGCGCGTTCGTTCAGCCCGTCCTACTCGGCCATCGATACGACTTTCATTTATGACGATGCGCAGGTGCTCGTGGCAGTTCCGCTGCGCGCCGACGTGGAAGACCCATGGGCACTTGAGATTGACGAAGAAGAGTGGTCCGAGAAGGCTGATGAAGAGGACACGGACGAAGCGGCCGACGACACGTCAGATGATGCTGCGGACAACGCCAATGGAGATGATGAACAGGCTGCGGCAGTGCATCCGCTGCACGGCACGTGGACAGGCACGCTCAGCGGCCTCGCGGCAATGGGCGCACCAATGGACTCGGCCGACTTCACCATGACACTGGTCGTTGCGGATGATGACTCCATCTCCGGCTCCATGAGCGTGATGGGCGACGCAAATGCTTTCAGCGCCGTCACCTTCGATGAAGCGAGCAACGCGTTCACCGCGACGACCAATACCGATGGCATGACTGCGATCATGCGCGGAACGCTCGAGGGCAACGCGCTCTCAGGCGAATGGGAAGTTGTGGAGGCAGGTGCAGGCGGCACGTGGACGGCCCAGCGTGAGTCGCAGGAAGCTGAAGCGGACGATGTGAACGCTCCGGATGATGATGAGACATCTTCAGATGAGCCCGTCGTGATCGACCTCGAGCATTTCGAAGCACGTGGAATGCAACTGCCGGTGCAGTCGGGCGCGTTCGGTCGGCTCGCTGTGAATAATCGCAACCAGTTGTTGTATGTTCGTTCGTCGCCGGGCACGCCGGGGATCAAGCTTTTCGACATCAGTGAAGACAGTCCCTCGGAAAAGAATGTCGCCACCGGCGCAGGCCAGTTTGATATCTCAGCAGACGGCAAGAAACTCGCCATCCTTCGGGGCGGCGCCAATGCATCAATCCAGAACGCGTCGGCAGGCGCATCCGGCAAGCCGGTTGTAAACACGCCGATGAACGCGACGATCACCCCGCGTGAAGAATGGCGGCAGATCTTCAATGACACGTGGCGCATGTTCCGCGACTTCTTCTATGTCAAGAACATGCACGGTGTTGACTGGCCGGCAATGCGTGAGCACTACGCTGCGATGATCGACGACTGCGCGAATCGCGAGGATCTCAACTTCGTGATCGGCGAACTGATCAGCGAACTCAATGTCGGTCACGCGTATCGCGGCGGAGGTGATACGGAGGGTCAGCCGAATCGATCCACCGGCATGCTCGGTATCGACTGGGAAATGCACGAAGGTGCCTATCGCGTCAAGGCGATACATCACGGCGCTCCATGGGATACCGATGCACGTAACCCGATCAAACGGCCGGGCATCGACATCGAAGTCGGCACGTACATTCACGCAGTCAACGGCCTGCCGATCAAAACATCGGTCGACCCCTGGGCGGCATTCGTCGACACGGCCGGCCGACCGACTGTACTGACCGTGTCCGATTCGCCGGTGATGGACGATTCGGCGCGCGACGTCGTTGTGCAACCGGCTGGCAATGATGGCGGGCTGCGCTATCGCGCGTGGATCGAAGCGAACCGCGCCTATGTCGAGGAGATGTCCGACGGGCGTCTGGGCTACATCTATGTGCCCAATACCGGTGTTGATGGGCAGAACGATTTGTTCCGGCAGTTCTACGGACAAATCGACAAGCAAGGCCTGATCATCGACGAACGGTGGAACGGCGGCGGGCAGATTCCGACGCGATTCATCGAGTTGATGAACCGCCCGCGCACCAACTACTGGGCGCGCGGGGAAGGCGGCGACTGGCCGTGGCCGCCCGACTCACACCAGGGGCCAAAGTGCATGCTCATCAACGGGCTTGCCGGCTCGGGTGGCGACATGTTCCCGTGGCTGTTCAAACAGGCCGGGCTTGGCAAGCTGATCGGAACGCGTACCTGGGGTGGGCTTGTTGGCATTTCCGGCAATCCGCCGCTGATCGACAACGGCTTCATCCGAGTGCCGACGTTCGGCTTCTATGAAAAGGACGGTACGTGGGGCATCGAAGGCCACGGCACCGATCCGGACATTGAAGTCATCGATGACCCGGCACTGATGGTCGATGGCGGCGACCCACAACTGGACGCAGCCATCGAACACATGCTTGGCGAAATCGATCGCAACGGCTACAAGCCGCCCACGCGGCCGGCTGATCCGGATCGTTCCGGCATGGGAGTCACGGAAGAAGACAAGTAGACACAGAGAAAACTCAATCTCTCTGAAGCCCAGGTATGCGAGTGCCTGGGCTTTTCTCATCCCTACACTGCACGCATGTCTGACCTTGTTCTGACGAACGTCCACTCCAGTGAACCCGGTGATATCCATATTGTCACCATGAACCGGCCTGACAAGCGCAATGCGCTGTCTTTCGAACTGATTGACGCGCTCGGTGATGCGGTGAGCGCCGTGGAGGATGCGATTTCCGCAGGGTCGGCGCGTGTGATGATCCTCGCAGGCGCGGGCAAGTCCTTCTGCGCAGGCATGGACCTGCGCGGCGTACTCGATGATCCGAAGAAAATGGCGGATATGTTGCGACGGCTCAGCGAAGTTTCGCGGCAGATCAGGCGGCTGGCGATTCCAACCATCGCGCGCGTTCAGGGCGCAGCGATTGGCGGCGGATGCGGACTGATGGTCGTGCCTGACTTTGCGTTCACTCATCGCGAGGCAAAGGTGGGCTACCCGGAAGTGTCGATGGGCGTGTGCCCTGCGGTTGTCGCGCCGTGGCTGATCCGCAAGATCGGTGCGGGGCGTGCCCGCGCGATGCTGCTGGAGGGCGGAACGATCCGGGGAACTGCTGCGTTTGAGATCGGTCTTGCAACGCATGTTGTGGAACAGGACCAACTCGAAGATGCAACGCTCGATTTCGCAGGCAAACTCGCGCGGGGTGGCGCGCATGCGATGCATGTCACCAAGCACTGGATCAATGAACTGGACGGGTCACTTGCGGATGAAGCGATGGACAAAGCATGGCGACTGTCTGCGGAAGTGATCGCAGGCGAAGAAGCGCAGCAGCGACTTGGCGACCTGTTTGCGTGATAAGCGGCAGATTCAAGCAAAAGAAAAATGCCCGGCGATCTCACGACCGTCGGGCATTTTGATCTGTCTAAACAGAGGCAGCACGCTTGCGTGTCTGCCCGTCGGCAATCACGGGCTAGCGCGCATGCCTCTTGGTACAGTCAAACATATTCACTGGATCACCTCCTTGCTCAAGATTCGGCCTCCCGGCTTACACGGTCGTGAGCACCGCAGCCGGCTTGATCCATCCCCTGAGCGTCCTCAGGGCACATCGCCCCGCATGACTTCACACGCGGGTCGTCACGGCCGTTCGCCTCGCAGCCCCGGGCTTCTCCCGAGACGTTGAAGGTCGCGTCACCGCGATGATTGGATTATCGCCTCATGACCGGCGACGGCAACAGAAATCCTGCCAAAACTCTGCATATGGTGCTCCTGCCTCATTTGATCGCTACCCGTTGGGGTTTTGGCCTGGCTGGCAAAGTGGAGAGACTGTCGGGGATGGGCCGGATTCTGCTGGACGGCTTCAACGCGATGCAAGCAAGTCCACTGGCCCAGCTACTGGTTCGCGTCACGATTGGCACATCCCGGGGCTAAGGTTGATCGCATCCGGCCCGTGCCGACTCACGTAGAGAACAAGAGGTTCCGGCCATGACTGGAGAGCGTGCGCCCGAGCCACACGACACGAAGGAAAAAGAAGCAGACCCGTTCGCTCAGGAGGATTCTCCACCATGACTCATCGACCCACCATCGCCATCGGCGGTGCGGCCATCATCGCTGCCTGCCTGCTCGCCACTCCATCTGCCCTTGCTGGCGACCCGCCACTTGGTGTGGAAGTCTTTGCGACACCATCAACACCGATGTATCTGACGCACGCGCCCGGCGAGCTGAACCGCGTTTACATTGTGCGGCGCGGCGGACAGATCGACATCTACAACCTCGATGGCACATTCGTCGGCGAGTTTCTGAGCATCACGGTCGACACGCTGAACGAAGGCGGCCTGCTCGGGCTCGCCTTCCATCCGGACTATCAGGACAACGGCCACCTCTTCGTCAACTACACGTACGACGATGATGTCGAGGGCTTCTCCACGCGCATCGAGCGCTATACGGTCTCGGGCAATCCAAATGTCGCCGACCCGAACTCGGCTCATACGGTCATGGAATACGACCAGCCTGCATCGAATCACAACGGCGGCTGGATCGGCTTCGGGCCAAACGACGGTTACCTGTACATTGCGTCCGGCGACGGTGGCGGCTCGGCGACAGGCGGCGGTGGGCGAGCGCAGGATGTGACCAATCGGCTTGGCAAGATATTGCGGATCGATATCGATGGTGATGACTTCCCGGCCGACACATCGAACAACTGGGCCGTGCCCGGTGATAATCCATTCACAACGCGGCGGTCGTCGCGCGGTGCTGGTGCCACGGGCGATGAAACGTGGCACTTTGGCTTGCGTAACCCGTTCCGTTGTGGATTCGATCGCGATACGGGCGACCTCTACATCGCAGACGTCGGCGGATCGAGGTGGGAAGAAGTGAACATTCAGCACGCTGACGACGCGGGTGGATCGAACTTCGGCTGGAACTGCCAGGAAGGTGAGTACTGCATCGACAACACAAACTGTGATTGCGTCGATAACAGCGACATTGTGTTTCACAAGCATGCGTACGAACACCCGGGTTTCGCGAGCCGGTCGATTACCGGCGGGAGTGTGTATCGCGGCTGCGCGATGCCCGATCTGCAAGGTACGTACTTCTTCGCCGACTTTGTCACCAACCAGATCTGGAGCCTGCGCTACGACAGGGACTCTGAGACGGCCGGGCCGGTCACCGAGCGCACTGCAGAACTCGCGCCGGACGTGGGCGCCATCAACGGCATCGTGGCATTCGGCGAAGATGCATACGGCGAGGTGTACATTGTCTCGCTGTTCGGCACCATCTACAAACTTGTGCCTGAGAATGGCCTTGCAGATGACAATGGCAACGGCATACCGGACACGTGCGAGCTTGAGGGCGATGCCGACGGCGACGGCGATGTTGACCTTGCGGACCTGCTCATGGTGCTCTCCAACTGGGGCACGAGCGGCCCGGATGGTGATACCGACGGCGACGGCGATGTTGACCTCGCAGACCTGCTCAACGTCCTGTCAAACTGGGGCAACTCGCTTTGATCATCGCGATTGGACGGCAGATCATGTACATTGACCGGTCGTGAGGCCCGAAGACTCGCGCACCATCGCCCGAAGAGGAATGAAGGAAGAACGGAATGCTTAATACACGTGCAAAGTTGCTCCTTGGATGTGCTGCCATTGCCAGCGGGCTCGTGCTGACGCCGGATGCTTCGGCACAGGCACGGCGCGGACAATCGAACCTGCGCGGCGCGACTGGTGCAGATTGCGCGTCTCCGATCATTCTGCCGGCATTCCCGGCTGGTGCGCCGCACATTGAAGCCGGCTCGACGGTTGGCGCGGGCGATGACTACGACGACACATGCCTTGACGACTACGACGGTGGCGAAGACCTGATCTATGAGTTTGAGGTCACCGAGACCACCTGCCTTCGCTTCACGCTGGATGCAGCGACGATCTGGGCAGGCTTTGCGATCGCGACCGAGTGCACAGGTTTCGACTCATGCATTGCCGTTGCCGACAGCTCTGACGATCCGGATATATTGCAACTGGTGCTGGATCCGGGTACGTACTACATCATGGTTGATACATTCCCTCCGCCTGACAATACAAGCTTTGATCTCACAATCGAAGAGTGCCCCTTCGGCGCGTGCTGTCTTCCGGACGAAACATGCATCGAAGTGCAGGAGTGGGAGTGCATCGAGTTGTTCGGCCTGTACCAGGGCGACAACACAACCTGCGATGGTGTATTCTGCCCGCCGACTCTGGAAGGTGACAACTGCTTCTTCCCGCTCGAGGTGCCGCTCCTGCCGGAGAATCTCCCCTACGAGAACACCAACACGACGGCTGGACGCGGTAACAACTACATCAACACATGCCTCGGCTCGTGGGACGGCGGCGAAGACATGATCTATGCCATTACGCTCGACGCGGATGCATGCCTGCAGTTCACCGTTATCGGTGAAAGTGGGTTCGTCGGTATGGCATTGCATGATGCGTGCCCGGTCGATGCAGTGTCCTGCCTTGCATCATCGTTCTCGTTCTCGCCAACCGAATCATTCCAGGCGGAACTCACTGCAGGCACGTACTTCCTGATGGTCGACCACTTCGACCCTGCACCGGACCTGGACTTTGTTCTGATGATCGAGGAGTGTCCGCCGTTCGGCGCGTGCTGCCTCAATGACGGAACATGCATGGAACTCAGCGATTTTGATTGCGCTGTCATGGACGGCGAGTTTCAGGGAGATGGCTCCACGTGCGGGACGGTTACGTGTCCCGATCCGTTGTTCGGCGCATGCTGCTTGCCGGATGACACGTGTGCGGAGATGTTCGAGAACGAATGCGATGATCTCACGGGCATGTTCGAAGGTGACGGCACTGTGTGCATCGACCTCACATGCCCGGTGCCGCCGGTGAATGACGACTGCGCTGACGCTATCGCGATCGCTGATGGACCACATGCGTTCTCAACACTGGACGCGACGACCGACGGCCCGGCCCACGCAGATTGCCTGGAATCAACAGACGACCTAGTGAATCAGGACATCTGGTTCGTCTACACGGCTGCCTGCACGGGCGATCTCACAGTCAGCACGTGCGCTGATGCAGACTTCGATACGAAACTCGCGGTGTATGCGACGACTTCCTGCGATCCGGCAGAACTTGAAGACGCGCTTCTCGGCTGCGTCGACGATCCCGGCACGATCGAATGCGGCCTCCGTGCAGAACTCACAGTGCCAGTCGACTTCGGGCAGACGTATCTGATTCGCGTGGGCGGATTCGATGTACTAACAGGCGAAGGCACGCTTGTCGTCGCATGTGACGGCGTCATCCCGTGCCCGGGTGATGCAAATGCCGACCTCACTGTCGGACTTGCCGACCTGCTCTCGGTTCTCTCCAACTGGGGGACAACCGGCCCGGATGGCGACGTGGACGCGGACGGCATGGTTGGCCTGGCAGACCTGTTAACAGTTCTCTCCAACTGGGGCACGGACTGCTCCTGACAGAACAGTTGCTCAACATATTCGGCCCGTACTCACGCAGAGTGCGGGTCGTTTTCCCGCGCAACACGGAATATCCCGGCGACATAGCATGTTGGATTTCCCAGCCCGGCTGTCACAGGGAGTCGCCATGTCGTTGAATCCACAGATTGCTTCCACCATCGCTGCATTGACAGTGATGACTCTGACAACACACGCGCACGGCCAGAACTTCCGTGATGCTGAGATTGAACCTGTCAAGGTCGCCGAGAGTGTGTACATGCTCAAGGGTCTCGGCGGGAACATCGGGGTGTCGATCGGTGATGATGGCGTCTTCATGATTGATGACCAGTACGCGCCGCTGACTGGCAAGATCCTCGAGGCGATCCGCACGTTGTCCGATGATGAAGTCCGGTTCGTCATCAACACCCACTGGCACGGCGATCACACGGGCGGAAACGAGAACCTCGGCAACAAAGGTGCGATCATCGTCGCTCATACCAATGTTCACAAGCGCCTCAGCAACGAACAGTTCATGGAGGCGTTCAATCAGACTGTGCCTGCTGCGCCAGACGAGGCCATTCCTGTTATCACGTTCGATGAGGGTGTGACGTTTCACTGGAATGGGGATGAACTGCACGCGTTTCACATGCCACACGCGCATACGGACGGCGACTCGATTATTCATTTTCGCAAGTCGAACGTGTTTCATATGGGCGATATCTACTTCCAGAACGGCTACCCGTTCATTGATGTCGGCAGCGGCGGATCGATTACCGGGATCATTCGCGCGTGTACACACGTACTGGATATGTGCGATCGCAATACGAAGATCATCCCCGGCCATGGCGAACTCTCCACGCCACAGGAGCTGCTGTCGTATCGCGACATGCTTGTGTCTATGCGGTCGGCCATCGTTGCGATGATCGAGGCCGGCAGCACGCGCGAACAGATCATCGCAGCAAAGCCGACTGCTGACCACGACGAACGCTGGGGCAACGGCTTCATGCAGCCGGATCAGTGGGTCGGTTTCGTGTACGACGGCCTCGTCGCAGATGAAAAACGCCACCAGGCCATGCACGAGCACGGCCACGATCATTCTCATGATCACAGCGAACACGGTGATCATGACCACTGAGCCAACTGAACACGAGCAGCACGGCAGCGGCTTCACCTGCGACCTGATCATTCCTGCATACAACGAGATCGAGAATATCGATGCGCTGTTTGCTGCAATCGAACCGGTGCGCGATCGCTTTCGATACATCATCCTGGCAGACAACGGTTCGACGGACGGCACCGGTGAGGCCGCCGGGGCGCGCGACGCAGTCGTTGTACGTGAGCAGAAACGCGGCTACGGCGCAACCTGTCTTGCAGCCTTGCAGTGGATCACATCCAACGAGAGCGGGCCTCCGGCCATCGTCGCGTTTGTTGATGCTGATCTGTCCGATGATCCGCGGTCGCTTCCAAGTGTGCTCGCGCCGATTATGTCTGGAGAAGTCGATATCTGCATCGGTTCACGCGTGCGCCTCGCGCAGCCGGGATCACTCAACTTCGTGCAGCGATTCGGTAACCGATTGGCATGTACCATGATGCACATTCTTGGCGGCGTGAAGTACAGCGACCTCGGCCCGATGCGGGCCGTTCGATGGCGCACGCTGAACGGGCTGCAGATGGCTGACCGGACATGGGGCTGGACCGTGGAAATGCAGATGAAAGCGGCGTTGCTGCAAATCCCGATCACTGAGGTGGATGTGCCCTATCGCCGCCGACACAGCGGGCGCAGCAAGATCTCAGGCACGGTGCGAGGCGTCGTCACAGCCGGGACGAAGATCATCACAACGATTCTTGCGTTGTGGTGGGGTCGCCGGACGCTTCGCGCTCGGCCCACGCTTTAATCCCCGCAGATGCCTCTCGGCGATCCTGTGGGGCGTGTATCTGTGCTTTGTTGTCCTTGAAATGAGCACATCAGTTGAGGTCCGCAGAGCATTCATTGTCGGCACTTTCAGCGAATCTCACATGAATCCGGAAATACTTCTTCCGGCTGGCCGGTTTTGAGTTGAAACCGCCCGCGCCAGACTGACTTGAGTTCTGCGAACATTGCGCGGGTCGTCATTCTGCTTCGTCATGAGCCACCTTCAGGTGGCAGGCACTGCCTGTCTGCGCTGTTGGTATCTCGCCGCTCAATGGACATCCTGCCTGGAGGATTCGATGAATAAATATCAATGTTG
This sequence comes from uncultured Isosphaeraceae bacterium, assembly GCA_964631295.1. Taxonomy (GTDB): domain Bacteria; phylum Planctomycetota; class Phycisphaerae; order Phycisphaerales; family SM1A02; genus CAZVXI01. Next base: position 33,508 of record CAZVXI010000017.1, read on the forward strand.
C
>CAZVXI010000017.1:33518-33821 GCA_964631295.1 uncultured Isosphaeraceae bacterium
CATGTGTGATTGTACTGTCTGTCTTGGCGAGCACAGCCGGAGCACAACAGTCAACACTCACACCTGACACTTCACAAGAACATCCTGACATGGTGTTGCTCGAGGGTGGTGACTTCCAAATGGGCAGCACCACAGGCCATCCCGATGAGCGCCCTGTACACAAGGTTCGCCTCGACGATTTCTTTATCGATCGTACACCAGTCACCAACGCACAGTTTGCTGCATTCGTCGAGGCGACCGGCTACGTTACGCAGGCGGAGCAAGACGGGTACGCGTGGGGTTTCCTTGAAGGTGAGACAGATT
>CAZVXI010000018.1:0-15114 GCA_964631295.1 uncultured Isosphaeraceae bacterium
AGGGCGCGCGGGCGGCCGGGACGATCGTGGCGCGGCAGGCCGGGGTCGCGGCAGGGCTGGCGGTGTGCGAGGCGATCATCGAGGTGGCGGGCGTTGATGTGCAGGTGGCGCAGCGCGCTGCTGATGGTGACCGCGTGCAGGCCGGTGATGTGCTGGCGGAACTGGCCGGCGAACTGCGCGGCATGCTCATGATCGAGCGGACGCTGCTGAATGTTGTCGGGCGGTTGTCGGGCATTGCGACGCAGACTCGGGCGTACGTGGATGCTGTGGCCGGGGCCGGGCCGGGGGGGAAGAGCCCTGCGATCTGCGACACGCGCAAGACGACGCCCGGCATGCGGATGCTGGAGAAGTACGCGGTGCGCTGCGGCGGGGGGACGCTGCATCGCGTGGGGCTGTTCGATGCAGCGTTGTATAAGGACAATCACATCGCGGATCTTTCGCTGGGGGAGTTGCCGGGCGCGATTGCGCTGGCGGCGGCCAGGGCGAGGGCGATGGGGCGGTTGCAGTTTGTCGAGGTGGAAGTCGACACGCTGGAACAGTTGGGAGCGCTGCTGACGCTGGATGCGGGCGTGGTGGACATCGTGCTGCTGGACAACATGCCGGCTGATGTCATGCGCGAGGCGGTGGCGATGCGTGATGCAGAGCAGCGAGGGTTGTTGCTGGAAGCATCGGGCGGAATCACGCTCGAAACGGTGCGTGGCGCAGCGGAGGCGGGGTTGGATCGTATTTCCGTGGGTGCGTTGACGCATTCGGTGCAGTGCCTGGACATCGGGCTGGACCTCCGGGCGGAGATGGCATGATGCAGCATCAGCAGTCGGTGGAGACGACGGATGAACTGCGGCATTGGGCGGAAGCGCTCGAGCGGGCGATTGAGCCGCTGGGGTTGTTTGATCGCGTGACGGTGCTCGCGGAAACAGACTCGACACAGGATGCGGCGAAACGGATGTGTGCGCGGCCGGGGCAGATCGTCGTGGCGGGGCATCAGACGGCAGGGCGTGGCAGGCGTGGCAGGCGGTGGGAGGATAATGGCAGGCACGGGATGGCGATGACATGCGTGGTGGCAGCGGGGTTGCCCGAGCGGCTGGCGGTCTGGGCGGCGGTCGCGGTGGCGAGCGCGGTTGACCGGCTGGTGCCAGCGGAGGTGACGGTCCGGCCGGGAATCAAATGGCCCAACGATGTTGTTGCGGGTGGACGGAAGCTGGCGGGCATTCTTATTGAGCAGGATTCCGAGCGGGCGCTCGTCGGCGTTGGCGTGAACGTGGGTGCGGGGCGGCTGTCGGCGGATGTGGGGCGGGCGGCGATCTCACTGGCGGAGATCGGCGTGGTGGTGGAGAGGCTTGATGTGATGCGGGCCATCCTGGAGGCGCTCGATACATGGGCGGGCCGGGCCGATCGTGAGATTGCTGATGCGTTCGCCGAGTTTGATGCGATGACCGGCGAGGTCGTGTCGTTTGCGCGAGCCGGGGAAGTGGTCACCGGACGGGTAGTTGGGATCAACGCGATGCGTGGTTTGTCGGTTGAACGGGTGGGAGGGGAACGCATCTGGCTTGGCTCGAACGCGACAACGCGGCTGGATTGCACGGATTCGAGCGATGAAGTGGCATGAGCGGGCGGGTTTTGTGTCCAGTTGGAGCGGGAGGCGTTTCGCAGCGACGCCAGTTCCGCTACGCTACGGCAGATATTGGGCTTTCAACGCATTCATTATTTTGCATATAAACATGTCTGAGACGGATTTGCAGCATATTGAGTTCGAGTGGCGGGCGTTTCCTGCCCGCGAGCAGCCTGGCAGGGCGGCGCTCGGCGTCGGGCTGGTGTTGCTGCTTGCGGTGGCGGCCGGGGTGATGGGCCAATCTGCACACTGGGGTGGCGTTGCGATCATCATTCTGGTGGTTGCGCTCAACCGGTTCTTCATGCCAAGCCGTTTTGTTGTCTCTGAAGAGGGTATTTGCGCGCAGTATCCATTTTCGCGGCGGTTCGTGCGATGGGCGGATGTCCGGCGGTTTGCGAGTGATGTGAACGGCGGATTCCTGTCGACCCGTTCGCGTGCATCGCTGCTGGATTCAATCCAGGGCGTGCACCTTCTGTTCGGCAATGTTCGGGACGAGGCGATGCGCGCGATTCGCGGGCACCTTGACGCGTCGCTGCTGAGCGCATCACCGGAGGGCGCACGCGAATGAAACGCGGATGGTTCAAACATGCATTTGCGATCGACAAGCCGGGGGCGGCAGAGCCGACACCCGAGCAGCAGGTTCCGGTTGACTGGATTGCCCGGCAGGTGACCATGCGGCACCTGGCGACGCCGAGCCTGATCGCTCTGGAAACGTGCCGCCCACTGAACTGGCTTGCGGCGCAGGGGCTGCACTTTGCGGAGCCTGCCGTGTTTGCAATGTCATCCGGGCAGTTCCACGAGCATTACAAAAACTTTGCCGAGTTCGCTGAGCAGCGCGGCTCGATCGAGTACATCGCCCGGCGGATAGAACAATTTGAAGAGCAGCACGAGGCACGCGAGAAGCAACGACGAAAATCGGGTGCAGCATCACAGACAGCCGCAACAAAGGATGGAGATGAGCAAGATCGATCTTGACAAGGTCAATGTCATCCTCGCGACGGATTGTGGATCGACAACGACCAAAGCGATCCTGATCCAGAAGGTGGATGGTGTCTACCGTCAGACGCATCGCGGTGAAGCGCCGACAACGGTCGAGGAACCGTTTGCGGATGTCACCATCGGTGTTGTCAACTCCGTCACAGAAGTGCAGGAACTTGCTGGACGTCGCCTTGTGAACGATGAAGGCAAGATCATTCATCCCGCAACGGATGATGAGGGATGCGACATCTACATCTCCACTTCTTCAGCCGGTGGCGGCTTGCAGATGATGGTCGCAGGAGTGATCGCGGAGATGACCGCAGCGAGCGCGAAGCGCGCGGCGCTTGGTGCGGGCGCCATCGTCATGGATGTCATCGCCGCAAACGATCGGCGTCGGCCGCACGAGCAGATCGAGCGCATTCGCGCGCTGCGGCCGGACATGATCCTGCTCTCCGGTGGGACAGATGGTGGCAATACCGCCAAGGTTGTGGAGATTGCTGAACTGATCGCGCCTGCCAAGCCACAACCGAGGTTCGGCAAGGAATACGTCATGCCACTGATCTATGCGGGCAACAAAGATGCGCGCGAAGAGGTGCAGAGGACGTTCGATGAGTCGATCGATCTGCAGATCGTTGAGAATCTCCGGCCGAAGCTTGAGAATGAGAACCTCGGCCCGGCACGTGACGCGATACACGATATGTTCCTCGAGCACGTGATGGCGCACGCACCCGGCTATGACAAACTGATGAGCTGGACGGATGCGCCGATCATGCCGACACCCGGTGCGGTTGGGAACATCCTCCAGCGAATCGCCGAGGATCAGAATATCAACGTGGTTGGTGTCGACATCGGCGGTGCGACGACTGATGTCTTCAGCGTGTTCGACAAGACATTCAACCGGACGGTGTCGGCCAACCTGGGAATGAGTTACTCGATTTCGAATGTGTGCGCGGAAGCGGGGATGCATAATGTGCTGCGCTGGGTGCACTTCGATATGGATGAACGTGAACTGCGGAACCGCGTGAAGAACAAGATGATCCGCCCGACGACAATTCCGCAGACGCGGGAGGCGCTGGTGTTCGAGCAGGCAGTGGCGCGCGAGGCGCTGCGTCTTGCGTACCTGCAGCACAAGGAGTTTGCAACAACCTTGAAGGGTGTGCAGCAGCAGCGCACCGTCGGCGACACGTTCACGCAGACGGCGGGCGGCGAGACAATCGTCGACAACATGAAGCTGAATCTGCTGGTTGCATCCGGCGGTGTTCTCTCGCATGCGCCGCGCTATCACCAGACGGCAATGCTGCTTGTCGATGCATTCGAGCCGGAGGGTTTTACGCGGCTGGCGAAGGACAGCATCTTCATGATGCCGCACCTGGGCGTGTTGGCCGAAGTACACGCGCAGGCCGCAGTTGAGGTTTTTGAACGAGACTGCCTGGTGTATCTCGGCACGTGTGTCGCTGCGAAGGGTGAAGGGAAGGCCGGCAGGCCTTGCTTCTCGTACACGATCAGCGGGGATAGTCTCAATGAGTCCGGCGAGATGATGTATGGCGATCTCACGATGCTGCCGCTCGGTCCGGGCGAGACGGTGGAGGTGAGTATTGAGCCGGCGCGCGGATTCGACTTTGGTGCTGGTCCGGGCAAGCCGGTGAAGAAGCAAGCACGCGGCGGGCACGTGGGGCTGGTACTCGATGCGCGCGGTCGGCCACTGCGTCTGCCGGAAGATCGCAGTGAGTCGCAGAAGACGATCGCGCGGTGGGTCGGGGCAGTTGATCTCTATCCGGAGGAGCAACTCGCGGCGGTCTGAGCGACGCGTGGAGAACCATGGGACAGGCATATACACCAGGATTGAAAGTCACGAATCACACGACGCACCGCGTGCGACGTGTGCTGCCGATTGAGGGCGAAGTACTTGTGAAGGTCGGCGATGCGGTAGGCCCGGGAGACGTTGTGGCGGAAACCCACATGCCCGGCGACATCACGCCTCTGAACATGGCCAACCTGCTCTCGATGCCGGCCGGCGACGTGAAGGAATGCATGCTCAAGCATGAGGGTGAGCGCGTGAAAGCCGGGGAAGATCTCGCGCAGACCAAGGGCATGTTCGGCATGTTCAAGAAGACCTACACGAGCAAGACGGAAGGCACGATCGAGACGATTTCCGATGTGACTGGACAGGTGATCATTCGCGGTAAGCCCATACCCGTTCAGGTGCGTGCGTACATGGCTGGCAAAGTGGCCGAGGTTATCGAGAAAGAAGGCTGCATTATCGAGAATGAGGTTGCCTTCATTCAGGGGATCTTCGGTGTCGGCGGGGAAACGTCCGGCCCGATTCGCCTTGCGTGTAAATCGCATGAACAGGAACTGACAGCCGACCTGATTACGCCGGAAATGAAGGATGCAATCGTCGTTGGTGGAGCTCGCGCGACTGATGCAGCGATCAAGAAAGCGCGCGATGTGGGTGCAGCCGCCGTTGTGTCCGGGGGTCTGGATGATCAGGATCTCAAGGAGTTTCTCGGCTACGACCTCGGCGTGGCGATCACCGGTTCTGAGAACGTAGGCCTCACCGTTGTGATTACCGAGGGTTTTGGAGATATCTCCATGGCGAGGCGGACATTCTCGCTGCTCGAGCATCATGAGGGGCACGAGGCATCCGTGAACGGCGCGACACAGATTCGCGCAGGCGTGATGCGGCCGGAAATCATTGTGCCGCTGACGAGTGAGGGGTCTGCATCGTCCGAAGGCGAGGGCGAAGTCGGGCTGCTCAGTGTCGGTCGAAGCGTTCGCATTATTCGCGACCCGTACTTCGGTTTGATCGGCGAAGTGAGTGGCCTGCCCGCTGAACCGGCGGTGCTCGGCAGTGGATCAAAAGCGCGCGTACTTGAAGTGAAGCTCGATTCCGGCGAGAGTGTCACCATTCCACGCGCAAATGTGGAGCTGATTGAGGCCTGAGCCAGAAAGGCACTGTATGACCAGAGCCAGAAGATTCATCATTGGGATTGTCGCGCTGGTTGGCGTTTCGGGCGTCGCTGCGATGGCTGCAGCGCAATCCCAGGACGCTCCCGCGCCACCCAGCAATGTGCAGGCGGTTGACTTTGACTGGGACAATGGCAAGCAGCTGATTCTGACATGGGATCTTTCGCCGGACGATCCGGGCAACGTTGATTTCTACGAGATCACCAAGTCCACGGAACTTGATGGCGAATATGCACTTGTTGAGTTGGTGGAAGCTGGAACATCCAGATACGTCGCGCGTGAACTGCAACCGAATACGGCATACTTCTTTCGAGTCGTTGCGATGAGTGGTGCGTCGAGCTCTGTGCCGGCTCAGCTCACAACACCCAGCGTGCCACTCATGCAGCCGTTCGACCTGACCCGGGGCTGGCTGCTCGTCATCGTGACGGTGTTCTGTGGAGCTGTGATTTTCTGGATCGCGCACGCACGTGGCGGCAAGCCAATCAAGGTCCGCAAGATTGGCGGCCTGGAAGCAGTCGATGAAGCGGTCGGCCGGGCGACGGAGATGGGCCGTCCGTGTCTCTTTGTCCCCGGCATTCAGGACATCAACGAGATTCAGACGATCGCCGGCCTGACGGTTCTCTCGCATGTCTCGAAGATTGCCGCCGAGTTTGATGCCAAGGTTGAGGTGCCGACAGCGCGTTCACTGGTGATGACGGCAGCACGCGAAACGGTTCAAGCAGCATTTCTCGAAGCGGGTCGTCCGGATGCGTATAACAACGACCTCATCTATTATGTCACGGATGAGCAGTTCGGCTACGTGGCTTACTTGCAGGGAATGATGGTTCGCGAGAAGCCGGCGGCGTGCTTCTACATGGGTGTGTTCTACGCTGAGTCTCTGATCCTCGCGGAGACAGGCAACTCGATTGGTGCGATTCAGATTGCCGGGACCGCGATGCCGGCGCAGTTGCCATTCTTTGTTGCTGCGTGCGACTACACGCTGATCGGCGAGGAGTTCTTCGCTGCGTCAGCCTACTTGTCTGGTTCGCCTGAGCAGCTTGGCTCGCTGAAGGGTCAGGATGTCGGCAAGATCATCGTTGCAGTCGTGCTGGTTGTTGGTGTTGCCATCGCAACGCTGGCGTCGATGTCCGGATCGCCGTTTTTCCAGGGCATGCTCGATTACCTCAAGAACACGGTTTTGACCTAAAGGAGAGACGGTTCATGAAACGCAGTGTTCCGCTCTTTATCGCGATGATCGCCGGGTTCGTGATGATCATCGCATACTTCATTCCCTACACGCAGTCGTGGGGAGAGGATGTTGGCACCTGGTTCAATATCCTCGCGGCGATCGCATTCATCCTCGGCGGCGGCAATCTGCTGAAGACACACTTGAAGAAAGTCTCTGATCATGCCGCCGGCTGGGGATACTCGGTCATTACGATCGTTTCGTTTCTGGCGATGTTGTATGTCGGACTGGTGAAGTGGGGTGTCCCGCCAAATCCGAACTTCCCGGAGCATGGGTGGTCGGGCAACTACAACGAGATTGGCAGCCCGTTCTGGTGGATTTACCAGTACATGTTTGTGCCACTGCAGGCCACGATCTTTGCGATGCTTGCCTTTTATGTGGCGTCAGCAGCATTCCGAGCGTTTCGCGCGAAGAACGTCGAAGCCATGCTGCTGCTCGGGACGGCGTTCATTATTCTGCTCGGCCGTACTGCCGCGGGTGTGTTTCTTACAGACTTCATTGACGCCGAGGGCCCGCTGGCCGGCCTGCGGCTTGAACAGCTGACGGTGTATCTGATGGACGTCTTCAACACCGCGGGGAACCGCGCAATCATGATCGGCGTGGCCCTTGGGACTGCATCAGTTTCGCTGAAGATTCTGCTCGGCGTTGATCGTTCTTACCTCGGCTCTGGAGAGGAGTAAGCCATGTACGAGTTCTTCAGAGACCTTGATCGGCGGTGGATCTTCCTGCTGATGTTCCTCTCTGTCGCCATACCGATCTATGTGATCGGCAAGACGAAGAAAACATTCCCTGAGACAGCGCTGCCCCTTGCGCAGGCGGTGTTCGACAAGATCGAAGCACTCGAAGAAGGTGACAAAGTCATGCTTGCGTATGACTTTGATCCCGGCAGTGAGGGTGAACTCGGGCCGATGGCGACGACGTTCATGTATCACTGCGCGAAGAAGAAACTCAAGATGTACTTCATCTCGCTCTGGCCGCTCGGACGGCAGATGATCGATGATCGCATCAAGTCAGTCATCGAAGCAGATTTTGAACTCACCTACGGCGAAGATTACGTGAACCTCGGTTTCAAGTCGGGCAATGAGGGCGTCATCAAGGTCATCGTGACCAATCTGCCCAAGCAGGTGACGACTGATTCGAGGGGGACAGCCATTGAAGACATTCCGATGATGGAAGACGTCGACAGTGTCCAGACGATGGACCTCGTCGTGAATGTTTCTGCCGGCTATCCGGGCACGAAGGAATGGGTGCAGTACGCAGTGACGGCGTATCCGCAGGACATCGAACTTGTTGCTGGGTGTACGGGCGTTCAGGCGCCGCTGCTGTATCCATATATCCCGCAGCAGTTGCCGGGTTTGCTCGCAGCCATCAAGGGGGCTTCTGAGTACGAGAAACTCGTGATGGACAAGTACGGGGGTGATGATGTGCCCGGGAAGTATCTGGAGGCGCAGCGCCGCATGGGGCCGCAGTTGGTGGCGCATGTGCTGATGGTTGTACTGATCATCGTCGGCAACATCATCTTCTTTGTCGGTCGCCGACGGGAGGGTGGATCGTGAGCAAAGAGAATCGCATCTGGCTGATTGTGTTCCTGCTTGGCGCAACATTCCTCGGCGTGCGCATGCTCGTTGCCGGTGGCCTTGTTGGCACGGTGTATGTGCAGGAAGTTGAAGTCAATCCCGACGCGGAGAACTCCGATCACCGTTGGTCGAAGTACGATCCGGCGACTGCGCGGCAGTACAACATTGAGATGGCCAAAGATCCATCGCAAACTGAGTTTCGCATGAGTATGTCGCGGACACTTGGGTTGTGGGTCGCGGCGTTCTTCACGCTTGCAGTCATGTCATTCCTGTTCGGAGACAATCCATTTTACAAGGTTGCTGAATCCGTCTTTGTCGGCATATCAGCCGCGTATTGGATGGTGTCCGGCTTCTGGGACATGATCGTGCCCAACCTGCTGGGGAAGTTGTCGCCTGGCCTTGTGCGCAGTTGGGCGTTGCCCGGCCTTGGTGAGAACGAGCCGACCGAGTGGGTCTACATCGTTCCACTGCTGCTTGGCGTGATGCTGTTGTGGAGGCTCTCACCCAAGGGCGGGTGGATCAGCCGATGGCCGATGGCGTTCATCATCGGCGTGTTTTGCGGGTTCCGGCTCGTGAGCTTCATCCACGCTGACTTCCTCGCGCAGATTCGCAACTCCATCGTCTCGCTGTGGGTGAAGGTGCCACAGTATGCGGCGGATGGCACGGCGATGCTCGACCCGGCCGGCAACCCGATGATGGAACTCGACTTCTGGGCCTCGTTCCGCAACTTGATCCTGGTGATCGGGATTCTCGCGTGCATCGTGTACTTCTTCTTCTCATTCGAGCATAAGGGTGTCGTCGGCGGGACGGCCCGGCTGGGTATCTGGTTCCTGATGATCACCTTCGGTGCCGCCTTCGGATATACGGTGATGGGCCGAATCGCACTGCTGGCGATTCGCATTGAGTTCCTGTTTGATGACTGGCTGTGGCTGATCGACCCGACCGGGAAGCGGCTTGCGGCCGATGCGGTCGCGATGATCTGGAACGGAGGCATCCCCCTGCCCATGATCCTGATGTGAGCCGATGGCCGGGGGGTTCGTTGACACGCCTGCGGCCTGAATCTACACTGCGTGGCTCGCGATCTGCTGCTGGGCGGTTCCTTCGCAGAGGCCGCAGAGAGTAGGTTGGTTTGGCCAGCCTCGGTCGGTGCTGCGGGCGTCCAGCCTGTTCCAAGAGGGTTTTCCCAAGAGGTTGTCTCCATGGCAGTTCCAGCGTTTCGAACATCCCCACGCCGCAAGCGTCAGCGACGTTCGCACCATGCCCTGAAGCCGGTGCAACTGGTGATCTGCCCGTTGAGCGGTATGCCCAAACTGCCGCACCGTGCATCGCCGAACAGCGGGTACGTCCGGCCGGGTCTTCAGGTCCGAGTCAAAGAGAGCGATTAATCGATGCGGATCGGCATCGACGTCATGGGCGGCGACCACGCGCCCGATGCCATTCTGGAGGGTGCGATCGCTGCAGCCGCGGCGCTCGATCCGGGGGATCGTCTCGTCCTCGTGGGCGATGAGTCAGTCATTCGCCCCGCTGTTGACGCGACTGCTTCGCCAGGCACGTTCGAGGTCGTGGCGACCAGCGAAGTCATCGAGATGGACGAGTCGCCCGTCGAGGCGGTTCGCAACAAGCCCGACAGTTCAATCACCCGACTGGCCGCAATGTCGGGCAGACGAGCGTCAAATCCGCTTGATGCAATTATCTCAGCTGGCAACACCGGTGCGAAGGTGACGGCCGCCCAGATGTACATGCGGCGACTCCCGGGTGTTCTTCGCCCGGGCATCTGTGTGACCTTGCCGACGTTCACCGGCCCGGTTGTGTTCATCGATGTTGGCGCGAACATCGAACCCAAGCCGAGCCACCTCGCCCAGTACGGGGTGATGGGCGATGTATACGCTCGTCGCATTCTCGGGATGGACAACCCGCGTGTCGCGCTTATGAACGTTGGCGGGGAAGAGCAAAAGGGCACAGCCGACATGAAGGAAGCGCGCGACATGCTTCGTTCGGTGGAAGGGCTCAACTACATTGGTTACGTGGAAGGGCGCGGGGTGTTTGATGGCGAAACGGATGTTGTCATCACCGATGGTGTTGTCGGCAATGTCATCATCAAACTTTCCGAGGGTCTTTCTGCGGGTATATTCAAGGCGGTGGTGCGCGGAGTCACCGAGATGGACCCACATCTGGCCGAGCCGGTCGGTAAGGTCGTGAAGAGCATCTACGCGAAGCACGACTATCACGAATACGGCGGCGCGCCGCTCCTGGGTGTGAACGGCCTGTGCCTGATCTGTCACGGGTCAAGCGAGGCTCGCACAATCGTGAGCGCCGTCAAGCGCGCAAAGGAATACCTCAACCAGCAGGTGAATGAGACCATCGTCGAACGGCTCAGAGAACTGTCGCTCGTCAATCAACCCGCGTAATGAACGCCACTTCACCATCTCAGTTCGGCGTGCGTGTTGCAGGCATTGGTTCAGCCGTCCCGGACGGCGTGCTCACCAATGCAGACCTTGAAAAGATCATGGACACGAGCGATGAGTGGATTATCCAGCGCACGGGGATCCACGAACGACGCAAGGTTGACCAGACGTGTGAAGGCACATTCACACTCTCTCGGGATGCGCTGCAGCGTGCACTTGAAGATGCGAATATGTCGGGCAAGGACCTCGACATGGTGGTCCTCGCCTCCGTCACATCGGAGATGACATGCCCATCGAATGCATGTCGTGTTGCCACTGCGGTGGATGCTGTGCCAGCGGGGGCGTTCGATCTTGTGGCGGCGTGCAGCGGCTTCGTCTATGCGATGAATGTGGCAGATTCGCTCATTCGATCGGGCAGGCATAAGGCGATTGGTGTCATCGGATGCGATGCAATGACGACCGCTGTTGATTACGACGACCGCAGTGTGTCGATTCTGTTCGGCGATGCTGCCGGCGCTGCAGTGTTGACGGCTGATGACGATGTCAGCCTCGGCAGCCAGTACCAGGTCATGCAGGCCGACGGCTCGCATTGGCACACGCTCTATATGCCGACGCGGGAGCAGGACATCCCGGAGGACGATACAGACAATCCGATCCGGCTGGGTAATCTGCGCATGCACGGCCGTGAGGTCTATCGCTTTGCCGTCACGAAGTTCCGCGAAGTCATTGAGGATGCGCTTGAGCAGACCGGGCTCGGCGTGGATGATGTCGCGCAGTTCATCTGCCACCAGTCCAATGTGCGCATCATCGAATCAGCGATCGACAAGATCGGCCTGCCGCGCGAAAAGGTGCATGTGAACATCGACAAGTTCGGTAACTCATCCGCGGGTTCGGTCGGTTTGTGTCTCGATCAACTCTGGCGTGCGGGCAAGGTGAAGCGTGGCGACAAAGCTGTGCTCGTTGCGTTCGGCGGCGGCCTGACATGGGCCTCCAGCGTCTGGCAGTTCTGACCGCGGGGCTGGCGACAAAGTGCAGGCAGCGTCGCCACGACTCAACGCATACGCACGTTGCGAGTCGCTACACTCACCGCCTATGAGTGATCAACAGACTCCAGGAATCACGGTCATCTGCCCGGGGCAGGGGGCGCAGGCACTCGGGATGGGCAAGGTATGGGCGGACCAGTCGATGGCGGCCAGGGCTGTGTTCGCCGAGGCGGATGACGTTCTGGGCGATCGGCTCGGGGCGCCATTGAGCCAGTTGTGTTTCGAGGGGCCGCCTGAGCGACTGAACCAGACCGATGTTTCGCAGCCGGCAATCTACGTGTGTTCAGTCGCGAGTTGGCGCGGCCTGTGCGAGCGGGGCGGCGACGATGAAAACACGACATTCGCGGATGAAGCGATTGTGCAGGCTGCGGGGCTGTCGCTTGGCGAGTACACGGCGCTTCATCTTGCCGGGGTCTTCTCTTTTGCTGATGGTTTGCGGGTCGTGGCTGAACGTGGGCGCTTGATGCAGGAGGCGGCGGAGGCGTCCGGTGGGGGGATGGTTGCGTTGATCGGGGCTGATGAGATTCAGGCGGCTGAGCTCTGTCAGAAGGCAGTGGAGCAGGGCGACGTGCTGGTGTGTGCGAACTTCAACGCACCCGGCCAGATCGTGCTCTCAGGCCATAAATCGGCCTGTGATCGCGCGGTTGAGCTTGCTGGAGAGCGAGGCCTGCGGGCGACGCCACTGGCGGTCGCTGGTGCGTTCCATTCGCCGTTGATGGGCCCGGCGGCCGAGAAAATGGGGGAGGTACTCGCACAGACTCCGATGGAGAGGCTTCAATGCCCGGTTTGGGCAAATGTGACGGCACAACCGCACGATTCAGATAATTTGGAACTTCTCAGGGAGTTGCTCGTCAAACAGATAACAGAGCCCGTTTGCTGGTCTCAGTCCTGTCAGTCGATGGCCGGCGCGGGTACAATCAACTGCCACGAACTGGCCCCCGGGAGCGTCCTGCGAGGCCTGATGAGGCGAATCGACCGAACAGTGAAGGTGGTCAACCATGATCAACCGTGAGCTTTCACGAAACTTGACGAAAATCGCAACGACCTGTGCCTTGGTTGGCACGGCGATACTTTGCGGAGCACTGACGGGTTGCGGCGGCGAAGAGCCCCAAACCCAGGTGACGCAGGCTCCACCGCCACCGCCACCACCGCCGCCTGCACCGTCGTTCACGCCAATCGATCAACTCATGACGCGGCTCGGCATCGACAGCCGCATTGAGTGGGCGGAAGAGAATGCCCCGAAAGATGATGCGGTTCGCACGGCGGTGCTGACATTCTTCGATGCACAGGTGCGAGGCGATGCCACGAGTTTCGGTGAAATGCTCCCGTACGTGGAGAAGCTTGAACTCGACGAAATGGTCGATGATGGCACATGGCAGAAGACCACGGACGACATCGAGCGCGTGGAAATCACTGCTGGAACGAGTCCTGAGGGCGAAAAGTGTGTGCTTGGCCTGATCACGGTCGGCTTCGACTATCAGCCGCAGTTGTGGGAGTATCGATCGGAAGGCGCGGACTACACGTTTGAAGCCGTCGCGACTCCGCTGGATGTGATGAACCGTCTGTCTGGCACTGACTGGATCCAGGCATGGTACGGCCTGCTGGCTGATGAGATGGAACTCGCGACCAAGCCGGATGATGATTACAACATTCCGCAGACGAATCTCGCGAGCGATGATTCGACTCAGCCGACCGGCGGTTTTGACAGCCCCGGTGGTAACCCCAATACGCCGGGTATTGCGCCCCCGCCAAACAACCCGGGCAGTCGCCGTCCGCCGCGTGGACCGAAGGTTCCGGCACCCGGCCCGGGTGCGCCAGGTGGCGGATAATCCGGCACGCGCGACGCGAGTTGGCGTCGCCTGAATGATGGCTACAATGGCCGCCCGTATCCCGCAGGATGCCGGCGGCTTTTTTCTTCCGCTTCGAAGCCGCCTTGGTTGGTTGACCAGACGACGTGGAGATTCAGCATCGACAAGCGTGTAGCCATCGTGACGGGAGCCAGTCGGGGCATTGGCCGAGCCATCGCTGAGCGACTCGCGAGAGACGGCAGCCACGTCGTGCTTGTGAGTCGGTCCGCCGAGCCGTTGGAAACTCTGCGTGGGGAGATTGAGTCGGCTGGAGGCTCCGCGGAGGTGCGAACATGCGACATGAGCGACGGAGAGGCTGTCACCCAACTCGTCGAAGGCGTGGCATCTGATCTCGGTCGCCTGGACGTTCTCGTCAACAATGCAGGTATCACGCGTGATGGCCTGCTGCTCCGAATGAGCGACGAGGACTTTGATGAGGTGCTGTCGGTCAACCTGCGATCGATCTTCATCGCCTGTCGAGCAGCATCGCGCTCAATGATGCGGGGTCGGTTCGGCCGAATCGTCAACATCGGCTCGGTCACCGGGATCATTGGCAACCCCGGACAGGCCAACTATGCGGCTGCGAAGGCTGGGCTGATCGGATTCACCAAGACGCTCGCAAAGGAACTCGGCGCGAAGGGCGTGACGGCGAATGTCGTCGCTCCCGGATTCGTCGATACTGCGATGACAGAGCGGTTGCCCGATGCCCTGAAGGATGATGTGGCCAAGCGTCTTCCAGCCCGCCGATTCGGGCAACCTGAGGAAATCGCCGCTGCAGTGGCGTATCTGGCCTCTGACGAGGCTGGCTATGTGACCGGTCAGACACTCGTCGTGGATGGGGGATTGACCTGCTGAAGACCCTGCCGGTGGCGGCAGGGCCGAGCCGCTCGCGTTGCAAGGCGCTGGCGGAAGACTATAGTAACCGTTTGATCGCTGACAGCACTTTCTGGCTGTCGGCCCAGGAGAACCCAACCGTGACGGAAGCCGAAATCGAAGCCAAGGTCATCGACATCGTCGCTGAGCAGATGGGCGTGGATAAGAGCGAGATCTCGCGCGAGACCAGTTTCGCCAATGACCTCAACGCCGACTCGCTTGACACTGTTGAGCTGGTCATGGAGTTCGAGGACGAATTCGAGACTTCGATCCCCGACGACGAAGCCGAGAACATCCAGACGGTCGGCCAGGCCATCGAATACATCGCCAAGAACTCTTCGAGTTGATCCTCCCACGCCCGGTGACGCCCCGCGGGCATTGCCATCTTGGTGAGTCACTGAGATGTGGGCGTCCGGGACTATGTGTCGCATGAGTACACCCGTCGCACGTCGAGTTGTCGTCACCGGTCTCGGGGCCATCACGGATGTAGGCACCGATGTGCCGACCATGTGGAGTGCGCTCAAGGAGGGCCGCTCGGGCATCGGGCCGATCACCGCATTCGAACAGGACGATGAATGGGCCGTCCGCAT
>CAZVXI010000018.1:15124-33742 GCA_964631295.1 uncultured Isosphaeraceae bacterium
GCGCCGGATGGACCGCTTCTGCCAGATGGGCTTGAGCGCCGCCTGTGAGGCCGCAGACGACTCAGGCCTTGACTTTTCTCAGGGTGACCCGACAAGACGTGGCGTGGTCATTGGCTCGGGAATAGGCGGCATTCTCACGATCGAGGACGGTCACGAAAGACTGCTCCGAACGGGTCCAAGGAAGATCAGCCCGTTTGTCGTGCCGAAACTCATGGTCAACGCATGCGCGGGCAATGTATCGATCCGCTACAACCTCCGCGGCGCGAACTCAGCGGTGGCAACCGCATGTGCCACTGGTGGCCACGCAATCGGTAACGCCTATCACCTGATTCAGCGCGGCGATGCAGAGGTGATGTTTGCAGGCGGCGCGGAAGCATCCGTGACGCCTTTGTGCATCGGCTCGTTCACTGCCATGAAAGCACTCTCAACGCGAAATGCTGAGCCGACGAAGGCATCGCGGCCGTTCGATCGCGATCGCGACGGCTTCGTGCTCGCCGAGGGCGCTGCTGTCATGATCCTTGAAGAACTCGAACACGCGAAGTCACGCGGGGCGAGGATATATGCGGAAGTCCTCGGCTATGGTTCATCAGGCGATGCCCAGCACATTGCGGCACCCGATGAAGCCGGCACCGGTGCCAAGGCTGCCATGGTGACGGCGATTGAGCAAGCCGGCATCGCAGCGGAAGACATTGGCTACATCAATGCGCACGGCACATCCACGCCGCTCGGAGATGCTGCCGAAGTTGTTGCGGTCAAATCGTTGTTCGGCGAACACGCTCGCAAACTTGCGATTAGTTCGACCAAGTCGATGACTGGTCACACGCTCGGGGCAGCGGGGGGGATTGAGTCCGTCGCGGTGATCCTCGCTGTGCATGAAGGTGTGCTGCCTCCGACAACGAATCTCGACAGTCCTGATGAAGGATTCGATCTCGATTTCGTCGCCAACGAAGCGCAGGAACGACCACTCAAGGCCGCACTCAACAACTCATTCGGCTTTGGCGGTCACAATGTCAGCGTGTGTTTCGGTCGATTCGACGGCTGACGACTGCGCTCTGAATCAGAACGGCAGGCTGACACCAGCGTAGGCGAAAATGCTGTCGCGCCCGGGATTCGTCCGAGATGTGTTCGCGTTCGAGATGTGGTGCCAACGAACGCCCATGAGCAGTTGAGCTTCGCGGCTGACTTCGAAACTCACACCGAAGCCGATTTGAGGCGTGAAGTTCACAGGCGTCCCATCTGCAGGTACGTCATTCAATGTGAAAATCATGCCCGCTCCCGCATCCGCATAGATCGTCCACGTGTCGAAATCGAAGACATGCCAGCGAAACAGCACATTGAAATCCACGCCGCCGGAATTCCGACCGATCTGATTCACGTATGCTGCGTTGAGCTCGATATTGAAGCTCAGATGATCGATCAGGAAGTAGCTCACACCCACGCCAGCGAGCATGATCTTGTTGTCCGAGATCTTTAAGTCATGGCCGCCACCTGCCTGCAGTGTCAATCGCCAGGTGTTGCGCGTGCCGAACGGTTCGGGCGTGTGAGCAATCACGACCTCATCCGACTCAGCAGGCGATTCAGCCTCCTGAAAGACACTCAACAAGGGTGTCTCGGAAACCTGCACCACAGTGCTGGTCAACGATGAAAGCGATGACCGCGCGACGAATGACTGCTTGTCAACCGCGCGTGCTGAACCCGATGTGATCGTCGCGGCAACGATGCCCGCCAAGACCATCTTCATATGCATGCCACGACCTCGTGCGTTTCACTTTGCTGGATCATCAATCATCCATCGGACAATCGAACTCCCGGAACGTACTTGTGATTGACTGCATCGGCAAGTCGGCTGAATGTTTGCGTGGCCTCGTGCGCGCAACTCTGCCGCAAAAAAGCGACGTGCCGCCCGGACGCTCCGACACTTCCGGACGGCAACGCCAGTTCGGTCCAGAGGACCGCAAGGATCACCGGTCAGAACACCATATCCCCAATGTGCCGAACCGGTCAATGCGAGACTTCTCATCTTCTGACAAATATCTGTAAGTTCCTTTATATCAGTCACTTACAAAGTCAAGCGTTCCGTATTGGACTCCCAGTCACTTGTCGTGGCGCGTCGTGGATGAGCGGCCAGTCAAACCGCCGCCAACAGCCACGCAAACCGATAATTCCGCTTGCAAATGCCACGTACCTTGATACGCTGATCGCGTTGGCAGTGACCGATAATCGCAATCCACCTGCCACACATTTCTGAATCGACTTCTCGGGACGAATCCTGCCGCCGCACGGTCGGCTCCTGCTCTGTTTGTGCAGAGTTCGTTTCGAGCGCGGCCATTGACGAGGGAATGGAGGCGGAGTGGAGAAGGATCGGCCACCTTTGGAGGAAGGGGTGGCCGTATCCAGACGGGGAGGTTGGAGCCGGCACCGATGGTCACCCCGTTGCTGCCGGTTTCTTCATGCGCTATTCACCATCACGCCTGAGCCATGGATCGAGCAATCCGGCCGCCTGCTCGATCGCCAGCCGCGCCGATCGCCGCATCACCACCAACTCGCGAAACGACGTTTTTCCGGTCAGCACAGACCTCGCCACCGCCAGCAGCCGGGTAGATCCGTCAGCCCGTAGCCATTGATCAATCGTCGCGGGCAGCGTTGTGCTGAGGTCATCGCTGATGCCCTTCACGATCGAGAACCTGCAATCGTGCTTTGCTGCTTCACGTGACAGCGATCCAGA
Source organism: uncultured Isosphaeraceae bacterium (assembly GCA_964631295.1). Classification (GTDB taxonomy): domain Bacteria; phylum Planctomycetota; class Phycisphaerae; order Phycisphaerales; family SM1A02; genus CAZVXI01. Next base: position 17,850 of record CAZVXI010000018.1, read on the forward strand.
CTCGAGATCGACAATCGTCGCCCCCGACTTCCTCGCAACGGCCCGACGCGCCTCCGCGTCGCGCACGATCTGACCAGTGCTCACGATCGCTGCTGGCTTGAGTCTCGCAGCCGCACCATCCGGCAGCCATGGCTGCGAAATAACTTGGCCGCTCATCGTTCGCACCTCGCCGACCCACCAGGCTGTCCCGGCGCGGCATACATCAGTCAGCCCGCCCGCCACACCACTGAGGATCACCCAGTCCGCGTCACGCACGCTCTGCTGAGCAGTGTGCACACAGCCCGGGCCGACACCGACAACAACGATGCGAACCTGCGCGCTCGAGATCCCATCCGCGCGCTTCAGCACACGCCTGAGTTCGTTCGCTTCAAACCTCGTTGGGCACACAATTACGATGACCTGCATCGCAACAGCATACGACACATCGCCAACGGCAACATGCGTTTGCAGTATGTGAAACCAGACGATGCCCGGCGGTATACGCACGATGCGTGGGACATGCTCGTCATGGTTGGGTTCGTCGAGGATGTTGAAGGAGCGCCCACCGTGTCTGATGTTGCTGAGTACACCTGTAACGGCCTGATCTACAGGATCATCAATACCGCCGATACCGACGCACCATATTCTGCTGGGGGCGGCCGATGGTGATCACCGTCTTGTGCTGGTATGTGCGGAGCCAAACCTGTAACAACAACAATCTGCTCCGGCGGGAGCTGACAATCGTCAGCAATCCCGATCCGGAGACGGACTGCCTCACAGAAGGCTCTCACTGCACAGATGTGCAGTATTCAACAGTCGCAGGCCGTGATGGCGCAACCGCGGCAATCGATCGTGTCACGATCAAGCGCGGCATCTACAACCGTCGATCATTGAATCCAATCAATGTCCAACGCTGCAATCAGCGTGGTTGTCTTCCAGTGTCAGTGCGGTTTCGGATCGATCGACTAGGTAACGCACGGCGCCCATCGGGCGGGCCTCGACTTCGCCATATTCGTGGAATCGTTGCTTCCGCTGCCCGGATCACGATTTACTCACTGAAGACACATACGCGATATGTGCGGTATCGATCCGTTGCTCATATGCCTCGGGGTTCGTTCACAAGGTTTCTGAGCACACAGCGAAGTCACCCAAGCTTTCTTTCCAGTTTATTCTCGAATAGAAGCCAAGCACCAGGGCAACACGAGGCCGCCCAACCGAATACGCGCCGAACAGCACTCGACTTGCAGTGGAGACGCTCTACTGCTTCACGTCAAGCGGAGATTCGTCCTTCAGCAATTCCTTGAACTGCTTCCGCACCTTCTCGACCTTCGGCAGTGCAACGCCCCGGATGTATGACTGATTCGGATTTTGGCAAACGTAGTTCTGGTGGTACCGCTCCGCTTCATAAAACGTACCGAGTGGTTCAAGCGTGGTGACAATCTCGCGACTGAACGTATCCTGCTCAGTGAGGTCCGCAATGAAGGCCTCAGCGATCGCCTTCTCCTGATCGTCGGCGTAAAAGATAGCACTGCGATACTGCGGGCCGATGTCATTGCCCTGCCGGTTGAGTTGTGTCGGATCGTGCGTGGCGAAGTGAACTCGCAGCAAGTCGGTGTAGCTGATCTTGCTCGGGTCGTAGATGATCTTCACCGCTTCTGCGTGGCCAGTCTGACCAGAGCAGACGTCTTTGTAGTTGGCCGTTTCCTGCTTGCCCCCGGAGTAGCCTGACACTGCGTCCTGCACGCCCTCAAGTTCTTCGAAGACAGCTTCAACGCACCAGAAACAACCGCCAGCAAAAACGGCTTCTTTCATTTCACTCATCATCACTCCATCGGCCGCGGGGTCGGCGAGCACCGCGAGTTTATCCTGCGGCGTGAAACCAAGTGCCGCTGAGTTCACACAGTATCGCTTGCCTGTGGGCTTGGGGCCATCATCGAACACATGGCCGAGATGGCCATCGCACCGACCGCAGTTGATTTCAATCCGACGCATGCCAAGTGAGGTGTCAACTCTCTGCGTCACGTTCCCAACGCCGATCGCCTCGTAGAAGCTCGGCCAGCCCGTACCAGACTTGAACTTGGAATCGGATGTGAACAGTGGCAGCCTGCATCCAGCGCAGGTGTACACACCGTGCTGTTTCAGATCGAGCAAATCGCCGGAGAACGCGTACTCAGTCCCCGATTCACGAAGAATTTCGTACTGTTTCTCCGTGAGGGACGCCCGCCACTCCTCGGCAGAACGCTCGATCGGCGTCGTGACCACATTGGGCACGAGCACTCCTTCCCCATTGAAGACACTCACACGTATCGAACCATCGGCAGGAGGGGAGTCCGGTCGGGAGGTGGGTTTTGCCGCATCCTGGCCTCCATAGGAGACAACTCGGGCGTCAGAATCGGGTGCCAGTGAACCGCAGCCGGCGAGGCTGGAGAGGGCCGTGAGGACTGCCGAGAGTAATGCGATATAAATGCTCATGCGGGGCCTCTGGGGGAAGAGCTGACCTGACACAACGACCTCCAAGACCAGTGTATTCCGGCCGGCCTCGCCGCGCCGATATGCAACAAACTGGCCATCGGCTGGTAAATCGAACGAAAGCCAGCTTGTCGTTCGAGCGTGGCCTGACTGAGTTTCATGTTGGAGAAGGTTGTGATGATCCGGACCTCTTTTTGCCGTCTTTCCTCGTTGTTTGCAGCCCTGACGATGGTTCCGGCCGCTGTATTCGCCCAAGATCAGCCAGCCGCCACCGCTCCTGAGAGTGGCCAGCAGCAGTCTGAGGCTGGCAGCGACACAAATGCACCGCTCCCCGCGAAGTTTGATCTGCGCGAGTACGGCCATGTCACGGGTATCCGGGCCCAGTCCGGTGGGACCTGCTGGACGCACGGCACGATGGCGGCGATCGAGAGCAATCTGCTCAAGACCGGGCTGTGGAACGATCTCGGGTACTCAGATGAACCGAACTTTGCTGAATACCACCTTGACTGGTGGAACGGCTTCAACGACTTCGTCAACGAAGACTATGACGGTGACGATGAGCCGGGCATGACCATCCATCAGGGCGGCGACTATCGCGTTGCGGCCGCCTACATCGCCCGAGGGGATGGGATTGTCTACACGCCCAACGCCAATGATGACAACTATCGCGATCGCCTGTGGTACGCAGAGGCACCGAATCGCCGTGCCCCCGATTACGAGAAGTTCTACGTGCGCAACATCGAGTGGTTCGTTCTCGGGGCAGGCCTTGAGAATCTCGACCGTATCAAGCAGCGCATCGTCGACGAGGGAGCGGTCGCCACATGTTACGCGTCGAGCAGGGCATTCCTCAGCGAAGACTTCATTCACTATCAGCCGCACAGCAGTGATCGCCAGCCGAACCATGCCGTCGCGATCGTCGGGTGGGATGACGACAAGATCACGAATGGCTCTGAGAATCGCCCGCCGCTTCCCGGCGCTTGGCTGATCAAGAACAGTTGGGGCAACGAACGTGGCGAGGACGGCTACTACTGGATCTCCTATTTCGACAAGCACGCGTGCCAGCATGTTGAGCTGGGGGCAGTCTCGTTCCGCGAGATCGAGCCATTGCAATACAACCGCTTTTACTCGCACGACTACCACGGCTGGCGTGGGACGATGGACGATGTGAAACGTGCGTTCAACGCGTTCACGGCCGAGGCACGGGATGAAATTCAGGCTGTGAGCTTTTACACTGCAGCTGATGCAGTGGCGTACCACGTGAAGATTTTTGATCGCTTCGAGGATGGTCTTCTGCTCGATGAGATCGCATCGGAAGATGGCACGATCGCGGTCAGCGGCTTTCATACAGTCAACCTCGGCGTGCCGGTCACACTCGAGCAGGGCGATGAGTTCTTCGTATACCTCGAGTTGTCGCACGGCGGCCAGCCGATCGACCGCACCTCAGAAATCCCGGTGCTGCTGGGTGCGCCGACTCCGGGGCCGAACGGGCCGACAGTGATCTCGACTGCGAGTCCGGGCGAGAGCTTCTACCACGATGGCCAGATGTGGCGCGATCTGTACGAGTACGACTTCGATGATCCGGAGTGGGCGACGTTCGATCAGACGGCCAATTTCTGCATCAAGGCGATCGGGCGCGCAGGCGAAAGGCAGAGCCGCCGACGTCGCTGATCACGATGCGAAATGCCGACACACGAAAGTCGACGGCCGGATGTTCACGCATTCGGCCGTCTTCTTTCTCACTCATCAGACTCGCGCAACTTCGCGAGCACTGTGAGATCTTCCAGTGTCGTTGTGTCCTGCGATGAATCTGCCTTCCCCTCCGCAACATCGCGGAGCAGCCGCCGCATGATCTTGCCTGATCGCGTTTTTGGCAGAGCGTCAGTGAAGCGAATCATGTCCGGCTTGGCGATCGCGCCGATCTCCGTTGCAACGTGCTGTGTCAGCGCTTCCTTCAGTCCGCGGCCGGCCTCAGGATCCGATGGCGTGCGATGCGGTTCAAGCGTGCAGAAGGCAGCAATGCCAGTGCCCTTGATCTCGTGGGGCATGCCGACGACCGCTGCTTCGACAACCGCCTCGTGACTGACAAGTGCTGACTCGACCTCCATGGTTCCAAGCCGATGGCCGGATACATTGATCACGTCATCGACGCGCCCCATGATCCAGAAGTAACCGTCGTCGTCGCGCTTCGCTCCATCGCCAGCAAAGTACATGTCCTTGATGCGTGAGAAATACGTGTTGATGAAGCGCTCACGGTCACCGTAGATTCCCCGCAGCATGCCAGGCCACGGCTTGCGGATGGCGAGCAGGCCGCCCGAGCCCAGTGGCAGTTCGTCCCCGTCTTCATTGACGATCGCCGCGTCGACCCCGAGCATCGGCAACGTACATGAGCCAGGCTTCGTGGGCGTTGCGCCCGGCAGTGGCGTGATCATGTGGCCGCCCGTCTCCGTCTGCCACCAGGTGTCGACAATGGGGCACCGCTCGCCGCCGATCACGCGGTGGTACCACATCCACGCTTCGGGGTTGATCGGCTCGCCGACTGTACCGAGCACTCTGAGCGACGAGAGATCGTGCTTGCGCGGGTGCTCGTCGCCCCACTTCATGAACGCGCGGATGGCGGTGGGGGCGGTATAGAACTGCGTGACCTTGTGCCGTTCGACGATATCCCAGAAGCGGTCTTCCTCGGGAAAGTTGGGCGCGCCTTCGTACATGACCGTGGGCACCCTGTTGGGCAGCAATCCGTAGATGATGTAGCTGTGCCCGGTGATCCATCCAATGTCAGCCGTGCACCAGTAGACCTGGTCCTCATCAGGCAAGAGGTTGAACGTGAGTTTGCTGGTGAGATACGTCCACACCATGTAGCCGCCGGTCGTGTGGACGATCCCCTTGGGTTTGCCCGTCGAGCCCGAAGTATAAAGCAGGAACAGCATGTCCTCGCTGTCCATCGGCTCTGCAACGCATTCATCGGGTGCCGCGAGGACGAGGTCATGCCACCAACGGTCGCGACCGTTGGTCCACTGAACATCGTTGTTACATCGCTCGACGCAAAGCACGGCTTCGACGTCATGCCCTTCGCGTGCAAGTTCCTTACATGCAGCGTCGACATTGTCCTTCAGCGGCACGATCTTGCCTCGCCGCCACGCGCCATCGCACGTGATGATGATATTGCTGTCAGCGTCCATCACTCGATCTCGGATAGCCTGCGCGCTGAAGCCGCCGAAGATGATGGAATGAGCAGCGCCGATCCTCGCGCAAGCGAGCATGGCGAACGCCAGTTCGGGCACCATGCCCATGTAGATCGTGACAACATCGCCCTTCTTCACGCCCAGCGACTTGAGCACGTTTGCGCATTGTGAGACTTCACGGCGCAGGTCGTTGTATGTGAACCGCTGAACTTCGGGGTCACCGTCGTGATCCATCGGCTCAGACTCCCAGATGAGGGCAAGCTCGTCGCCGTGCCCCGCGTCGATCTGCCGGTCTATGCAGTTGTAGCAAATGTTGGTCTGCCCTCCGACGAACCACCTGGCATCTGGCAGATTCCACTCGACGACCTTCTGCCAAGGCTCGATCCAGTGCAACTCAGCCGCGATCTCACCCCAGAAGCCGCCCGGATCGGCGATGGACCGCTCATAGAGATGTCGATACGCGTCCATCGAATCGATATGCCACTTCGACATCGCAAGTTCTGCCGCGGGGCGCGGCCGAAAAACGCGGTTCTCATGCAGGACAGACTCAATCCCAGTGGACTCACTCGCTTGGTGGGTGCTCACATCACACTCCTCTTGGTAGATGGTCAGACCATCGTAACGCAGACTGGCATTCTTCGCAGACCCGCAGTGCTGTGTCTCTGACAGGATTTGCCCAGGCGACTGCCAATGTTGCAGTCCGTGGATTCGCACGCAGGACGCAGATTGCGCGAACCTAGGCGCGGAGTTTGCCGTAAGTCTTCCGCCGCGATCCCCACGTTCGTTGCGGCAAGCACACAATCGAAGTCAAACAGGAGTCTCAACCATGAGATACACACCGCACGCTTCGGCACGCCGCCGCTGGCACGGGATTGCCGGCGGAGCGATGGCCGGCCTCGCAATCTCGGCGATCATTGCCACCGCAACGATCGCAGATGACAAGTCCGAACTCGCCGACGACCCTGACATCCAGCACGCAGTTGGTCTTTCCAACGCATTCAAGAAGATCGCTCGCAAGGTCGCGCCGGCAGTGGTGCATATCACGTCGGTGGATCGGATCGAAGGGGAGGAGTTGTCCTCCAGCCGCAATGGCATGCGGATGCCCGATGATGATCTGCTGCGGCGGTTTTTCGGTGATCGTTTCGGAGAACTCGACATTCCCTACATGCAGGGCATGCTGCCACAGATGCCTCGTGAACGCCGTGGTACAGGGTCAGGAGTCATCGTGCGCGATGATGGCGTCATCCTCACGAACAATCACGTGATCGCCAACGCCGATGACGTTGTTGTGCGATTGTCCGATGGACGTGAGTTTAACGCAGTCGTGCTCGGCACTGATGCAGAGAGTGATCTTGCTGTCATCCAGATCGATGCAGGTGTTGTCCCTGCCGCAACGCTTGGCGATTCGGAATCCGCGGAAGCAGGCGAATGGGTGCTGGCCATCGGCAACCCATTCGGGTTGGATCAGACAGTCACCAGTGGCATTATCAGCGCCAGTGGCCGAACCGGTCTGGGGTTGGCGACGTTTGAGAACTTCCTGCAAACCGACGCGGCGATCAACCCCGGGAACTCCGGTGGCCCGCTGGTAAACCTGTACGGCGAAGTGATCGGCATCAATACTGCCATCAATACCCGTACCGGCGGGTCGGATGGCGTCGGCTTTGCGATACCCAGCCGAATGGCCAGGAACGTGCTCGACAGCATCCTCCAGTCCGGTCGCGTCGAACGTGGGTGGCTCGGCGTGTATGTCCAGCCCCTCGACCAGGATCTTGCGGCATCGTTCGGCCTTGAAACGTCGGATGGCGCGCTGATCTCGAATGTTGTCGACGATGGCCCGGCGAAAGATGCGGGACTTCAGGTGGGCGATATTGTGATAGCAGTCAACGGTGCGGCAATCGCAACACCAAACGACTTGATTGCCAACGTCGCTGAGTCCGCACCGGGCGACATCGCCCGCCTTGGGGTTCTGCGAGACGGCCGACCGGTTGAAATTGAACTCGAACTGGGCGAGCGTCCCGGTGCGCACCGATCGGTCAGTGCAGAGCGGGAACGTCAGCCAAAAGCAGATCACGCACGCTCGCTGGGAATCGCGGTCCAGAATCTCACATCAGAAGTCGCCGAGCAGTTGAACTACGAAGGCGAGGGTGGTGTGGTGGTCAGCGAGGTGCGGCCGGGCAGTCCAGCAGCGTCTGTCGGCTTGCGACGTGGCGATGTAATCGCTCGAATCGGCAGCGCGTCAGTCAGCACTATACAGGATTTCGACGACGCGATCGAGAACGTCGATCTCTCGAAGGGTATCCGGATGCTCGTCTCTCGAGACGGTGCAAACCGGTTCATCTTCATCAAGGGATGACACTGACCCGCTGCAGGATGTGAATGTGATCCGCCCGCGTGTGGCCACGGCTGCATGCGGGCTTTCTCTTCCGCGAGGAAGAAAAAACAGCGCCTCGCATGAGTCTGCGAGGCGCCGCGCACTGCTTGGGCGTTTAATTCTCTGCGGGAACGTAGGTCAGTTGTCCATGTCGGAGCCGACCATTGTGGTCATGCTCGACTCACCTTCGCTCGTGGAGTTCGATTCGCCTGATGCACCTGCTGCGAGCGGGTTATCCATCGGGCATGCACCCGGCAGACACATGAACTGTTCGCCGCCACACATCCCGGCATAGTCGGCGTTCGTCCAGTCCTGTTCCATGCCGACGTGCGTGTATTCACCATGGAATGAGATGTCCGTCGCGCCCGGCTTGACAGTTTTCCACGCGCCGAAGTGGCGCGCGACAACCGTGCCATGGCTCATGTATGGCTTGGCGTCCGGCAAGAGCACGACCTTCGGTTCGACAGAACCGATGTCGATGTGCTTGGGCAGTTCCTGGCCTTCATACCAGAAGTCACCGTCGTACCAGAAGTACGTCGTTGTGTACGGCTCGAAGTACACGTCCTCGCCAGGGAAGTAGACGAACTTATAATTCCATCGCTGGCTCTTTGACGCGGGGTTGTGGCGAGGCATGCCGTTGTCTTCCCAGACGACGGTTGAGCGAGCATTTTGCGAGCAGCCGGTGAGGGAGATCGCGCTTGTGACGAAAAGTGTACCAAGCAGTGTGCAGAATCGAGCAGACATGACGGCTCCTCCGTATGATTCGAGAGTCAGGCCGATCGATAACGGTCGATGCGGCCAAACGCCACGCATGGCGCTGCAGGAGAGATCGACTGCGGAAGGCGGCGGCTCGAACCGGACTCTCCCGGATCGCGGATATCGGACACTTCGCAGATCAGCCAGCCGGCATAGGGTCACAGGCATCGGGAACCGGGCGAGGAGTCGCTAGAATCGCTACCCTCAACCCGTCGGTGGACAGCGAACCCGCGAACCGAAAGGCCTGCCCGCGTGGACTTCCACGTCTTCATGCTCATCTTCTACTTCATGCTCGCTCTGGGCGTCTCGTTCATGTGCTCGCTGATGGAGGCCGCAATTCTCTCGCTGCCTCGGTCACACGCCGTGATGCTCAGGAAGCAGGGCAAGCGCAGCGGTGTCACGCTGGAGAAGATGAAACGATCGATTGACCGGCCGCTCGCAGCGATTCTCACGCTGAATACGATCTCACATACAGTCGGGGCAGCGGGAGTCGGCGCTGAGGCATATGTGGTGTTCGAGGGGCGATGGATTGCCCTGACAAGTGCGATCCTGACACTCGCCATTCTCGTCTTGTCCGAGATCATCCCGAAGACGATCGGAGCGGTCTTCTGTCGCCAGATGGCCCCGCTGACGGCGATGGGCATTACCGTCATGATCTACATCACTTACCCGATCGTGATCGCGCTGGAGCAGTTCAGCCGACTCCTGCCCGGCGGTCAGGAAGGCGCACGCCTCACGCGCGAGGAACTGGCGTTGCTTGCCGAGATGGGGCAGATTGAAGGTGCGATCGAAGGGAAGGAATCGCGCGTCATCCAGAATCTGCTCAAACTGCGGGACTTCCGCGTGCATGATGTCATGACACCGCGCAAGGTTGTCCAGATGATCCAGCAGGACCACACGGTCGGCGACGCGCTCACCGAGGTTGAGCAGACGGGCTTCTCGCGATTCCCACTGTTCGGCAAGGACTCCGATGAACTCGTCGGTATCGTCTTGCGACGAGACCTCTCGGACGCTGCCCGCAGAGGGGATCAGCACAAGCCTGTGAAGACCTACGCACGCGAGTTGCGAGCCGTTCCGGAAAGCGCCAGTGTGGATAACGTGCTGTGGCGGTTCTTCTCGACTGGTCACCATATGTTTCAGGTAGTCGATGAGTATGGAGGCACGGCGGGCATCGTGACGCTCGAAGACGCCATAGAGACCATGCTCGGCACCCAGATAGTCGATGAGACAGATCGCGTTGTGGATATGCGCCGTTTGGCTCAGCGCCTTCGACCCAAGAACACCGACTCGGAATAAGACAGACCACATCCCGGTTTGCCGGGGGTTCGGCGTGGCTCTACGCTAGCACCTCATGAGCGATTTCATCGGGCACGAATGCGGTGTGGCTCTGCTTCGATTGCGGCAACCGCTGGCCTACTACCGCGAGCGATATGGCGACTTGGCGTGGGGCCTGCGTCGCATGTATCTCCTGATGGAGAAGCAGCGCAATCGCGGACAAGACGGGGCTGGCATCGCCGTCGTCAAGAATAACATGCCTGCCGGCGCGCCGTATCTCCTGCGAATCCGGTCGGACCGCGACAATGCCCTGGATCGCGTCTTCCACGCTGTGATGCGCGATGTTCGGGAACTCGACCCCGATACGGCCGCTCAGATGGATGATGCTTCCATAAAACAGCAGCTCGAGTTTGTGGGTGAACTGTACCTCGGCCACCTTCGCTACGCGACGCATGCCGATACGACGCTTGCCAACTGTCATCCGCGCGTGCGCAAACACAACACGGCAAGCAAGAACCTCGCGATTGCCGGCAACTTCAACATGACCAACTCCTCCGAGTTGTTCCGGCAACTGATTGACTACGGCCTGAACCCCGTCGGAGACTCCGACACGCAGGTCGTTCTGGAACGTCTCGGCTTCTCGCTTGACCGCGAGCACGACATGCTCACACGAGCAATGGGGCCCGGTTCGTTCCGCGGGCTTGAAGACCGAGCGCTTGCCGAAGCCATTTCCGAAGAACTCGATCTTGTGCGCGTACTTGAGCACGCATCGCAACCATGGGACGGCGGTTATGTGTTCGGGGGACTCATCGGCAATGGAGACGCTTTCGTCTGTCGTGATCCAAATGGCATTCGCCCGGCGTTCTATCACATCGACGATGAAGTTGTTGCCGTGGCCTCTGAGCGAGCTGCGCTGTCAAACGTTTTTGATGTCGAGCCACACGAGATCGAGTCGCTTGAGCCGGGCCACGTGTTGTCGATCAAGCGTGATGGCACGATTCGACATGAACACTTCACCGTGCCCGGGGAGCGGCGCGAGTGTTCATTCGAGCGGATTTACTTCAGCCGTGGCAACGATGCATGCATCTACAAGGAACGCAAGGCGCTCGGCAAGGCGCTCGCACCCCGCGTGCTTGAAGCGCTTGGCGGCGATATCGAGAAGGCCGTCTTCAGCTTCATCCCGAACACCTCGGAGACGGCATATCTCGGTCTGGTTGAAGAAATCGAGCACAACATCAGGCAGCAACATGCAGATCAACTCTGGCAGCGATTGCAGGAAGGCGATGTTGATCGCAGCGAGATTGATCGTTTTTTGAACGGCCGGCTGCGGATCGAGAAGGTCGCACACAAGGATGCAAAACTCCGCACATTCATCGCCGACGATCGCTCTCGCCGGGATCTTGTGCTGCACGTTTACGACATCACGCGCGGTAGTGTTGACAATGACGACACGCTTGTTGTCGTCGATGATTCAATCGTCCGCGGCACGACACTGCGCGAGTCGGTTGTGACCATTCTCAGCCGATTGAACCCGAAGAAGATGATCATCGTCAGTTCCGCGCCGCCGATCATGTATCCGGATTGCTATGGCATTGACATGAGTCAACTCGGCCGGTTCATAGCATTCGAGGCAGCAATCGCGTTGCTGAAGGAAACCGGACAACTGACCGTTCTCGACGAGGTGGAACAACTCTGCCGGGATCAAGTTGATCTGCCGGCGGACAATTTGCGCAATCACGTCGCTGCGATCTATGACTTGTTCAGTCTGGAACAGATCAGCAGCAAAGTTGCGCAGCTCATCCGTTCGCCGCATCTCACATGGGATGGCGAAATACAGGTTGTGTATCAGGATCTTGGCGGTCTGCACGCGGCGATGCCACACCACACCGGCGACTGGTACTTTACGGGTGAATATCCGACACCCGGCGGCTATCGCGTGCTCAACACAGCGTTCCTGAACTGGCGCGCACGGCAGGATGTGCGTTCATACTGACCCGAGTCGGGCGTCAACCTTCTGCCTCCACTCGTCGTACCCGGGTCGGCCCATCAGGCCGAACGTGGCAACCTTGCCGGTCTCCACGGCTGGCTGGTCATACGCATCAATGTTCAGCAGCCTGCCCGCATACGCCGTCGTGATCTCCCACAACTGGATGAACTGCCCCACGCTGTGCGCATCAATGCGAGGGAAACGGATTGTCATATTCGGCCGCTCGCTTTCGACGAGAGCGTATTCCGTCGCACGCTTCTCAGCATTGAGCAGATCCGCGACAGACTGCCCGTGCAGATAGGAGAGATTCTGCACATCAAGATCGGCCGGGATCACCGGAGAGCCATCGAAGTGCTCAACTTCGAGGAAGCACACCGCCTTATCGTTCGGTCCCTCGCGATACAGTTGCATCTGGCTGTGCTGATCAGTTGCGCCAAGCGCCTTGATCGGTGTGCCGCCTGCGAACACTTCATCGCCATCGCGATCAACGCGCTTTCCGAGTGATTCTGCCCAGAGTTGGCGGAACCAGTCGGCCAGGGAGTACAGGTTGTTGCTGTATGGCATCATCACGCAGTTCGGTTTTCCACGCGCGATCAACTCGATGAGCACGGCCGCCATCTGCCCAGCTGGGTTGTCGGTGATGGACTCGTTCTGGCATCGCTCGTCCATCGCTGCCGCGCCGTCGAGCAGCGCATCAACGTCAATCCCACACATCGCGGAGCTGAACAGGCCAACCGGCGAGAGAACACTGAATCGACCACCCACACCTTCTGGCACGGGCAAAGTTGTGTATTTCTCCGCATCGCAGATCGCGCGCATCGTACCTTTCTCGGGATCAGTGATCGCAACAATATTGTCTTTCGCGCGATCACCAAGCGCTTCGCGTAACACACTACGAAAGATCATGAATTGGGCTGCCGTTTCCGCTGTCTCGCCCGATTTGCTGACGACATTCACCAGCGTGCGCGACAACGTCGGGTCGAGCACGCGGATCATATCGAGTGTGTGCCCGATGAGATGCGGGTCAGCGTTGTCGAGCACGAACAGCCGCGGCCCGTTGCGATGATCATTTGGAAGAAGATTCCACGTGACCGGGTTGAGCGCTGCCTGCAAGGCGATGTTGCCCAGCGCACTGCCGCCGATGCCGAGCACGACCAGATTGTCGATATTGCCGCGGTATCGCTGGGCGACATCTCTGACTGCTCGCAGGTGTTCGCTGCGCATTGGCTCAAAGGGCAACAGTCGCCAGCGCTCCCAGCCGGTGCCTCGCGTGTTGTTCAGGTCTCGCGTGATCGCTGCCAGACGACTGGCCTGCTCATCGAGAAACGAATCGGGCACGCCGTGCGAACCGATGCGCGATACAAAACAGTTGCGCAAATCGACGGACAAGGCGGATCCGGTACCAACGGCGGCAACGCTCATACACATCACCCCGCATTCATCATCGCAGGTTTCACCGCCGAAAGTGCACGATCAAGATCTGCCCGCAGGTCTGCAACATCTTCAATGCCCACGCTCAGCCGCACGAGATTGTCGCTGATGCCAAGTTCGGCGCGCGTCTCAGCAGGCACCGAAGCATGCGTCATGATTGCAGGATGATCGACGAGCGACTCAACCCCCCCCAGCGACTCAGCAAGCGTGAACACACGAAGATTCTCAAGAAACGCTCGCGATTCATCAATGCCGCCCCGCAGGTAGATCGTGATCATCCCGCCGCCTGCGGGCACACCATCGAGCAGCATCTGCTTCTGCGCATGATCAAACTGCGGATGACTGGCGATACCGGGATACAGTACGCGCTCGACCTTCTCATGCTCGCTGAGCCACTGCGCGAGTTCCATCGCTGCTGCGTTGTGCTGCCGCATGCGAACTGCCAGCGTCTTCATCCCGCGCAGCGACAGGTAGGCATCGAACGGCCCCATGACCGAGCCGATCGCATTCTGCAGATATCGAATCCGCTGCGCGAGATCCGCGCGATTCGTCACCAACGCCCCGCCGATCACATCGCTGTGCCCGCCGAGATACTTCGTCACCGAATGCATGACCATATCAAAGCCAAACTCGAGCGGCCGCTGCAGCATCGGCGTGGCAAATGTGTTGTCGCACACGGTGATGATGCCCGCCGGCCTGGCCAGCGCTGCGATCGCGCTCAGATCCGCCAGCTTCATCGTCGGGTTCGTCGGCGATTCAACCCAGATCATCTTCGTCTGCGGCGTGATGGCATGGCGAAGCGAATCAAGCTCCGTCAGATCGATGTACTTCACGTTCAGATTCATCGTGCGCTGCCGCACATTCGTCATCAGCCGGTACGTGCCGCCATACATGTCATCCATCGCGATGATCTCGCTGCCCGCATCGAGCAGTTCCAGCGCTGTGCCAATGGAAGCGAGGCCTGATGCGAACGCGAACCCGCCGAACGACACATCCTCTGCTTCCGTCAGCGTCGATCCCTCGACGCGCGCCAGGCAGCGCTCCAGTGCATAGCGCGTCGGATTGTGCGAACGGGAATACTCATAGCCCAAATGCTCTCCGGGCGATGGCTGCGCATACGTGCTGCTCAGCGAGACAGGCGGCATGACCGCTCCGGTCACCGGGTCCGGCCGCTGCCCAGCATGAATCAACTGAGATGCCAGCCGCAGGTCACTGTGATGGGCACGATCAGGTGTGGGTTCAGTCATGTCTGGATCGTAGCAGGGAGAGGGGCAGCGATGCATCGCCCAGGGCCGGTCGGGCCTGATCATCGCCATTCTGATCCATCCGTCAGCGCGTGATCGGCGGTCGGGTGCGGCACTCCGGTGTGCCCTGCAGCGGGTACACGCGGTCGTGGAACGGGTGCACGCGGCAGTGGGGTTCGCGTCGATGCATGGTCACGGCCCTATGCCGGGTTGATCAGGGCCGCGGCGGTGGGGTTCGGTCCTTGCGTCGCTCTACTCACCCTGCATCTGCCGTTCACAGGTGCGCCGCGTCGGCAGAATACGCCGCGTATTCTTCTGGATACGCTTCATATTCTTTCGGATACGCCGCGTATTCTTCTGGATACGTCGCGTATTCCCTCGGATACGCCACGTATTCTTTTGAATACGCTTCATATTCTCTCGAATACACCGCGTATTCTCTTGGATACGCCTCATATTCCCTCGGATACGCCACGTATTCTCTCGAATACGCCGCATATTCTTTTGGATACGCGGCGTATTCTGGCGGATCAGTGCCAATTCGCACGGCATTGGGGCGCGCAAGAATGGCCGATGTCGCCCGTCTGCGTGCTTGCTGGCGGTGCATCTGTGCGGCCTGTGACTTCTGATCGGCCGCGCGCGGCGATCCCAGCGATCATCCCGGAGATCAGCGTACCGGCGGCGGAGACAAACCGGCTGACGTTCTCGACGAGCGGCAGTTCTTCGCAGCGATGCCTTTCATTGATCATGACAGCAAGGCCTCAGCGATGAACCGTTCACGGTGGCTGCGGTCCCGGGGGTTCCTTCCGAGGGCTATTTCGGGGGTTGGCGTTGAAGAGGGCGGCCTCATCGCTGGCTGCTTCGGCGAGTTCCATCCCACACGGCCGACTCCCTCCGGTCGCTGGCCGTGGCACCCAGTTTCAGTACGCGCTCCCGCCGGGTGCCACTGCCAGCGAGTACCACGAGTCGGCAGTGCGAGCGCGCGATGATCCCACGAGACTCAACCCGGCAGGCCTCCTTCATCCCACACGGCCGAACTCCCTCCCCCCGGATGTCAGTCGCTGGCCGTGGCACCCAGTTTCAGGGCTCCGCGATCTGTGGATTCCTGCTTGCGCAGGAATGACGGCGCGTCTTGTGAGTTGCCCTCACACTCTGAAGATCGCGCCCATCTTCTTGCCCATCATGACTGATGCGCCCAC
>CAZVXI010000019.1:0-33495 GCA_964631295.1 uncultured Isosphaeraceae bacterium
GATTTCCGCTGAATTGGGCCGGGCGTGGTTGATTGATCGCGCCTGGGATGTGGCCGGCATCAAAATCGGCCCGAGTCCGCGGATCGACCCACGCGACTTTGCGCGGTGCGCCCAATCGCAGCCCGCCGCCCCCCGCAGCGAGCTTGACACCAGCTTCAGGCGTGAGGAACGACAGATCGCGCTCACTTGTCCTGGTCTTGCAGCCGCCAACCAACACGAGGCCAGCGGCAACAAGTCCGATCAGAACGAGCCGGGAGAGGCAGATCCACGCACAGATTCGATTCGTCACGAGAGCATTCTCCACTGAGCGATCAGCCGCCTCAACGACAGGCCGCCGCCACTGTACAAACGAGGGAAATACAATAACCCACTCGCGCGGTAACGTACACCTGCCGAACGGCAGATGTGCCACGCTTCTGAAATGGATTTGCCATGCATCGTCACGCCTTGCTCATTCCCACGCATTCACTCATCATCGCATTGCTCGCTGCGGTGGCTGCCTGTTGTATGACACAGCCCGCCGCCGCGCAGTTCGGCGCTTCTGAGCCAAAAGTCCGGATGCATGTGATGCCCGACAAGCAGCGGGTGAATGTCGGCGAGACGTTCCACCTCGCGGTCGTGTTCGATACAGATCCGGGGTGGCACATTTACTGGAAGAATCCCGGCGCGGGTGCTGCCGCGCCGTGGGTGGAAGTGGAAGGCCCCGATTCGTGTACGCTTGCCGAGATTCGCTGGCCTCGACCCAAAGTCATCAAGAGCGAGGTCGGCGACATGTACTGCTACGAGGGCCGCACGATTCTGTATGTGCCGGTCACTGTGCAGGCCGCCCCTGCCGAGGGGGGAGCAGCACTGTTCATGATCAACCTCGGCTGCGCTGTGTGCGATGACGACGCCTGCTTTATGCACGATGTTCGTGTGACGACACAGGTGCAGATCAATGAGAGCGGCATCGGCAGCCGCCGCCCGCCAACCAAGGTCCCGCCATTGCCAAGCGACCTGCCCGGCGACGACTCAGAATATCGCGAACAACTCCGCAAAGACATCGCAGAGCATGTGAAGCACCTGCCTGTCCAGATCGGCGATGATGCTGAAGTAAATAAGAAGCATGACGTCAAAGTGACTTATGAGCAGGGCATGCTCACTGTTACCGGCAAGGCGCACGGGCTGGAAGAGGCGACATTCTTCCCTGGTGGTATCAACGGCATCAGCTTCACAGACATCACCTGTGAAGTGGACAACAGTGATGATCAGTTCACGTTCAGCGCCACAGTCGAGATCAACCGCCGCAACATCCTTGTCGACAAGCCGCGGATCACCGGCCTGATCGCGCTCGGAAAGAAGCGGACGGGCAAGTCATACGAGTTCACCCTGCCATTTCGCGCGGATACGAAGTAGATGCTTCGGCCCTCGATATGTGCCTTGGGCCGCATCTTCATGACCGGCACTGAATGCAGCCAGCAACTTCAGTTTGGTGCGATCGTGAGAGCCGGTGGCACTGTGCCATGCGCCGACGATTTACCGCGCTCTCAATCATTGCAGCTGTGGCGACCGTCGGAGGCGCTGCGCTCATTGGACTCAGAAGACGGTCACCAGCCAGATGGCACCCACAACGGCAGCGATCGCCATGATGAACAACACCAGCGCCAGCCTTCCATTGACACGCACCTCGTGCGGATCAAGCGTGGCCGGTCGGCCGGCTGGATCATCCTCGCGCATCAGGACGGAAAGGTCACGTTGCGTGAGTTTTTGGCCACACTCGGGGCAGGTCCGTTCACCGTCCGGGCCGATGGGCAGCCCGCGCAGTTCGTATCCGCAGACTGGGCAGACCATCAGACGCATCCCGGCAGTGTAGCTGGTGGGAGCTTGATCGCGCCTTCGCCAGATGCTGCTATACTGCCATCTCTTGATCGCATTGGCAGCCGCGGGTTTGTCAGGGGCCTGCGGTGATGTGAAACCCACCTGACGACAATGAACGACCCCAACCGCCGAGCGGCCGTGGCCTGCGTGCGCGTTCAGATGCGCACCCTGTTGCAACTGCTTCTCCGTGGTCTGGTGCAATGCGATTGACGATCAGCTATGTCTATCTTTCCGCTTCCGGTCTTTGAGGCCGACGCTGACCCGACGCATCGCTCTGCGATGACGGATCAGGAAATTTACGATGCGCTCGAGCCACCCAAGACGATTGTCGTGCGCTTCGGCGCGATGAAACTCATCGGCGAGTACCCATACTCCGGTGATGCCAAGCCCGGCTGTGGCAGCAAGCTTGTCGTGCGGACGCACCGCGGGACCGAACTCGCCGAAATGTTGACGAGCACCTGCGAGAACGCCGGCTGCTCGAAGAGTGTGACCCGTCAGGAGATGCTCGACTACATCGACAACTCCGGCGGGAAGGACTATCCGTTCCACACACGTGGCAAGGTGCTGCGCATCGCCTCGATTGACGATCTCAACGGCCAGTCTGCGCTCGAGTCCACCCGGCAGGAAGCTGTGCGCGAATGCAAGCGGCTGATCAATGAGCTGCGCCTGCCGATGTCGCTGGTTGATGCAGAACCGATCCTCGGCGAGGAACTGCTCACGCTGTATTACATGTCGGAAGAGCGCGTCGACTTCCGAGAACTCGTCAAGCAACTCGCAGATATCTTCACGACGCGCATCGAGATGCGGCAGGTTGGAGCGCGCGATGAGGCACGCCTTGTCGCCGACTATGAACGCTGCGGCCAGCATTGCTGCTGCAAGAACTTCCTGAAAGTGCTTAAGCCTGTCTCAATGGGGGCCGCCAAGCGGCAGAAGGCCACCCTCGAACCACTGAAGATCTCCGGCAGGTGCGGCCGACTGATGTGCTGCCTGCGGTATGAAGATCAGACATACAAGGAACTGCGCGCCGCGCTTCCTCGACGCAAGAGCCGCGTCGGGACGGCCGAAGGACCGGGCATCGTCGTGGATACGAAAGTGCTCGTTCAACTCGCGCTGGTGAAGCTCGAACACGACGGTCGCGAGATCGCCGTCCCCGTTGAGGAACTTCTCGACCCGGACAACTGCCCGCCGCCCGGCACCATACCAGAGACGGCCGACGATCCGCTGCGAGGCATGGGTGTCGATGAAGTCGAAGGCAGAGCCAACACGCGCGGCCGAGGCAAGCGCGGTCGCAAGTCGAAAGAAGATCAGCAGGACGCATATCGCGGCAAGTCGCAGCGATCAGACACGCAACCGGGGGATAATTCCGAGTCAGGAGATGGCGATCGACCTCGCAAACGAAGGCGGAGGCGCCGGAAGGCCGGCCAATCGGGTGACCAGCCAGCCGATGCACAGGGGCGCGCACCTGCTGCATCGCCGGGTGAGGGCAGGAAATCTGAAGACGAGAAATCCGGTGATGGCCAGGGCGAGGGGCCGAAGCGCAAGCGACGTCGCCGGCGCCGTGGCGGCCAAGGCAAGCCTCGCGGCTCCGATGGGGCAGCAGGCAACCAGCCCAGTTCGCAGACCAGTAGTGGCTCATCACCTGACGATGGCGGCAAGGAAGCCCCAGACAGCTCCGGCGGACAGAAACGCAAGCGCAGGCGACGACGCGGTGGCCGTGGGCGTGGCAAGGGCGGCGGCGGCGGTGGCAGTGGCGGACAAAGTGGTTCGGGCGGCGATCCATCAACCGGCCCACCGTCAGAATCCGGCTGATGGCAATCGCCCCGGCGAGCGACCGCCGATAAACAAGAGGGTCGCTATCCTGCATGCTCCGAGTCGCTGACAGCGATCGCCGATCAACTGCACGCTCACTGGAAACCCTGCTCACATGGCTGAGTCCGCAACCAACGATCACCACCACGATGCAGGTCCGCTCGAGGTCATCAAACAGTTGATCATCGCGTTTGTCCTGGCGATGACATTTCGCGGATTCGTCATCGAGGGCTTCGTCATCCCGACAGGCTCGATGGCGCCCACGCTCATGGGCAGGCACGTCGAACTGCACAGCGATCAGACAGGCTTCACATGGGATGCGGGGCTCGATTTTGATGCCTCGGGCAACGTTCGGCTTCGCACGCGGCAACTGATCGACCCGATGCTCAGGCGGCCGATCGGCGATCTCTCAAACCGCACTGCAACGCGCATGGGCGATCGCATCCTCGTGCTCAAGTGCCTCTACCCCTTCTATATGCCGCAACGATTCGATGTCGTCGTGTTCAAGAATCCCAACGATCCAAACGGCGATGCAGGCAACTACATCAAACGCCTGATCGGCCTGCCAAACGAAACGGTCTGGCTTGTCGATGGTGACGTGTTCGTCCAGCGTGACGGCGAGGACACCTTCCGCGTGCAGCGCAAGCCCGAACACGTGCAGCGCACTCTGTGGCAGCCGGTGTATTACTCCGATGCGATTCCGATCAACGCAGATCGCCTGACACCTCCGTGGCGACCGCTCTGGACAGGCGTGCACTGGCAGACCGAGAACACACGCACCTATCGCACCGAGACAGCCGAGCCGACCGAACTCATGTGGGCCTCTGCGTTCCGGCCGATCGATGACTGGGCTCCGTACAACATGCTCACGGAGTCACCATCCTACTACAAGCAACCCGTCAACGATGTCCGCGTTGCAGCAGCGATCACTCCGGAAGGCACAGGACTGACAACGGCATTCGAGTTGCTCTCGCGTGATCACGTATTCCAGTTCGCCATCAGCGAAGACAGGGCAACCGTACGATATCGACGAGCAGAAAGTGATGATGACGGCTGGATTGGCGAAGACTCCGCCATGATCAGCGCACTTGAACCAGGCAAGGTCACCAGTGTCGAGTTCTGGCATGTTGATCAGCAAATGAGGCTCTTCGTCGATGGCGCAGAAGTTACCTCGCTCTCGTATGAATGGTCGCCCGAACAGCGATTGCGTTTCGCAACGGGGATGGACCGTGAAGATGATGTATCGCGGCTGGTGCAACTGAGCGCAAACCCGCCGCAGTTGCGCTGGAAGTTCGAAGGCTCGCCCGTGAGCATGCGACGCGTGCGCGTTGATCGCGACATCCACTACACGCGGCCGCGATACGGCCAGAACGACGCCCGCGACGATGAACCGTACCCAGGCTTTGAACATCTGACGATACCCATGACGCCGGGCTTTGGAACCAGCCCGGACAAGCTCGGAGTACTTCGCGCACACCATTACATGATGCTGGGGGACAACACGACCAACTCGCTCGACTCGCGACTTTGGGGCAATCCGAATCCGGTCGTCGCTGCGCAGATCGACCCGGCACCGTTCGTGGTGCACCGGGACCTGCTCATCGGTAAGGCGTGGCTGGTGTATTTCCCGTCGCCGCTGCCGCTCGGCGATGGGCGCAGGACATTCATCCCGAACTTTGGCGACCTGCGCTTCATTCGGTAGATCGCGATCGGTTTGACACAAAGCGTCTTGCCGTGCATTCTCTGCAGCAGCTTCAAGGAGACACACATGGTGATGCAACTACTCGCTCAGGGTCAAACCCAGCAAATGCAACCGGCAGATATCGGGTTCATACTCGCGTTTGTGGCAGTTATGGTGCTGATATCACTTGGCTTGCAGGTGACTTTCTGCGTGCTGCTCACGATGATCCAGGGCCGTGTCCCCATGGAACATCGCACGATTTCGATTGGAGGAATCTGGCTCTTGCTCATTCCTCTGTTCAACCTTGTCTAGGTCTTCTTTGTCTATCAGCGCATCCCTGAGAGCTACCAGCGGTACTTCTCCAGCATTGGTCGGACAGATGTAGGCGACTGCGGGAAGTCCATCGGGCTCTGGTATTCGATCTGTGTCGTTTGCTCGATCGTCCCTTGTGTGCAGTACATCTCAGGGCCCGCGGCGCTCGTCCTGCTGATCATCTTCCTCGTGAAGCTGTTCGGTTTGCGTGGGCAGATTCCAGAGATGGCCTGACACCCGGCGCGTTCCTGGAAACCAGTACGGTCTACAATGACCGCCATTGCTGGCCGACGCGGCCGGTGGTGCCATTGTCGTCGTACTGTTCAGGACATCACGTCGCGTGCCGATCCGAAACTTCTCCATCATCGCGCATATTGACCACGGGAAGAGCACCCTTGCCGACCGTCTGTTGCAGGCCACCCAAGCCGTTTCCGACCGCGATCGTCGCGAGCAGTACCTCGATGACATGGACCTGGAACGTGAACGAGGCATCACGATCAAGGCGTCCGCCGTCACTGTTCGGCACGAGTACAAGGGCGAAGATTACGAACTCAACTTCATCGATACACCCGGCCACGTCGACTTCGCCTACGAAGTCAGCCGGGCACTGACAGCCTGCGAGGGCGCGATCCTCGTTGTTGACGCCACGCAGGGCGTCGAGGCGCAAACCGTCGCCAACGCTTACCTCGCCGTAGAAAACAACCTCGAACTCATCCCGGTCGTCAACAAGATCGACCTGCCGGCGGCAGACCCGGACCGCGTGGCGATGGAGATCGAGCAGGTGCTCGGCCTGCCCGCAGAGGACTGCATCTACTGCTCGGCCAAGACCGGGCAGGGCATTGCCGAACTGCTCGATACCATCTGTGAGAAACTTCCCCCGCCGCGCGAACCCGTCACAGACAGGACGCGCGCCCTGATCTTCGACAGCCATTACGACGACTATCGCGGCGTCATCGTCTACTTCCGTGTGTTTGATGGTTCACTCAAAGTCGGCGACAAAATCCGCATGATGGGCACCGGCCGAACATTCACCATTTCAGAGCTCGGCAGATACAGCCCCAAGCCGGTCAAGGCCAGGCAGATTGACCACGCCCAGGTCGGCTACATGGTCGCGGCAATCAAGACACTGGAAGACGTGCGCGTCGGCGACACGATCACGCTCGAAGCCAACCCCGCTGAGAACCCACTGCCCGGCTACGAAGAACCCAAGCAGATGGTCTTCTGCGACTTCTACCCGGCAACAGCTGCCGAGGCAGGGAAGAAAGCCGATTACGAAGCGCTGCGCGATGCAATCGACAAACTGCATCTCAACGATGCCAGTTTCACCTTCGAGACAACCCACTCCGATGCCCTTGGCTTCGGCTTCCGATGTGGTTTCCTCGGCCTGCTGCATATGGAAATCGTGCAGGAGCGGCTCGAACGCGAAGGTGGTGTCGAGATTGTGCAGACCGCGCCGACGGTGAGCTACGAAGTCAAACTCACCAGCGGTGAGACGATTGAGATTCATAACCCGGCCGACCTGCCAGACCCGGCGAACATTGCCGAAGTGTGTGAACCAATCGTGCGAATTGAAATCATCTGTCCGAACGAGAGCATCGGCGATCTCATCTCATTGTGTGATGCGCGGCGCGGGATCTTCAAGGCGCAACGATTTCTATCTTCAAATCGCCAGATTCTTGACTACGAACTGCCGCTCGCAGAGATCATCTACGACTTCTATGACAAGCTGAAGTCAATCACGCGTGGGTACGGAACGATGGACTACGAGATCATCTGCTACCGGGCGGATCGCCTCTCGAAGATCGACATCCTCATCAACAACGTGCCGGTTGAGGCTCTGTCGCTCATATGCCACCGCGACATGGCCGAAAAGCGCAGCCGTGTCATCCTGCAGAAACTGCGCAAACAGATTGATCGGCATCAGTTCGAGATTCCAATCCAGGCTGCCATCGGCGGCAAGATCATTGCGCGCGAGACGATCAAGGCTGTCCGCAAGAACGTGACAGCCAAGTGCTACGGTGGCGACGTGACGCGAAAACGCAAACTGCTCGAGAAGCAGAAGGAAGGCAAGAAGCGGATGAAGTCCGTCGGATCGGTCAACATCCCGCAGGAAGCATTCCTCGCCGTGCTCGAAAGCGAGTAGCCGGGCCAGTGACATACTCCTGATATCGCGCACTGTCGTTTTGCGGACGAAACACACACGCGCCACACCGTGCATAAATACCCAGCCCGCACAGTCCGACGCACTCAGCCGATGGCCGACGTGTCCGTGTCGGACGCTGCTCAAAGTATTGGATGCTCCATCTCAGCGGAGGCGAGGGAGTATGCCATGGTGGCTCTCGAGGTTCGGTCCGCCCGTCGTTTCACATCCACACTTGCTGCCAGCCTTCTCGCTGCAACTGCCATCGGACTGAGCTGCCCTGCCGCGGCCGATACGCATGTCGTTGCGCCCGGTGAGTCGATCCAGGCAGTGATCGATGATCCAGCCACGATTGATGGCGATGTGGTCGTCGTCCTCCCAGGCGTGTACGCGGAACTGCTCGACTTTCGCGGCAAGGCGATCACGCTGCAAAGCGAGGACCCGCTGAACTGGGACACCGTTGCTGCGACCGTGCTCGACGGCCAATCTACGGGCAGCGTCATCACGTGTGCGTCGGGCGAGGGACCGGACAGTGTGCTCGAAGGGTTCACCATCACCGGTGGCTCCAATACGGGCGGCGGGGGCGTGTCATGCGTGGCCAGCAGCCCGACTGTGCGCAACTGCATCTTCCTCGACAATGAGGCCATGTTCGAAGGCGGCGCGATGAAGTTCGACTTCATGTGCAGCCCGATGATCCTCAACTGTCAGTTCCTCAGCAACGAGGCGATTTTCGGAGGCGCTATCTCCAGCATCAGCAGCACTCCAACGTTCAGCAACTGCACGTTCGCGGGAAACACGTCGCTGTTCAGCGGCACCGGCGGGGCGATCGACAACCTCGCGATGAGCGATGCGCTCATCAACAACTGCACGTTCTATGGCAATACCGCTGGTTCCGGCGGGGCGGTCGCGAATACGAGCAGCACGCCTGTGCTGAGCAACTGCATCATGTGGAATGACGCCGCGACATCTGCCGGAAATGAGATCGCCAACTTTGGGGCATCACCATTGATTGCCTACAGCAACGTCGCTGGCTCTGGCGGGAGCGCAGCGTGGGATGCCGCACTCGGCACCGATGGTGGCGGCAACATCGATGCCGACCCGATGTTTGCTGATCCGCTCGGTGCAGACGGCACAAGCGGCACTGCGGACGATGACCTGATGCTCGCAAGCGGCTCGCCAAGTGTGGATTCGGGCAACAGCGGATTCGTTCCACTCGACAGCACTGATCTTGATGGCGATGGAAACGTCTCGGAGTTGCTCCCGCTCGATCTGGCGGGTGCTGAACGCTTCGTCGACGCAACGAACACCGGCGCCGCGAGCGTCGATATGGGCGCATACGAGCGTGCAGCGGAACCGCAGCTCGATCTTGAACTCGTCATGGACATCGACCCGCTCTCCTGCAGGAACCGTGTCAACCGCGCCAGTCGCGGTGTGGTCGCTGTGGGTGTGCTGGGCAGTCCGGATGTGGATGTCACGATGATCGATGTTGATTCACTCGGACTCATGCGCGCAGATGGCGTCGGCGGCGAAGTGCAGCCGTGGAACGGTCGATGGTTCTGCCGAGGTCCGTGGTTCTTCGACTTCGCCTCTTTACCTTCGGAATCGAATCAATGCAGGTGGTGGCCGCGCCGTGATGGCATGACTGATATGCTGCTCAAGTTCAGGATCCCGCACATGGTCGAGTACCTTGAACTCAACGACGTGCCTCTCGGCAACTCGATTGATCTCATCCTGACCGGCAGAATGCTCGATGGGACACCGTTCACAGCGCAGGATCACATCCGTGTCGTCGCGCCGCGCTATCGCCGACATTACACGCATCGACGCAGTCGCCGATGGTGATTTGCCGCACTGATGACCGCAGGTGAACGAAGAGTCTTCCAGATGGCCCGGGGATCATGATCCTCGGGCCTTTCGATGCGCGAAGCACCGAAACGCGAGATCGAACATGCCCCGCCGCCCGGTCGTATCGACTCCTTTGCAGCCCCTACAATCTCGCTCGGCCCTGAGACGGGGCAGGAATCTTGTCTGGAGAAAACATGACCACACGCGAACGCACGATCATCTACACGCTGCTGGCAGTCCTGGCCGCGTTTAACCTGTTCCACCTCGTTGGAGGCGCGCAGGAGCCGGCATACGCAGACTCACAGCGGACATTCGATACGCTCGGCCCGGCTGACGCGGTCGCACTGCGACCATCCGGCGAGGATGCCGGAGACGCGAACGCAATCGACATCGTCAATCACGGCAGCCGAATTGCGTGGGGTGATTCAGCCCACACGCGTGTGTACAGCGTCGGGTTTGTGCATGTCGGCAAGCCGATGTCGGGCCTGATGTCCGGCGGCGCGTATCAGGAACGCCGTCAGGATCTCGCTGACGAACTCGACGAAATGAATGCGGAGAAGCGCGAAGCGCTTATCGCGCTGATGGAAGAACTTCGCGGCATGGGGCAGGAAGATCCTGCCTTTCAGGAGAAACTCACCGAAGCGCAAAGCCTCGATGCCGAATACCAGCAGTGGCTTGCAGACGCTCGTTCGCGCACAGAGGCACTCGAAGCAGAACTCATCGCTGAGGCATACGCCGAACTCATGGCAGCAGTTGATGTCGTATCGGAGCAGAAGGGCGTTGACCTCGTCTACCGGTTTATCCCCGACGATGAAGAGTTCGCGCCGCGCGATCGCAGCGAAGCACAGGCGTACATTCGCGGCCGAACAATGCTCGAGTATCCCGAAGGGCTCGATCTGACCGATGCCGTGATGCAAGAACTTGCTCTTGAAATCAACTGACCGATCGTACAGACATGACTGGTTTTCCGCTCAACATCAATCACGATGCTGACCCGCGCGGCGAGCGTTCGCCGACTGCCGGTGAGCCTCGCCCGTTTGGCCCGGACAACTCACCGTTCGAAGCGATCGGCGGTGTTGAACAGGTCCGAAGGCTCGTCGACCTGTTCTACGACCATATGGATGCCGATCCTGCGTATCAGACGATCCGTGAGTTGCACCCGTCTGACCTGAGTCAGTCGCGCGAGAAACTGTTCGAGTTTCTCACCGGGTGGATGGGCGGGCCACAACTGTACATCGAAAAGTACGGTCATCCCCGACTCCGCGCCCGCCACATGCATGTCGCGATCGGCGACGCGGAACGCGATCAGTGGATGGCTTGCATGACGCGCGCGATCGATGAACGAGGCATCACCGACCCGCTGCGAACGTTTCTGATCAGTCGGCTCGGCCACACAGCGACGTTCATGCGCAATCGTGAGGGCTGAGCGACCGACCCGGGCGTAGCATTGTGCGTCCCCTGCGGGAAGTTCACATATTGCGCCGCGGTGTCGGATTCCAGAGCCGTGACGGCAACGTCCCGCTCGGTGAGATGGTCATCACGTTCTCAACGATGGATGATCACCGGCTGCCAAGCCGCGCGAGGTAGATCCCCGCCAGGACCATCACGCCGGCAGCCATCTGCATCGGCGTCAGTGCTTCGCGCAGCAGCAGCCAGCCGAACACGGCAACGGCCACCGGCTGCAGCAGGAGCGAGACTGCAGAGAAACTTGCTGGCAACTTTGCGAGCGCAAACGCGATCAGCCCCTGCCCCATGCAATGGGCGACGAGCCCCATGCCAATGAGCGCCCACCAGCCCTTCGCCGTGCTGGACAGCATCTGGTCCCCCCGCGCAAGCGCGACGATAAGCAGACACACCGAACTCGCCGCGGACGCGATCGTCATGATCGTGATAACCGAATATTCCCGCCGCAGATGTTTGATCGACAGGATGTAACTCGCGTAGAAGCATGCGGTCACAACAGAGAGAAGATCACCGACGAGCGGGTTGCGGCCGGGCTCGACTTCATCGGGACCGTTCGTCAGCAAGACTGCAACACCAGTGAGCGCAAGCCCTGCCCCAACCGGAAAGATGCCCTTGAGCCGCTCCTTGAGAAACAACCAGCCGACGAAACCAACAATGACCGCCTGCAGATTCGCTAGCAGCGTGGAACTCGCCGCCGACGTGTACTGAAGCGCAACGTGCCACGTTGCAAGATCACCAGCGAACAACAGGCCCGGCAGCGCGAGCCAGGCGATGCGAACCATGCGCGAATGTTTCGGGACGGACGGTTTCGGATTCGCAGGCAGCCGGTGTGATGCCCGCCAGTGACCGACCATGACAAACCCGAGAAAGACCGGCAGGGCAAACGTCACGCGCCAGAACGCAGACGCCACCGGCCCCACATTGTCGCCCGCCATCGACATCTTCGCGAATATCGGCGCGAAGGCGATTCCGAGCGCGCCGAGGACCAGCGCCCCGACTGCGATCAGCTCCTGCCGTCGTTCGCGCGGATCGATCGGGCGCTTGCTGCTGATCGATGCGGTGTTGTGTCCAATCGGAGTTGCGTCTCTCGCGGGCATTGTTCGGCGGTTGTAGCCGGGCGGCTCGCTGTCGACAAGCGGGAGGCGTCAGCACAGCGCAAAAGCCGAAGCCGCCCTCGACAGAGGACGGCTTCGATCCAGCAGAAAGGTCGTTGCAGACGCGGGATGCGCCTGGGTGTAGGTGTGGGAAAGTCAATCAACCGCCGGAACTGCTGATCGATGAGGAGTTCTGGCTGCTTTTCTTCGAATTCGAAGATGAGTTGCTGTTCGTCTGCGAGTTGGAATCCGAATCGCTGTTGGACTGCGAGTCAGAGTCGTTTGTCGAGTTGCTGCTTCGGGATGGATCGCCCGCGCCGCCACCAGCAGCGCCGCCGAACGAAGGGCTCGTCTTGAAGCCTGCATTGGAAACGTGCGACAGGCCTCCGGTGAACGTCACATAACGCCGATCGCCACCGACCACGCGCGCATTTGGGTTCGGGCGGGTCGCGAACGGATAGCCGCCGAGTTGCCGCTGGACAAAGTCCGGAGCGCGAACGATGAGCACACCGGAGTAATAGCGGACCGAAGCCCAGTCGCCGCCGTTGATGATCCAGGCATCAGGCTCGACGATTTCGACGATCAGGTCGATGAGTTCCTGAGCCTTCTCCGCTTCAGGGACGCGATCGGGGTCGTCATCGGGATCGTCAAAGAGCGATCCGCCACCACCGCCGCCGCTCCCGCCACCGCCGCCGCCAAATCCGCCGCCGCCACCGCCGCCGCCGCCGAATCCACCACCTCCGCCGCTGTTATTGCCCTGGTTGAGCGCGGAGTCGAGATCGAGCGACGGTGCATTATCAAACATTGGTGGCTCGAAGAGCAAGTCGCGGATGGGGTAGTAGCGAAGCTCCTGAGCGCTCTTCGCGGCGAGGCGCGTCTTCGGGCCGATCTCCACATAGCCATCGCGCAACTGCCACGTTGCCGAGTCAAGGTCTTCCGCCTGGCTGATCACCATCTCGAGAACAGTGAGTGCGTTCTGGTTCTCAGCGGTCAGGTTGATGGCTGCTTCGGGGTCCAGCCCTTCAACGGCATTGCGATCATCATTCCAGCGTCCGACGATGTCGATGCCGAGAATCGTCTTGAGGTAGTTGATCGCATCGCGTGCAGGCGTGTCTGTAAACTCGACGTTGATGTCGGTGTACAGCAGCACGCTGAGCATTCGGGCCTTCGTGTTGTTGTTGGCCTGCTGCTTGGCGCGCTTGTTGAGTACGTAGTTGATGCGTTCTTCGAGCCCTTGTCCCTCAGCCGGGTTGGCAAGGAACATTGAGCCACCGAACGCTGCGATTGCTGTCAGGGCGAGTGTCTTGGGTTTCATCAGGTCGCTCCAAGGTTGTGTGCGAGTGTGGCCGGGAATGCACAGGCTTGTACCGGCCACACACACTATGGATACGCAAGAGTATATTCGGCAGTCGCGAATCCATCGAGAAAGTTCAAATCGCCAATCGCATCAGGGAAAGCAAGCAGCAGGCCTCTCAGCGTGCATCAAGCAGTTCCGCGAGCGCAAGAAGAGCCATCGCCTGTGCTGCGAGCGGCTGTCGCGTGTCCCATGTTGCGCTGCAAACCCCGCCACGTATTCGGTTTGTGTTCGCATACCGCCATCCCGCGGAGTCGCCCAACGTCAACTGTTCGAGATATCGGACGGCCCGCTCCGCAGCCGCTCGGGACTCTGCACTGGCCGACGCATGCGGCGACCGAGCCCACATGGCGAGGAAGGCCATCGGCCGGAGCGACTGAGCATCGAACGCCCGTGACCCGCCGCCGCCTGACACTGGGAACGCACCGATGCAATCCGAAAGATCCGCATCGGACCCCGACCACTGGCTGGCAACGAGCGCGAGAGCGAGTGAATCCAAGTGGTTCAGCGTTGCGTCAGTTGGCTCCATGCCGATGTCCGCGACATCGCGTTCCGCCCAGGCTAGCCAGGGAAGCAGATTCAACGAAAACTCGACCGGAGTCTGTGTCCATGTTCGATCAATCATCGCGCGCAGGTCGAGACCTGCTTCTTCGATTTGATCTCCCCGTGTCGTCGCCAGTCGCGTAATCGCTGACACACAGACGGCCTGCTGCTGAGGCGGCAAAGCACGCTGCGGGTCTGCATCGCCACCCTCATCGGCCACCACACGGATGAACCCGCGCTCACCATCCCACGATTGGATCAGCGAGCGCACGGCCCGTTCGAACATCTCGCGTGCTGGACGATACGCGAGTGCCATGTCGTTCACGAGGCCGGCATGCACGATCATGGCAGCGGCCAGTGTGTCGTTGGACGGATCGGGCTCCGTATCCGTCCGCTCGGCGAGGGCGTGGAGAATATCGCGCGCGAGGTCCAATCGGGCTGCGCGGTCCATGGCATCCCCGTCGGCAGCAGCAGCGTGCCCGAATCTTGCAAGCGCGAACGCAGCAAACGCCTGATCAGTCGGCAATGCGATGATCGGCTCATAGCGATCGGCAGTGGGCAGATAATCACCCATCAGCCCAAGCGCCTCATTGCCCGGCCACATATGCGATTTGATGTGCGCAGCAATCGACTCGCCGATCGCGACCAACCGAGCACGATCGACGGGCGTCGACTGATACACAATTTCATTGCCGCGAAACAGTTCGATCGGCGGTTTTCCCGGTGCGGTCTGCCCAAGGTGCGTCGTTCGGAAACGATAGACGGAAACGCCATGCTGCCCGCGCAGCTCGTTCAACGGGCGCGCGCCGAGCCCCACGTCGGTCGAGAGCCCTTGAAGCAACCCGCGCACGCGACCGGCAAGGTTCGACACGAGCATCTGCGACGGGAAACGCGTGTTGACACGTTCACCGCGGCGCATCGCGATACCGTCCAAACCCGGTTCGAGCTTGCGCGCGGCATCATCAAACGTCCGACCCGGAAGGGGAATCAGTGGCCCGGCAACCTCGAGCTCAAGCACGAGTTCCGGGCCAAGCCCGTTTCGAATCGAGTCAGGCATTCGTTTCACGACATCGTCGGTCCACACCTGCGACAGTGCGCGGCCGACGGCACGGCGAAGCATCAGTCCATCCCCCTGCACATCAATGCCCATGCCGAGCACCCGTCCGCGTCGGCGAACGATCGCGCACACACCAGTTGCGTTGCCGACCGGGACCACGGCGGCTGGGTCATCCTCGCCTGGCAGAGCGAACGCGGCGACCCAATCCTGCGCAGTCATGTATGCCATCACCACATTCGCAGCATCAGGCAGGGTGTCATCGGCTTGCATGTGCGCTTGCGCGGGTTGCGCAAACACGGCAACAGCAAGGGTCACACACGCCGGAAACCGACGCACACATGCGTGCCTCAGGCAACATAAAATGTTGTTCAAATGCATCATGTTGGCACAGTTGCAAAGCACAGTCCGAGAATAACATGCATCACGGCCCGCGAGTGAGTGAACGCGCAAATTCGGCACAGTGGCATGGAGGTTGATGGTATGCTCTGCACACAATCAAAGATCTGGAGTTCCGATATGCTCACTCGTGCCTTTCTGACGATGACCGATGCCCGCAAGCGCTTGCTGCTTCTGACAGCCCTCTCGTTTGCCACCCTCTGCTGAGTCGCGTCGGTCGCTGATCGCCAGCTGAAGACAAGCCCCGACTTGAGATTGCGCCTTTCGCATGACGCATGACCTGCCGGCGTCTTGCGTCAATTAAAAAGCCCGCGCCAGTGCGCGGGCTTGTTGTGTACCAGAGTTACGGTGGGCTTACTGGTCGTCATCGTCCGAGGACGGGAAGACGATCTTGTCAGTGCCAAGTGCGCCGTGATCGTCCATACCACCCTTGGATGCGATGCTGCCAGGTCCACGATCTCGCTGGCGCTGCTCGCCGCCACCTGACTGATCGCTGCTCGTATCCGTATCACCCCACTGAGCACGCTTGAGCGAGAGGCCGATCTTCCGATCGTCGGTGTCGACACGCAGGATCTTGACATCGACCTCTTCGCCTGCCTTCACAACATCCTGCGGGTTCTCGACTTTGGAGTCCGAGAGTTCCGAGATGTGCAGCAAGCCTTCGAGGCCATCTTCCAGCTCGACGAACACGCCGAAGTTGGTGATCTTCGTGACAGTGCCGTGCACCACCATGCCCGGGCGATAGGCATCGGGGATGGCGTTGAGCCAGGGGTCTTCGGAGAGCTGTTTCACGCCGAGGCCCACACGCTGTTTCTCACGGTCAATATCAAGCACAACGCAGCGGACGTTGTCGCCTTTCTTGTACTTCTCGTTTGGATGCGAGACTTTCTCGGTCCACGAAATATCCGAGACGTGCAGCAGGCCGTCGATGCCCGGCTCGATCTCGATGAATGCACCATAGTTCGCAAGGTTGCGAACGATGCCATCGATGATCGTGCCCGGGGGGAACTTCTCTGCGACGAGTTCCCACGGGTTCATTTCGGTCTGTTTGATACCGAGTGAGATTTCCTGCTTGTCCTTGTCAATGTCGAGGACAACAACTTCAACTTCTTCGTCAGCGGTGACAACCTCTGACGGGTGATTGATTCGCTTCGTCCATGACATCTCGGAGATGTGCACAAGACCCTCGATACCCTCTTCCAACTCGACGAACGCGCCGTAACTGACGAGGTTGACCACCCGGCCGCGCACCTTGCTGTTGACCGGATAGCGATCGCCGATGTCGTCCCAGGGTGAAGGCTCCTTCTGCTTGAGCCCGAGTGCGATCTTCTCCTTCTCTGAGTCGATGCGAAGAATCTTCACTTCGACCTCTTCGCCGACTTTGACGATTTCCGACGGGTGGTTCACGCGGCCCCACGACATGTCGGTGATGTGCAGCAGGCCGTCGAGCCCGCCAAGGTCCACAAAGGCGCCGAAATCCGCGATGTTCGTGATCGTGCCGCGAATCAGATCGCCTTCAGCAACCCGATCAAGCAGTTCACGCTTCGCGTTTTCGCGTTCCTGTTCAATGAGTTTTCTGCGTGAGATGACGATGTTGCGCCGCTCATGATCGATCTTGAGAATCGCCGCACGAACCACGCGGCCGATGTACTCGCCGATGTCACTCGGGCGGCGGATGTCGACCTGTGAAGCGGGCAGGAACACCGGCACGCCGATGTCGACGAGCAGGCCGCCCTTGATCTTCCGCATGACCTTGCCCTCGATGACATCATCTTCCTTGGTTGTCTCGAGGATGCGCTCCCAGCCGCGAATGCGATCCGCCTTGCGCTTGGAAATCTTGATCAGTCCGGACTGATCTTCGACTTCTTCGAGCAGAACTTCGATCTTGTCGCCGATCTCGAGGTCTTCGAAGTTGTCGAACTCGCTCTTGTTGACGAGCCCCTCGGACTTGAGCCCCACGTCGATGACGACGTCATCGCCCGCTTTGCCGGCCACACGCCCGATCATGATGGTGCCGGGCTCATAATCTGCCATGTCTTCTTTGAAGAGCGGGTCCATCTGCCCTTCTGCGACTTGGCTTCCAAAGGCATCACGAATAAGTGCTTCCGCATCCGCATCGTCGATGCCGATCTGTTCTATCAGGTTGTAATCGACCATTGAGTAAAGACTTTCATTCCACCACGGCGACGCACCGCGGCTTGCTGGTTGGACAGGGTCCGCCTCGGCGGTGACACATATCACCATAAGACCGAGCCGGCCGGAACACCCGACCGGTACAGCACATTGCTGTCACGACATCGAATCGGAGAGGATACGCAATCCGGGTCGATTCGGCGAGGAGGGATTTGTCAAGAGATTGAGGAAATTCCATAAATCTCAGCGATGCACCCATCGGGTCATCATCGCTCGCCCGGCGGTCGCGACGGTGTCAGCCGGCCGGACCTCCGTGTTCTGTGGCGGATTCGGCTGTGCGGTTCCCGCGGGCAGAATCCAACCTCTGCCAGCGGCCTGCCACACTCGGCCCGAGAGCCGGCCATCAGCGTTAGCGAGGTTGATTACCTGATCGCGCTGATGCCAAAGATCCGGACCGGGCCGCCGATCGCCGGCAATCAGGCACCGGAATCCGGACGATCCTCCTCGTGCGCTGCGCCGTGGATGGATGCTTCTTCACCTGCGAGTTTCTTCTCGACGTACTTGCGCATCCACGTCTCGAAGCTCTTCCCGGCTGCAGTATCGCGTCCGGAAAACTCGAGGCGTGCAATACTCGAGTACGCAACTGTCTGCCGCTCGGAACCGTCAGCCGGGAGAATCCGCAGCAGCGAGTCGTCCATCAACGCTTTCGCGGAGCGATCAAACACGTATCCCGTCAAAGGCTCATCGCGATCTTTGAGCAGCAGTGTCACATCACCGCGATAATCGAAGGCAAGGTCGATCGCACGGCGGAGTACAGTCGGATCGTCCGAATCCACAACAAGCCCCTGCGCTGCGTCGAGCACGATTGCTTCGTCGCCCGCCTTGCTCTGCACGTTCTGCGGCATGCGTCAGACCTCAATCTCGTCGCCATCGGCTGGCGTAAACTCGCGGCCGGAGTCGGTATCAATGAGGCGCCAGTTGAACTTCTTGGCGAGCTTCATGATGACCAGCCATGCGATCTCATCTTCCACAATCGAAAGCAACATCTGCGGGATCGGGTCAGTCGGTGGCAACGAGATAGTGATCCCCGGCCCCCAGAGGACGTCACCGCCCTGCTCGTCGGGCGCGGTGTTCTCGACTTCGAGCATCTCGATAATCTCGGCCCGCGTGCCAATCGGTGCCATCCCCCCATCAGCGGGAGGGTCTTTCCGAGACATGATGACCAGTTGCTGACCCAACGCAAAACTCCATGAAATCAAGCCGCCGGTGCGGCCCGAGCCGCGATCATAGAACACTCACGGGCTTCCCGCAGTATCGGCTACGAACCACTGTCGCCGCGTAGTTCATCGTCACGTTCCAACAGCTCGACAAGCGTCTCGACGAGCCGCTGCAGTGCGACCGGCTTGTTGAGATAGGCATGAACACCGAGCGACTCGGCATACAACTTGTGTCGCTTGCCCTGGTTTGCAGTGACCATAACCACCACCGGCGGGTCGTCCATTTCGGTGAGTTTCTCGAGCACGAGAAAGCCCGATCGCTTGGGAAGCATCATGTCGAGGATGACGGCGTCGACCGCGCCATCGGTTGTCTCGCTGATCGCCATGTTTCCATCGGACGCGGAACGGACCTCAGCACCCTCGGCCTTCACGGCAAGTTCAAAACTCGAGCGAATGTCGTTGTCATCATCCACAACGAGGATCACCCGGTCGGCCAGTCTGTCGTGGCGGGCTGTGCTGGCGTCAGTGCTCATGATCAATGCTAGGTTCGCGGAAGAGGCCAACAGAATCACGCGGAGGCGGCGATGGCAGCGCTTCGGTTCGAGTGATCGACGATTCGCTCAATCTCTGCATCAGAGAGCCACGGCAGCGAGTACAGTTTGTCGATCATCCGACGAGGCATCGGCTTGCCCAGCCGTTCGTGTCGAGGCCGGCTCTTCCATCGCCGGTGCAGCCACAGGTATTGCGATGGATAGAGCGTGATCATCTTCTCGAGCGCGTAGTTGTACCGTGCGGTGATGTAGTACAACGGATCATCATGCCCCTGCCACTCGTGCGGGTCGATCATGTCCAGCATGTGCAGGTTGTACCTGAACTTGTGATCAATGCGTGCGCCGATGCCTGCGACGATCGGAAGCTTGTATCGCATTGCGAGCAGACCGATTGATTTGTAACTCGACGCGAGTCTTCCAAAGAACGGCACAAACATGCCCCGATCGCCCGCGTTCTGGTCGGCAATGAACCCAAGCCGGCCGCCCTTGCGGGCAATCTCTCGCAGCACCGGCGTTGAACCATATTTCGTGAGAATGCGCATGCCTCGCTGTTCGCGAATATCAAGCAGCCACTTGTTGAGCAGCGGATTGTCGAGCGGGCGCGCGAGTGCAGTGATCGAATGACCCATCATCGCGATGAAGTGTCCGAGCAGTTCCCAGTTTCCGCAATGGCCGGTGATCATGAGCATCGGCTCATCGTTGAGCAGCCGACCGATAAACGGCTCCGTATCCGGGTGGACTGCCGTGTACCTCGGCCAGGAGCCCGGCGTGATCTTGCGCGTCATCACAAGCGAATCGACGAGGAACAGCTCGAACATGTGCTGCATCGATGCGCGCGCAGTGGCAGCGATGTGCTGCTCCGACCAGTCCGGAAAACTCAGGCGGATGTTTGTCTCTGCGCGCTCGCGGCGCTTGCGATTCGATTGATGGAACAGCGAGCCGAGTGATCGCGCAAGCCGCAGGTTCTGATTCTCATCAAACGTCTGCAATGCGCCTGCGACGGTGCGCACGCCGAGATATTCAGCCCAGTATTGCCAGGATGGACGGTTCCGCGCCATGTGGCCGCAAGTGTAGGGCGTTGCGAACGAAAAACAGCCCCGAACCATCTGGCTCGGGGCTGTGGGGGCGAGTGTTCGCCTTGTTCAAGTTTCCATTCGCGCGGTTCAGTCGATGATCACCGGGCCGCCGAAGGCGATCGCCTTCTTGCTGGACTCGGATTCATCATCGTCCTCCGAGGCCATCTCGTCGTCACTGGCCTCTTCCGCGTCGACATCATCGAATGGACCGCTGATCTCGATATCGAGACCTTCAGCACCCATCTCGAAGCGTGCCTTGCGTTCATAGTCGCTCTGGCTGCGCATCTTGGAGAGTTGCTGGAGTTGTGCATCCTGAAGTGTTCGCAGTTCCGCCAGTTTCGACTGGATCTGCTTCAGGTTACCAACCTTGCCAAAGCGGCTGTAACTGTCAAGCGTGTCCTGCTGACGCTTGGTCATTTCGATCAGGCGCTCGTTGCGTTCGATGGCGCTGATCTGATGATCCAGTTGCCAGAGTTGTGCCTGGTACTGCTCGTACTCAGTCTCGAGTTGCGCGAGGATCTCAACCAGACGACTTTTCTGTTCGTTGAGGAACTTGACCTGCTGCTCATCTGCAGCGAGGCGATCCCGGTACGTATTGCGAACAGTGTTGACGTGCTCTGCCTCTGCGTATGCCTCGCTCAGGTTGTATCGCACACCCTCGTATCGGATGGCGACCGAACGCACGCCGGAGTTCATTTCATCCTCCGCACGCTGGACGAGTCGCTTGAGATCGCTCAGGTCTTCGGTCGTCATGGCGACGACGCGCTGGGCAATCTCGGTATCGCGGTTGAGCTCAGCCAGTTGGGTGTCAACCTTGGCCAGCTCAGACTTCACTTCCTGAATCCGCTCGGGGTATTCCTCTGCCAGCGATGCGAGTTGGTGACGCAGAGCGACGGGATCATCCACGCACGAGTTGATCACGTCAGTGGCTTTGTGCTTGACCTGTGCCACGGCCGTGCCAGCGGCGTGACGAAATCCGGGGGAGACCAGCGCCAAGCCACCAACGACCAAACCGCCGACCAGGCCCCATCTGAAGATGCTTTTTCCGATGCAGCAACCCATGGTCAGTTCCTTTCTCATTGTCCAGCCCACGGAACGAGGTGGGACTGGGAAACGAATCAAGACGATGTTCTCCCAGGCCAGCCGGCCGATCCGACTGACGTGTTCCACCACCTTCTTGGGAGGCCACGCCATGGGCTTTCAAAGATTTCGATCGATTTGCTCGGTCGGCCAGAACGCTTCAGGCAGCGACCACGGCCCGGTCATAGCGGCTCATTGCAGGATCGCGGGTGGGCGCGGCCGTCAGTTGAGAGATTCGCTCGTCAAGTCGCTCCTGAACGATTGACCGCACATGTCCCGCCTGATGGTGATTTCCGCCATCTCCAATCGGTGACTTGGCAGTACAATACACTCAGAAGCGGCATGGCAGGATGAAATGGCCCGTCGGCCACTGCCAATAACTGAGGCCTGCGATGAATACCCTGACGACATCTTTCGTCCGCCGCCTGCGGGAGCGCGATGAGGCTGCCTGGTTCGAACTCTGGGAGGTGTTCGGTCCGGTCTTGCGCGCTCAACTCTCGAAGTGGGGGCAGGGGCGAATCGGTGCAGAGACCGTCCGAGATCTCACGCAGGAGACGCTGGCAGCCCTCTCCAACTCGATCGAGCGGTACGACCCGAATCGCGGTGCGCGCTTCAGCACGTGGCTTTTGTCGATTGCCAAGCACGCTCTGGGTGATGAAATCGACCGCCGAATGGCCCTCAAGCGAGGAGGGGGCAAACGACCGGCCGAACTCGACGACCGCTACATGGGCGAGTCGGCCGTGGTCGAGGCCGACGTCGCCTATCAGCAGAGCGTCTTCCAGGCGAAGGTGTACGCGGCGATCCGCAAGGCCGAGGCTGAGGCAGATTTTATGCATTTCCAGGTCTATCGCATGCGGATATTTGATTGCATGTCCGGGAAAGACGTCGCGGAACAGCTTGGAGTGAGCGAACCGTCGGTCAGCCGTTACCTGCACAAGATCCGAGACCTGCTGCGAACGCGGCTGCGTGAGATCGTCGCAACCTACAGCTTCACCGTGGAGGAAGAGCAGGAAGTCGCCAAGGCAGGGCTGACCGGTGAAGATGTCCTGTTCGACGAGGCACTCGCCGAGATTTATCACCGGCAGTCGCGGCTCATTCTGGAAGATGGGGCCGACACTTCGGAATCATACTGAGGTAAGAGAACCTCAATCGGCTGTCGCGGAGCCCCTTCGGGCGACCCGAGGGCAGCTTCGGAGATAGATCAATGAGTGGCATTGGTGCTATTGCAATGATCATCGCCGCCTGCCTGGGCGTCGTCTTTGCGATCCTCGCGATGATCTACATTCTGGTCCCGCTGGTGAAGGGCATCGGCTGGCTGATCACAGCCGTGTTCAAGTCGATCGGCTGGCTGGTGATGCACATCTTCGAGTACATCGGCGGCACAATCAGCGATGTCCTGCGCTTTGTCGGTGCACTGCTGGCGATGCTTGTCCTTGCGCCGCTCGCACCGTTGAACGTCGTCATCGGCCGATGGTCGGCAGCGGGGCACTTTGCAGAATCCGTCAAACGCGAATGCAAAGTCGCGATCCTCTGCATGTATCGAATCGCGCTGCAACGCCCGCTCAAACTCGTCTATCTGCACGGGATTCTCGAAGGCCTTGAGCAGCGCGTCCCCGAGGCATTCGCTGCGACGCCAACGCGTGACACACCGACGAAACGCACCGGCCAGTTCGAAGGTTTCACAATCGTCGGCTCGCTGCGTGGGGGAGGCTCGGGAGGCAAACTCTACATCGCTGAACCAGACGCACGCAAGCAGTCCCGATACAACATGCCAGATCGTGTCGTGATCAAGAGTTTCGCGATCTCCGATGGTTCCTCACTGCCACAGATCGTCCGCGAATCGCGCGCACTCGAAGCAGCCAAGCAACTCGGTCTCGTGCTTGAACACGGAATGGAGGAACACCGCTTCTGGTATGTGATGCCATATCTGCCGGGCGAACACCTCGGCGTCCTGACACGGCAAATGCATGGCGAGAGCGGCGAGAACGGCCTTGCCCGGCGTCATCTGCAAGATCTCATGGTGTACGGCCGCGACTTGCTCGAAACTCTCGCGCGATATCACGATGGCGGACTCTGGCACAAGGATGTCAAGCCCGAGAACATCATCATCAACACCGGCCGCGCACATCTTGTTGACCTCGGCCTGGTCACGCCGTTGCGCTCTGCAATGACGCTTACGACCCACGGCACGGAATATTTCCGCGATCCGGAGATGGTGCGCCAGGCGCTGCGAGGTGTGAAGGTGCATCAGGTCAACGGCGCGAAGTTCGATATCTACGCCGCCGGTGCGGTGTTGTACTTTGTGCTCGAGAATACCTTCCCCGCACATGGCGGGCTGAGCCGTTTCGCCAAACGCAGCCCGGAGGCGCTGCGCTGGATCATCCGCCGCGCCATGGCGGAGTACAACAAACGCTACGACTCGGTCGACACGATGCTCGCTGATCTCGACGTCGTCATGAAGGCCAACGACCCGTTTACGGTCAAACCAGTCGATCTGCCATCCATGACAGGCAACGACATCGAGTACGACCGCAGCGACTATGAAGAGCCGGAGGTGATCGGCGTTCGTGCTGCCGGCTCGCCGAAGCCACCGCCCGATGGTGACGAGCGCAAAGCGTATGGCTTCGGTGTCGAGTTCGGCCGAAAGGGCGTACGCGTCGGACGTCTCCACCCTGATGGTTCACGTGGCGCGCAGGGCCAGCAAATCGGAGCGAGCAGGCCCGTCGCAGGTCCGAAGCTGCGCGTGATGAACTGGTGGACAGGCCAATACGATCTGGATCCGCAGGCAGTCGCTGGCGCACACCGCGGCAGTTCGCACGCGCAGTTCCGTCAGGCAGCCGATGACTTTCGACGCGAGTCAGATGACCTCCGCGACAAGGTTCGCAGCGGCGTGATGACAGCCCGTCAGGCAGCGCGTGAGCAGATCAAGTCCGCCCGTCAGCGCGCTAAGCACATGCGCCAACGTGCGCACGATCGTCGTAAATCCGTGCAGACGGCAGCGACCTCGCGCGCCCGGGCGGAGCGCCAGCCCTCGCTCGCGCTCATTGGAATCACAACGGTCATCCTGCTCGCTGCCATCGGCGGCGGTATCGCGGTTGTCAAAACGATCGGCAACAGCGGCGGTGCGAGCGTCATCTCCACCGGTGGAAGCGCATCGGTCGATCGGCCGCCGGTGCTGGTGATCAACAATCACCCTGCGCCGGACACGAGCCGGACGCGCGAAGACATCAAGAGCATTCTCGATCGTCACGACCAGTATCACCTGGTGCTCGACGATATGGCTGCGATGAGTGAGATCATCCCGTTGTATCTGGAGTGGAGGCCGCAGTGGGGGCGACGCGGCTCGCGCGTTGACAAGATGCCGATCGACAAGACGCTTGAGAACGCACTCGAACATCACAACTACTACGGCATCCTGTACATCACGGATGATGAAGACGGCGACGCTCGCTCACAGTTTGTCTACTCCACGCGCGAGGGTGCTGAGAGGCGCCGTCATACAACGGCTTCCAATCGACCGAAGATCGCAGCCGGACAGACACTGCAACTGCTGCTGCTCAACGATCATCCCGCGAAGATGAACATCGATATCGCGCAGCGTGTGAATGACATCATCGCCGTGTATGAGCAGAACGGATTCGCCGTGCGTGTCGACGATGACGTCGAAGCGAGTGTGCGTGCAGCCGGCCTGCCACTCGGCCCGCTTGATGAGATGCG
This sequence comes from uncultured Isosphaeraceae bacterium, assembly GCA_964631295.1. GTDB lineage: Bacteria > Planctomycetota > Phycisphaerae > Phycisphaerales > SM1A02 > CAZVXI01. The sequence goes on from CAZVXI010000019.1 coordinate 25,327, forward strand.
CACACCGCCAGTTCGAGTCGAACGGCTGCTGATCGACCACGGCTATGCGGGCATCTTGCGCATGACAGCGGACGAAAGCGATGAATCAGTGAAGGCGAGCGATGTGTTCATCGACAGCGCGTTCGAAGCGGAGCAGGCAGAGGAAGAATCCGCCGAGACGATCCAGTCGTCAGTGCGGATCATTCAATCACACTCGACATCAGGCTCGACAGCCATCTGCACGACGAAAAAAGCCGCTTAGCAAGTCGACGCTCGCGAGCATCACATCGCCAGCAAGCGGTGCTGTGATTCGGAGTCTCTCAGTTGTCAGTGGATCGGGTGGCGGGTGGCTGGGCGGTGGTCTTGGCGGCTGCGGCTTCTTCTGCCTCGTCGAGTGCCATTTTCATGAGCCGGCCGACCTTGAACTTCACGGTTTTCTTGGCCGGGACTGGCACACGTTCGAGCGTCTTTGGATTCTGCGCGACGCGTGGCGCCCGTTCGCGAATCTCAAAAACGCCGAAATCGCGAAACTCCAAGCGATTGCCCTGGCTGAGTTCGTCGATCACATTGTCCAAAAAACTTTGAATGACTGCCTTGACCGTCGCCCGCTTCTCATCGGTCTGATCGGCAATGCGGTCGATCAGATCCTTTTTGGTCGTTGTCGCCATTCGTACCATCCCCCCGAGAACCCGCGCGGGATTCTCAGTTGACCACCCTTTCGCTGTCCGTGCCGGCCACCCAGCCGAGACGGACACTCTCGCAGCGTCCGATACGAAGCGTGCCACCCACGCACGTCCCGTGCATACTTCGAGAGCCAACCCCCAGTATCCAGATCGGGTGCGAGTGCGTCAACCCCCAGCCCGCGCATTGACAACAACTTACGTCGATTTTGCCCCTCTCAGACCGGCCAGCGGATCGCGTCGCGGCAAGTGCGGCAAATCGGGAATCCGGGGTGGTTGCCAAGGCACACGTCAGGGGCGGGGCGAAATGCCAAGTTGCCAGGTCCACGTGCGGAAAGAACTGGCCTCGCGTGGCCGGCCGTTGCTGTTCCACAAGCGCTGACGCTGGGTGATGACAGTCTCCTCGAGCAGGTACCCCGATTCCGACCGCTGGGGATTCACATGGTGATTCGCACGGGAATCGATCGCCCAGCCAGGAATCTGAGGCCGCTCGACCGATGCGATCAGCCCGGGTTGATAGGCCACCTGGTGCGACAGTGGGCCGATCTCGCCACTCGGGGCGCTCGCACAGCCACCCAAGAGCAGCATCAATCCGAGGGCTCCTGTTGTGGCTGAAATTGCCATGGCAGTCAGCCGGGCACGCGGGCAGGTCTTCATCTTTCGCCTCCACTCAAAGGTGATACAACCGCAGTGCCAGTCAAGTTCAGACGCTCAGAATGCCCGCAGGTACGTCGAAGTGTTGCCCGGAACGCACATCCGTGGCGTCTGGTCAACGACTGCTGTGCAGCGCCGACACAGTCGATTTCAGTACCATGGCAGCCAGCCTTGCCCGGATTCACACGCGCACATGCCCCTCGTTCGATTCACACAAAACATCCAGCGTCACGTCGAATGCCCCGACCGGCAGGTGGCCGGCTCAACCGTCGCCGATGCGCTCGATGACTACTTCCGACAGACACCGCGAGCCCGTGGCTATGTGCTCGATGAACATGGCCAGTTGCGCCTGCACATGCTTGTGTTCATCAACAACACGCAGGTTGGCGATCGCCTGACGCTGGCAGATCGGGTTGAACCCGCTGACACAATCGACGTGATGCAGGCGCTCTCCGGCGGATGATCGCAACACACGATGGGAGTCTCAGATGGAAAACCGAATGCTCGTCGCGACACGGAAGGGCCTGTTTCAACTCACGCGAGACAACAGATCGTGGTCAATCAGCGCCGCGAGTTTTCTTGGCGACAATGTGTCGATGGCCACTGTGGATACGCGCGACGGATCGATCTATGCGGGGCTGGATCACGGTCATTTTGGCTGCAAACTGCATAGATCAACGGATCACGGCAACACATGGACAGAGATCGCCGCACCCGCGTACCCCGAAGGCGAAATGCTCGACCCGTCGGAGGTGAGTTTCGTCAAGCGGCCAACGCCTGCTGCACTGAAGCTCATCTGGATGATCGAGCCCGGCAGCAGCAGTCAGAGTGGTCGGCTGTGGATCGGCACGTTGCCCGGCGGACTGTTTCGATCCGATGGACCTTGGCGAATCGTGGCAGCTGGTCCGCTCGCTCTGGGATCGCGAAGAACGCAAACAATGGTTCGGCGGGGGCTTCGTTGAACCGGGGATTCACTCGCTCGCGCTCGACCCGCGCGATAATCAGCGCATCACGCTCGGCGTATCCTGCGGCGGCGTGTGGCAGACCGAGGACGATGGCGAAACATGGAACCTGCTTGGCGAGGGATTGTGTGCCGAGTACATGCCGCCCGACAGACAGAACGATCCAACGATTCAGGATCCGCACCTCATCGTTGCATGCCCGAGTGATCCAGATCGCATGTGGATTCAGCACCACAATGGCATCTTCCGTTCGACCGATGGTGCAAACACATGGACGCCATGCACCAATGTGCAGCCATCACACTTCGGCTTTGCGGTTGCGGTCCATCCCGCCGATGGGGACACGGCGTGGTTCGTGCCAGCAGTCAAGGATGAGAAGCGCATCCCTGTCGATGGCAAGGTCGTTGTCACGCGCACGCGCGACGGCGGACAGACTTTTGAAACCCTCACGAATGGCCTGCCGCAGGAACACGCCTACGACCTCGTGTTTCGCCACTGTCTCGCCGTGGATCACACAGGCGACGTGCTTGCATTCGGCACGACCACCGGATCGTTGTTCGTTACCGATGATGCGGGCGACCGCTGGCAATGTGTAACATCACACCTGCCGCCTGTGTATGCGGTGAAATTCGGCTGACATGACTCGGCTGCTCGCGCGCCGGCGATCCAGACACCGCCGAATGATCTGATCACGGCAGGTAGCCGGCTTGTGTAAACGTGGGCGAGTCTCTCAAGGCAACTCGCAGTATCACCGAGGGGACGCACGCCAAGGCGAGCGGAATCGTCGCCAGCAGCCCATACGGCGCAAGCAACTGCCCATCTTGCTGCACGATCGCAAGAGCGATGCATACGCAGACCCATGCAATCATCACTTGGTACAGGCGAAAGCGAAAAGCCCCAAACGCACCGAGTGCGACGACCACAACGAGCCACGCGGCCGGCGTGAGAAGCACATCACACCACGCGAGAAATCCCGCCATCGCCACACTCCACAGCAAAGCACAACAGATGCCGGGCATCCATAGCTTGCAGCGATTGAGTGGCGGTCGAACCGTGTAAGACTCTGGATCGGACCAGAAGAATCGCCGGCCGCACTCCGAGCATCGCCCTTTCGCGCGGGCACCGATCGGGTAGCCGCACTCGATACATCGCGGAATCAGCCCTGTCGAATCATCTGGAAGTGGGGCACGCAAAGTTGTATTGCCATCATCACCCATGACGCGCCATTCATAGACTATTCCAGCGCAACGAGCAGCGCCGGGCCGTAGCGTTTCCACAGATCGTCATCACTCATATGCGTGGCCGAGCCGGGCAGTTCGTAGGTAATGATCGCAATGCCCATGTCCTCTCCTGCCCACGCGCCGAGGGAACCTGGTCGCGTGCCGAGCTTGCGAACCTGCATGTCGACCGCAGACGCCATCCGTGTTGCGATTTGCCTCGCCACCTCCGGTCCGTCATAGTCAACACAGTCGATGGGCTGATGGATGCTGACGATCAGCGTCGGCCGGTATTGTCGGATGAGCTGCGCGATCGCCCGGGCCTCCGGCTCGCTGAGAGCATGCTCTCCGTAGCGCGGGCGATTGTCGCGGTTCGTCGCGGGGAAGTTGCGATTCAGATCAACACCGCTGGCGTTGACGCGCCTGCCCACAGCAAGCCCGTCCGGGTTGGCATTGGCGAGCACAATCACTTTCCACTCGCTGATGACTGCAGGATCATCACTCACGAACGCGTCGAACATTTCAACGATTCGCGCCGAGGCTGGCTCTTCACCGTGAATGCCGCCGATGAACATCGCGACGTTCGGCCCGTCGCCGTGCTGAGCGTAGTCGATCGCGCGCCCCTGAACGGAAAGCCCCGCTGTCGAGCGCAGGACTCGCTTACTCATCACGACACCACCGCTCTGTTCGATGTCGCGCATGGCGACAGTGCCGTTCGAGTCCGATGGTGTCTGACAGGCAGTAAACACAGGCATCAACAGTGTGAGCAGACCCAGGGCGAGTATGTTTGTGGAGCTGTTCATGCAGGCGACATCGACGGCTTTGCTCAGTGTTCATGAGCAAACACCTTGGCCCTTGGCCGGGTCAATCAGCCGGGTCAATCGGCCAGCTCAATCAGTTGACTGTCAGCCGAAATGACACTTCATCGCCATTGCGATCGATTGCCGCGACGCGAATGCCTCGCCGATCGCGAAGGTTATACTGCCGCAGAGCAGTGATGAACTGATTTACGTTGGAAACCGGCTGACCCATGACTGCGATGATGGTTGTTCCCGGCTCAATGAGCGTCTCAAGATAGGAGTCGTCGACAATACCGGTGATGACGACGCCTGGCGTGCTTTGCATATCGAATCGCTGCGCGACCGAATCGCTCGCATCCACCATGCCTGCAATGCCAATCTCCGGGATGCTGCCGCGGTCCTGATCATCGGGCACAACGCCATTGACCCGAATCGAGTTGAGCACTTCCAATCGTACATCAATCACGAACTGTTCAACCGTTTCGTCCGCTTCTCGGCGGAGGACGTGAAGGTTGATCGTATCGCCCGGAAACTTGGAACTGATGGTGGCGCGCAACTGGTCCATCGAACCAATCGGCGTGTCATCAACAGCCGTCACAATGTCGCCCGGGCGAACACCTGCTTCCAGAGCCGGCCCCTCCGGATCCACCGTGTCAATGATCACGCCGCGCGTCGCGAGGCCGAGATCTGTCAACTCGCGAACAAGTTGTCGGGAAAGCGGAATGCCGCTCACACCGAGAAACCCTTTGGTCACCACACCCGTGTCGATGAGTTGGGTCACGACTGGATGAATCATCGACATCGGAATCGCCAGGCCGATGCCTGCGAACTGGCCCTCATCGGCGGAGTTACCATCGCGGCGTGTGGCAATGGCGGTATTCATCCCAACGACCTCGCCGCGATAGTTCGTCAGCGGCCCGCCTGAGTTTCCCGGGTTGATCGCAGCATCCACCTGAATGAAGTTTTCGTAGCCTGCTGAGTTCGGACCCGCCGTCGGTCGAATCACGCCAACCGAGCGGCCGATTCCAGAGACGACTCCCTGCGACATCGAGAAACGGAAGTCGAACGGTGAGCCGAACGCGAAGACAATATCCCCTTGTTCAACCGGCTCTTCAGGCGTCACGCGTGGCGCTGGGATAATGCGATCCGGTGCGACTTTGACGACCGCGATATCGGTCAGGCGGTCAAAGCCGATGATGTCCGCGTCGCGCAACGTCCCGTCGTTCAACTGGACCTCAACGCGATTGGCCTCTTCAATCACATGGTAGTTGGTGACGATGTGGCCCTGATCATCCCAAATCCAGCCGGAACCGGACGAAAGCGATCGGCGCTGGCCGAACTGATCCCGCACGCTGCGAGTTGCACTGATATGCACCACCGACGGCTCGACGAGCACCGCGATATCACGGAAAGCGTCGTTGAGTTGCTCCAGAATCGGATTGTCGGCCAGCCGCTGGCTTGCCTGCTGAATCCGGGCTTGTGTCTGTGCGTGAGAGAGTTCGCGAACCGCGTATGGTCCGGCAAACAGCACCAGTGCCGCGGTGCCAAGAACAATCAGGCTCGGTCCATACGCGCTCAATCTCCGCATCGGTCTACCTCACTGTGTTGTGCGTTCGGAGCAAGGCCCCAACAGATGAACGATGGCACATCGAGCCGCCCTGTGCAACTGTGAACCCGAAAAGGTGATACGTCGGATGGCCGGTCGCGTTTCATCCGCGCTCCTTGAGCCATGATCATCGGCTTCTACAACTTACCCAACTCGCCCGGAGCCATCACGTAGGGGTGCTCCCCGAGGTCGGCATCCCGCACCCGACGCACCCATTCCTCACCGATCTGCTGCAGACGCAGCCCCAACGATGCAAGCGGTTGAGCAAACGCCGGCTGCCAGTCCGTCAGGCCGAGCAAGTCCTGAAGAACGACAATCTGTCCATTGCATGCCGCCCCGGCACCGCAGCCGATCACAGGCACATCGACCTTTTCTACGATCATCCGGCTGACTTCGTTCGGGCAGGCTTCGAGCAGGAGCATCGTTGCACCGGCCTCCTGCATCGCCACCGCATCGGCGATCATCGCTCGCGCGCCGGGGGCAGTTCTGCCCGCCGATCGATAGCCTCCCTGGATTTTCATCCGCTGCGGCCGTGACCCGATGTGCGCAACTGTGGGAATGCCCGCTCGCTCCATCCGCTCGATCAGCGGCGCAAATGAGCGGTCAACCTCAAGTTTCACAAGATCGGCGGACCCATCTGTGAGAAAACGCCCGGCATTGACAACAGCATCGTCGGGGCTGGCCTGATAGCTCATAAAAGGCATATCGCCCATCACGAGCGTCTTGGGCGCGCCCCGCTTCACCGCGGCCGTAATTGTCAGGAGGAACTCCAGCGGGGCATGAATCGTGCCCGGCAGGCCGAGAATCATCTCCGCTGCTGTATCGCCAACGAGCAGCATGGGCACACCGGCCCGTTCGAGCCATCTGGCGGTCGTCGCGTCGTAACAGGTGAGCGCCGCAAACGGCTCACCCTGCTGCGCCATCCGCTCGATCGTGCGAATGGTCACCGGCGCTCGCTCCTGCGGCGGCTGGCTCGGCGCGAGCGGCGTGGACTGCACTTCGATTGGGCTGGTCGTTTCCACATCCACGGGCATGTCAGATTGTAGGGCAGGGTCGCGAAGGTCGCGTCAGCCGGCCGACTCGAACGCGGCAACCAGTTTCCCTGCCCTCCAGACACGGACCGTGCCGTCCGATTGGCTCACGGTGATGGCGACGCTCCGCGTGGACACTGTGATGCCTGCTGCCGCCGCATGCCTCGCCCCAAGACCTGCCGCAAGATCACCCGGCTGGACAACGCGCAGATGCGCGCCGGCCGCCTCGACGACACCCGTGCCCCGCACGATGATCGCACCGTCGAGGGCACTGTATTCTCGAATCGTCTCTGCCATCCGGTCGTTGAGGATGTTGCGCTGCTCATCCGGATAGCCATGGAATGGATTCATGATCAGTTGCTCGGACTGCCGCAAGACATCGGGCGAGTCGCCCACGACGATCAATGATCCGACACGTCTGCCCTCGCGCCCGTGCTGGCCAAGGTGCAGCGCAATGCTCAGGACACGGTGAAAGACAGCCCGGCGGATGTGCTCGTCAATCTCCGGCTGATCAGTCGAATCGAACATCTCGTATTCGCTGCCGATCGCCATCACCACGAGGGAATCGACGAGCGCGCGATACGGCCCGGCGAGAAAAACCGCCGAGTCCGTGAGTTCGATCATTCGATGCGACACCGCCATGATTGCCGCAAGCTTCACCTGGCCGATGCGATTCAACTCGACGTTCGGAACTTCGATCATGCCCAACGCCGAACCAGCGAGCGCCTCGGCCCGATCGTGATCGTGCCCGTCGCGCACGATGAGGATTGTCCGGGGCGGGACGGCATCGACTTCCGGAATCGCATCAACCGCTGTGAGGATCGCTCGCGCTCCGGTGGATTGTGCCACGCTCGTGGCCGCTTCCATCAGAAGCCTCGCAAGTTGGGCTGCATCATGCATCAGGCGTGTCCTGTAGGATGGGGCATCATCAATCGCTGCAACAGCGGAGCTTGGCCATGCATCCTCAGCATCACATGATCATTGGACACATCACGGCACTGGGCATCATCCTCGCATGTTTCTCAACGAACGCATATGCCCGACACACGAACACACACGATCAACCACTGGCGGCGCAATGGCTCTACAACGGCATCAACCGGCCTGCCATGATCCGCATCGATCCCGAGATCGTCGAGACCTCGCTGTTCAACGGCAACCAGGTGCTTCAGTTCGCACAGACCGATCCCTCGGCGCGCTTCGTGTTCGGTCCCGGTGGTTCGGGCGTGGCCCCCGCGAC
>CAZVXI010000020.1:0-31647 GCA_964631295.1 uncultured Isosphaeraceae bacterium
TCCCAGTGAAGTCGAGCGTCTGCGAGTACTGTGGGGAAGGCACTTCCAGCCGTAATACGAAGCTTCACAAGGCAACCGCAATCGGCGATGTCATCGAACAGAGCCACCCGTCCGACCGCTCTTGCGCATTCCCCGGTTAAGTCTAGTTACCATGAGATTGATCCACTCCCAGTTGTTGAGAGAGCGATCGGATACTCGCATCGATTGACGCCCATTGCTTGCGCGGGTCGGCGTTGTATCGCTCCGCTGACACGCGGATCGCAGCGCGGGCGGCATTGACATCACCGGAGGTCGCGAGAACCGCCGCGAGCAAGAAGTGCGGCACCGGTGAGTAGCTGTGCTGTTTTGCATACAGCTTCGCTGAGTTGATCGCGGCTTCGCCCCGGCCGCTCGCCAGAGCTTGTTGGATGAGGGTCTGGAATGTGCTTTCAGCGTACAGGACGTCGAAGCCGTACGACGCTGCGAGAGATGCCACATGCGCCGGTAGCGCTGCAACATCACCTTCAAATGGCCAGCGTGGCTCAAAGAAACGTTCCAAGCCATCGTACAGGCCGATGAGCCGGGTCGACATGTGTGTCTCGCGCAGATGTATCTCGGTTGTTACTCGAATTGTGCTGGCATCGGTGAGGATGGTGCGAAGTCGAATGAAGGCCGCGCGCAGATCAGGTTCGTCACCCAGATTGGCGTAATAATACGTCTGCGGCCCGACACCACGATCGATCGTCGACGCAAGTTTCGTCAGAATCGCATCACCGAAGTCATCTGGCAGATACGGACTCTGAACGATGTAGCCGTTGAAGAGATCGGGGTGCTCAATGAGCGTGGAGGTGACGAAGGCACCGCCAAGCGAATGGCCGGAAATCAATCGAAGCGGCGCGGCGCGAAACTCCTGATCGAGAAATGGCAGCAGTTCAAGACGAATGAACTCCAAGAAGCGATCACCGTGGGCGGGCATTCCCTCTCGCAGCGGTGTGGAAGTGTAGTCTTGGGCACGTGTCGGTCCGGCGTGGACACCCGCGACGATCATCTCCGGGATCGTGCCGTTCTCAGCGAGGAACCTCACCACTGCTGTTGCATGTTCGAGGTTGGACTCGCCATCGAGAAGGACAAGCAAAGGGTATTGGAACTGAGGGTGGTCAGCGTATGAGCGGGGGAGGCTGACCTCGATGGTCTGCTTCCGCCCGGTGTGCTCGGAAACGATTTCATGTGTGACGCTCGCTCCATCGCCGGATGCTCGCGGAACACACAATGTGAATGCGGCCAGGAATGCCACGACACCAATGATTCTCCAAGTCATTTCTGATCATCTCCTTGTTGTTCTTGTCTGTCTTCTTTGCGCCCGCCCGCATCGGTCAGTGAGAAAACCTCCTCGACTGGCACGTTGAAATGCCGCGCAATCTTGAGGGCGATGACAGTCGATGGGATGAACCGACCGACCTCGATCGTGCTGATTGTCTTGCGCGAGACGTTGATTGCACGAGCCAGATCGGCCTGGCTGAGCCGATGCTCGGCGCGAAACACGCGGATGCGGTTGTTCAGTTCGTTGTTTGCCACGTTATGTCCTCGGCTTCTTCGCAGCCGATCAGCGATTCAGGGCGAGCACAGTGACTGCGAACACGCCAAACATCACGGTCAGAGCGATGTCCAGGAAGACCTTCGCAGGCACATCCGGATAGACCCGGCTGGCAATGCCCAGAACGACCAGCGACGCGAACGTCAACGACCATGAGAGCGCCCGCGCTTTCTTCATGGTGTGAATCATGAAGCTGTCCGACGCAAAGTACTGCGCCCGCTGCTCGGACGGCACGGACCCGAACTGAGCGAACTTCCATACGATCAGCGGGATCAGCAGTACGACGATCAGCACGACAAGGGCGATCTGGCCGATATCGAGAATCCGCTCCAGATCGGGTCCGACAAGCCGCTCGGCAGCATTCGCACCGAACAGGAGTGCTGCGATCGCCATGCATGTCGCGAGCCGACGGCCATGCTGGTCAGTCGCCTCAGCAGGTGAAAGTTGGGGGTTACTCATACGGGCGGGACCTTGTTGCCGGTTTGGGATTTGGTCATTCAGGGTTACGTAGTGATACCCTAGAGTGTCATTTTATCCCATCAGAGTACCATGTCAAGCCATTGTCTTCCCGAATCCTCAAACGTCCGTCGCAGCAACAGTTGCTCTGAGGAAGCGCTCATGCACCCGGGTCGACTGCCTATCGCTGACCTCCGCTCGGTCGGGCAGGAAGCGAAGTGTTCTCAGAAGCGCGATGGAAGAGGCTAAAACGACGCGACGTCGATTGATGCACCGACCGTCGTCTCGTCTTCGATCTCATCGTGCTCCACACGAACAATCAGATCGAAATCCGGGAAGGTGCGGGTCATCTGCAGCGTCAGGAGGCGGAACTCATCGGCGGCGAAGTCCCACTCGGGCCGAATCGCCACGTGATATACCGGCGAGAGTTTGTATCGCCAGCCCGCGCCGAGGAGCCGTGCATCTGCTGCATCGATGTATCGGAACTCAACAAACGTCTCGAAAGCGGGCGAATGGGTGAGCAACGCGCCCATCGATCCTCGCGCGATTGTCGACTCATCAAGGTCGTAAGTTCCCTGGCTGATCAGCAGCAGCGAGTCGCTGACCTGCCAACTGCCGCGCGCTGCCACGTGATCACCAAGATGGGAATACTCAGGCCGAAAGTCGAAAAACTGCGCGATCGGCGATTCGCGATCCGTGTCGCCCGAGGTGAGCACGACATCCGCATCAAGCGTGAATACATCAACGGTGCGCCAGTACCCCGGGCCGCCACGTTGCGTCTGCCACGTGTTATGCAGGCCGAAGCGGACTGCGCTGCCGGTTGCAATTGATTCAACTGTTTCGTCGTACACCGGCAGATCGGTCTGATCGACGGTCGCGTGCGCGTACCACAGCGTCACGCTCGGTTCGATGATGTGGCGCATGCGATGCAGGTCGAACAGCACACTCTCAGCCGAGTTGTCCACGCGCTGCAGTTCCGTCGCCAGCCGGACTCCCGCGCTTCCGAAGAAGCGAAACTCATCGGCATCACTTGAGAAACTTTGAAAGTCATCGTCGTACCCGGTGAATCGCCCGACGAGGAACGGTGTGACATTCACAGGACCAAACTCGAGCGGCACGGCAATTTCGTGTCGCGTATCAAACCGCGTCACGTAGTCCTGCATTATGCCGGTACCCTGCAGGGCCGCGCCAATGCTCGCATTCGGTCCAAGGCCGAATGCAGCGCCCGGCACACCGTATTGCGCAGGTGTGCGATCGTGCAACGTGATGCGCAGCCGCGAGACTGCCATCGACCCGGAATATGTCGCCGAATCTCCGAAGAGACTGTCACCAAAGCGGTGATAGCCGAACTCAGGCAGTCGCTCCACCGAGTACGCCCTGCTGGAGAGCAGGTCACTCGTCGAAATGAAATCATTGATGTTGTAGCTGAGCAGACCAGTGAATGCTGCATTGTCTTTCTGGTGCTTGAGATAAAGCGAGGTCTCATATGGCCGGCGCGTTCGAAACTCTTCAGGTCGCCACGTCGTGATGTATGTCGGGTCACTGATCAGCGAGAACTGGCCCTGCACAGTCCAGTAGCGAGATAGTTTCGATCGGTGTTCCCAAAGGGCAACGCCTCGGAAATCATTCGCTTCGACGACATCCAGGCCGGATGATGTTCGATCTGTACCCTCATCAAACTGGCCGTATATCTCGAAGCGGCCTGCGCCGTTGTCGGGCAGTGTGTATTCGCCCTCCACGCCTGCGCCCATGCCACGACTTGTGAATCCGTCAAGTTTCAGATCAAGATCGAGCCCTTCAACCGGAGGCCGGCCGAGCAGTGTGTACAGATCCCATCTGGTTTCGATGGCAATGCCTTCGTTATTCGCACTCCCGATCGCAAGACTCTTGAGCACAGGTCGCTGAAGTGTGCCTCGAACTGCCGGCCAGTAGAACACCGGCGTGCCACCAAAACGCAATGTGTTGCCGCGCGCTGTGATGAAAGTTTCGTCATCGCCGGTGTCCTCACCGGGCTCCTGCGTGATCAGCACCTGCTCCGACCCGAGTGCGATGTGCGGCACGGCGAACTCGCTGGTCGACACGCGCACGCCCGTCGCTTCCCACTGGTTCGCTGATATCTGTCGCAACTCATCTGCGCGCGCGTAGACCGGTCGAGCGAGCTCGCGCGAGTACGTACGCAACACAGCGCCGACCATCGTCGCCTGCCCGGTCTGAAAGTCGTAGTAGACCTGCGGCGCGCGAACAGCGTAGCGACCGTCATCTGCGATGACCGAGACGTTGCCCTCCAGATAGATGCCGCGCACCTGCTCGGCTGAGAACTCGCGCCGGGCCATATCCGTGATGCTTCCCGGATCGGTGAAGATCACCGCTCGTTCGGCCGTCAGTGTCAGGCGAGACCATTCCAGCTCCGGATCGCGCCCGAGATAATCGATGATCAGGCCGCCAGAGCAGGTGATCGTGTTTTCTTCGTCGCCCGGCTCGACTTCGATGATGCCGGCAGCGAACCGGACAGTGCCTGATGGCTCGATCAGTTGGGGCAGGGGCGCTTCGAGTGGCGGCAGCGTCATCGCGCCTTCGAAGTTCTGCTGAGGGCTCGGGTCGCCACCCGGAACCGGCACGAATCGCCTTGTCCCGGGCTTCTCAGTGGCCGGGTAGCCATTGAGTTCTGTCACACCGGGCTCAAGCCGCTGCAGGTACGCTGCGAGCCTGCGTTCACCATCTTGCACCAGCCTCGTGCTGGTGATGCGGCGATTGTCGAGCGCTGATGTGTTGAGTTTTACCTCGCCAAGAGCCGACCCGGTCAGCAGGACCTCGCGTCCGAACACGCCGATCCCGGCACGATTCGAGCTGTTGCGCACGTTCGAGAAATAGGCAGCAATCTGCGTGATGACGCCGGCTCTGCTGGGAATTCGATTGATCCACACGCAAGCGGCGTCGGCTTCGATCTGATAGTTGCCGATGCGGAGCAGAACGTCGTCACGCAGCACCAGCCGCTTCGTGTCGTCGACTGTCCACGCAGTTGCGCGCAGCGATTCAATGCGGATATCACCCACCTGCGGCTGCACCGGCAACACGAAGCCGCTGATGCGGTCGCCTGTGATCGGAATGCGTTGATCACCTGCATTCTGAGCATCGGCGTGCGAGGTGACCATGGACATCGCAGTGACCGCCAGCAGAATGAGCCGCGAGACAACTCGGCAACGGGCTGTGGGGCGATCGTGCACGCGGCGCATGATACGAGCAGGGCTGCAGGGCAGCAATCCACCTTGGCGGCAGCCGTCAGCAGAACGCGAGGCACATGTCGATCAGATGGCGAACAACTCGTTGACGAACATCTCGGGGTCGAACGGCTCAACATCCTCGAAAGTCTCGCCCACGCCCACGAGTTTGACGGGTACATCCAGTTCATCGCGGATGGCGACGACAATGCCCCCTTTTGCGGTGCCATCGAGCTTGGCGAGAAAGATGCCTGTCACATCGATCGCCTGCTGGAACGACCGGGCCTGAATAAGCGCGTTCTGCCCCTGCGTCGCGTCGAGGACGAGCAGCACCTCGTGCGGCGAACCCGGGATTCGCTTGCCCACAACATCACGGATTTTCGTCAGTTGCCGCATCAGATCCTGCTGCACATGCAGACGGCCGGCTGTATCAATGAGCAGCACATCCACGCCGCGCGAGAGTGCTGCTTCGCATGCATCGAACGCGACTGATGCGGGGTCGGCACCCTCGGTTCCCTTGATGATCTCAACGCCGAGCCGTTCCGACCAGATCTCCAGTTGGCGCACCGCGCCGGCGCGGAAGGTGTCTGCTGCGGCAAGCAGCACACTTCTGTCCTCGTCTTTGAGCGACTTGGCGATTTTTGCGACGCTCGTCGTCTTTCCCGCGCCGTTGATACCCGCGACGAGAATCACAGTCGGCGTCTGCTCAGCTTTGGCGAGGGAACGATCGACATCCTCCCAGCGGCTGATCAGTTCACTCTTGAGGAAATCGATTGCATCCTCGCCCTTGCTCAGTTCACCTGCCTTGTAGGCTGTGCGCATGTCTTCAATGATCTGCGTCGTTGCCTTCACGCCAACATCGGCGCGTAGCAGGTACGCCTCGATCTCGTCGATGACGTCATCGCTCAGCGCGCGCCCATGTAGAAGCGCGCGAAGTGAACCGGTGAGCACATCGCGTGTCTTGCTCAGGCCTTTGCGCAACGCGCTGACGGTTGATTTGAACAGCCCCACTCAGCCATCCTCCGTTGGCGTCGCTTCATCAGCAAGCGCGTCCACTTCGTCGCCGAGGGCTGGCTTGGCAGTCCATGCCTCGCGCGCCGCCTCTATCTCTTCCAGACGATCGCGCACGAGGTGGTCGAGCACACCGTTGATGAACATCGGCGTCTTCTCGCTGCCGAACTTCTTGGCAATTTCGACCGCTTCGTTGATTGCGACCTTGTAAGGCGTGCGGCCGGACAGAATCTCGTAACAGCACAGTCGCAGCAGGTTCCGGTCGATCATTGGCTGGCGATAAATCGGCCAGTCGTCAGCCACTTCCGAGACGATCACGTCCGACTGTTCGCGCATCTGCCAGGCAAGTTCTGCAAGTCTCACGCCAGCAGCCCGCGCCTTGTCGCCGCCCGGCATACCCTCCAGTGATTCGTAAATCATCTCAAGCGAAGCAGGTGCATCAACCGCCGCTGCGTCCATCTGGTACATCGCCTGCAGCGCGCATTGACGAATCTCGCGGCGAAGCAGGGCGGTGGTCGGTTCGGGAACGGTCATAGACATGGCAAACGGCGTGAATCGATCTCGTTGAAGGAAAGATGCCCGTGAGTGTTGCGTCCGCGAGGCAAACAATGAACTACGACGGCAGCGATATGATCGTAGCCGCTGCCTCGATCGCCGCGACCATTGCTTCCGCGCCTTTGTTGCCCTTCTCGCCACCTGCGCGAGTGAGCGCCTGCTCAATCGACTGGCACGTGAGCAGCCCGAATGATATTGGCACGCCGGTCTGCACAATGATCTGGCTGAGCGACTGGCTCACCGCAGCGTTGATGTACTGATCATGGGTCGTCTCACCGGTGATGACACAGCCGATCGCAACGATGGCATCTGGCCGGTGTTCGGCAAACGCCATTGCCCGGCAGATTGCAATGAGCTCCCATGCCCCGGCGACATCGACGCGACGAAGATTCGCTTCGAGGCCTCCAGCGGCCAGAAAAGTGCTGGCCGACCCGGCAGCCATCGGCTCTGTCACGTCGCCGTGATAGCGGCTCACCGCCATTCCCACTCGCATCGCCGCAACGACTTCCGAATCCGCATGAATCGACTGGACCGCTTGGTTTGACATGAGCCGGGATTGTAGTCCGGACGCTGAACCGGACTGGCGCTTCGAAGATTTCTGAGTTGCTCACCCCAACAGTCTTGACGTGGAGCGACAGTGTGTCGTATAGTGGCGACAATCTGTCGTATACGCCCTGCCGAGGTCACTCGCATGCATCACCAACCACTGGCCAATGCCGAACTCGCTGTGATGCACCTGCTCTGGGATTCACCCGATCGCCTCACTGCCAGGCAGATTCGCGAGCGACTCTACCCTGGCACGAATCGAGCGCAGCATGGCACCGTGCAGCGACTGCTCCAGCGGCTGGAGGACAAGGGTTACATTGATCGTGATGACCAGTTGTCCGTCCACCTGTTCTTGCCGCGAATCACGCGCGACAAGTACGCGGGCAGCCAACTGGAAACACTCGCCGACAAACTCACCGGTGGGTCGATTGCACCACTGATCACCCACCTGATCGATCAGAAGCGCATCTCCCGCGAGGAGATCGCACGACTGCGCGCGATCCTCGACGACAGCGATTCGCAGAAGGACGGTGATGCATGATTGACCTGCTGGTTCAAGTTGGCATCAGCAACGTATGCATCTCCGTCGCGCTCGCGTGCATCGCGTTTGCCGTGCATCGGACGGGGCGCCTCTCATTGGTGGCACATTTGCTGTGGGTGCTTGTACTCGTGAAACTCATCACGCCGCCATTGTTCATACTGCCAGTCGTTCCGATGCCGGTTGAAACGACATCAATCGCAGCTGTGAACGAGCCACTTCAGCCGGTCGCAGTAGGATCTCAGCCAGTCGAAGCGACCATTGCTGATACAGATTCCAGCGTCACATCAATCGAAGGCGTGTTCGATGCGTCCGTCCTCGCCGACATCGCTCGCCCGACGCTGCTGGGCATTGGCATTGGGCTCGCCGCTGCTCGCGACGTAACCGTGATCAACTTCACGGAGTTTCCCAGTGGAACAGTCCTCGATGATGAGTACGCCGATTTCGGCATCGAGTTTACCAATGAATTCTATATAATCGATGATTCCACGGCTTTCCTTAATGAGTGGAGGCTGGATGGATTTTCGACGACACTCGTCATGGAGTTCGATCAGCCGTTCAATGTCATTGGCGTATTGTTTCCCGGTGTTCTCCGATATGAGTTCTTTCTCAAAGGTGAGTTCGTCGGTTGGACGGAGAATATTAGTATTGGCGGAAGTGGCTGGTCGCAGGCGTTCTGACCGACATCACGTTCGATGAAGTGCGTGTTGTTGATGATAGTGGTGAAGTGAACATCGACAACCTCTACTTCAGCTTTGAGCCTCTCCCCACACCCGGCGCGCTCGCACTCTTTGGCGTCGCAGCTTCGCGGGACGGCATAGACGGTATGAGTGAACTTGCCAAGGGCGCATCCGGCGGGCAATCAAACCAAGGGTTGCTTCTGCAGCACGGCGATGGTCGCTGGCCGGGCGGACATCGCGGAACATTGCTGCTCGGGCTGTCAATCGCCGGTAGCGCGTGATCGGTCGCTCGGCGGTACCATGCCCGCGTGCATCGAATCCTCCTGAGACTCGCAACAGCAGTTCAACTCACGCGCACGACGATCGCCTTTGGTGCGATCAGCGATGTGTGGCTGGTGATCCTGCTGACGCGCGCTCATGAGACATTCGCGGGTGATGCTATGACGACCATGCCGCTCTGGCTGGCGCTGCTCGCCGGGGCAGTCGTCGCGGTGGGGCTGTTCGGCTATGGCGCAGCGCTCAACGATGTGCTCGATGTTCGTCATGATGCGACGTTCTCCCCGCAGCGGCCGATCCCTGCCGGGCGCATCCGGCTGGGGCAGGCGGTTGTCGTCATGGTTGGTTCACTTATCGTTGCCGTCCTTGGCGGAGCTGCCTTCGGCATATGGGGCGTTTGCGTCACCATGATGACCGCAGCCGGAGTGCTGTTTTATAACGCGGCAGGGAAGTTCATCCCAGCCATTGGGCTGATGACCATCGGTCTGATCCATGGCACGCACATGTTGATACCCAACATCAGCCTTCCGTTCCTGCTGCCTGTGTGGCTGGTGATGACACACACGCTGGTGATCGCCGCGGCGGTCTACGTGTTGGAAGACAAGCGCCCGCGCATGACGAGCCGATCGCTCGTGCTGACGGTCGTCGCCTGGGCATTCTGGTCTGCGGTGATCGGCGGTGTGATGCTGACTGTCTCGGGCACGCTCTGGCCTGCATCCACAACGCCATGGCGCGCTGCGTATCCCGCACTTGCCGCAGCTTTGTTTGTGGTGGTAGCGATCCTGAAGACCCGTCGTGTCAGTCCTTATGTTGCAGCTGAGAAACTCAAGAGATACGCGGCGATGTGGCAGAGCCTGTACTGCGCGATGTGGCTGCTTTCGGTCGATCTTCTCATCGAGGCCGCGTGGATGGCCGGTTTCGCCGTCAGTGGATTTCTGTTGATGACCGCGATCAAGGAAATGAGCGGTCAGGCTGATCGTCCGCTGTCGTACCGTTGATTGACGCGCAAAAAGAAAAAACGGCCCAAACGGTGGCCCCTCCTCCGAAGGTCACCGTTCGCGGCCGAGTGATACGAGATTATCAGGGGGGCTTATCCTCGCCAACCGTTTTCTCGGCAATCTGAACACAACACTCAAACAGCACCTGCGGACACGGTTGAACATGGGCAGACTGGGAGACTGTGTACATCTGTCGAGAGCAAACTCGGACCATCCAGCCGGGACGTTGATCGGACGCAACACGATGTCTTGATCGAACAACATGACCGGCCGATGTACGTGCAGGAGGTCTCACATGCCTGACACGAAGTACGCGATTCTCATCGTCGACCCGGATCCATTCGTTGCCGAAGCGATGTGTGACCTGCTGGATTCAGAGGGTTATCACACGGCGGCTGTCAGCACTGCATCTGCAGCAGTGGAGAAGGTGGACGCAGCCCGGCTGGGCAGCGGTGGGCATGTGCAGCCATTTGCGGTGATGCTTGTCGACATGACCTTACCAGACATGGATGGGCTGGAACTCATCGACCACGCGCGGAAGCGCTGCCCGGGCCTCGTGCCGGTTGCGATCACCGGATATGGGACCATCGAGCAAGCAGTCGAGTCGATTCGGCGCGGGGCAGTGGATTATCTGACCAAACCAATCATCGACGAAGAGCTACGCGTCGCCATCGAGAAAGCGATTCAGCAGCACACGCTGCGCAGCGAGAACACGAACCTGCGCAATCAACTCGACCAACGCTTCGGGCTGGAGAACATCGTCGGCGTCGACAAACGCATGCGACGCGTGTACGAGACGATTCAGGCAGTCGCGCAGAGCAAGACAACTGTTCTGATGTGCGGCGAATCAGGGACGGGCAAGTCGCTCGTGGCACGAGCGATCCACCGGCTGTCGCCCCGGGCTGATCATCCGTTCGTCGAGATCTCGTGCGGCTCGATTCCCGAGACGCTGCTGGAATCAGAGCTGTTCGGCCATGTGCGCGGCGCATTCACCGGCGCGCACGCGGACAAGGTCGGCAAGTTCCAGGCAGCCCACCATGGCACGCTGTTTCTCGATGAAATCAACTCAGCATCGCCCGGGATGCAGCTCAAACTCCTGCGCGCATTGCAGGAACGCGTGTTCGAACCCGTGGGATCGACTGAGACGGTTGAAGTTGATGTTCGCGTGATTCTCGCCAGCAATCAGCCACTGGAGGATCTTGTCGCTTCGGGAGAGTTTCGACAGGATCTTTACTACCGCATCAACGTCGTGATGCTGCAACTGCCTCCACTGCGCGATCGCCTGGCCGACATCGAACTGCTTGCTGAGCACTTTCTTGAGGTGAAGGCGAGTGAGGCTGGCAAGCGCATCATCGGAATCGAGCCGGACGCGACCGATGCGCTCGCGCGGTATGACTACCCGGGCAACGTCCGCGAACTTGAGAACATCATCGAACGGGCGGTGGTGTTGACATCCGCGGTACGGATTCGACGAGAGGATCTTCCGCCGCAGGTGCTCGGTGGCCATTCTTCGCTTGCCGCTGGAAAATTAGCTGAGGCCGCGACCGAACATCTGCCTCTGCTTAAGCCGGGGCAGACCTTACGCGACGCGCTTGAGGAACCCGAGAGGCAGATCATCCTGCAGGCGCTCGAATCCAACGAATGGAACCGTCAGCGCACGGCGGATCAACTCGATATCAACCGTACGACGCTATACAAGAAAATGAAGCAGTACGGGCTCGACCGCTGGGAAGCTTCAGCCCAGAGTCGCGCCGGTTGAATCTCCGCTGGTCGCCGCGGTGGTCGTTCACAGTTACAATCGATACGGTTTTGGAAGACATACCGACCGAACGATTGAGGATGAACAAACGATGGCGCACACAGCAGTCCCACTGGCGGACGCACAGTCTGACGTGTACTCACAGGCAGGTGAGGACGGGGTGATTGCAGCCATCCTTGATGCGCTGCCAGACAAGGACGGCTGGTGTGTGGAGTTCGGCGCATGGGATGGCCAGCATCTGAGCAATAGTCGGAATCTCATCGAGAACCGCGACTACGCTGCTGTGTTAATTGAAGGCGATCAGGAACGCAGCGAAGACCTGAAGCAGGCCTATGCAGACAACGATCGCATTCATCCTGTCAACGCATTCGTTGGAATCACACAGGAAGATGGGCTGGATTCCATCCTCGCCACAACGCCAATCCCGGAGAATTTCGACTTCCTGTCGATCGACATCGATGGCAACGACTACCACGTGTGGAAAGCCGTGAAGCAATATCGACCGAAAGTCGTGTGTATCGAGTACAACCCCACAATCCCCAATGAAGTCGACTTCGTGCAGCCAGCAGACCCGAATATTACCCAGGGTTCAAGTGCTGCCGCGATGGCGAGGCTTGGCGAGGAGAAGGGTTACAAGCTTGTCTGTGCACTTCGGCTCAACGCATTCTTCGTTGATGCGAAGTATTTCAACCTCTTGGAGATCAACGACAATAGCCTGCACGCGCTGAGAACCGATCTTGGCGCGGTGACGTGGATATTTTCGGGATATGACGGTCATATCTTCCTGCGCGGCGCGTGCAGACTGCCCTGGCATGGCATCCGGATGGATGAGTCGAAGGTCCAGCACCTGCCAAACGACATGCAGCGTTTTCCAGGCGGCTACAGCACGGCAGACAATGCATGGCTCAAAGCGCGCAGGCTCTTCTCGTTTGCGCGATTCAAACGATGGTTCGGGCGATCGTGATCCGCCGTGTTTCGTTGGTTGATTCGTCCATTCCGTCGCCGCCGAATCTGGCGCGATCCCGTGCCTGCGGGCTGGGCCGACCTGCTGGATGAGCACTTCGAACATTGGCGATGGCTCACTGCCGATGAGAAACGGCGCGTCGGCCGCATCGCGCGGGTCATTGTGGAAGAGAAGTACTGGGAAGGCTGCAACGGACTCGACATCACCGAGCAGATGCAGGTGATCATCGCAGCGCAGGCGGCTTTACTGCTACTCGGCGTCAAACACAATTATTACAGCAACGTCTCGACGATTCTTATTTATCCGGCAGGCTATGTATCTTCGTCGCGGCGTGATGGTGCGATCGTTTCTGAAGGCAATGCGGTGCTTGGGGAGGCACATTTCCGTGGACCGGTCATCCTGTCATGGCGTGATGCAATTCATGGAGCCCGCAGCAGCGAGGGACGCAATCTGGTTTTTCATGAGTTTGCGCACCAGCTTGATATGATGGACGGCATCGTCGATGGAACCCCCATTCTGCGCGATCGTGAACACGTGCAGCGTTGGATCGAGGTGATGACCGAACACTTTGATGAACTTCGAGAAGGGCACACGCGCGGCGTCATTGATCCATATGGCGCGACGAACCCGGCAGAGTTCTTCGCGGTGACGACGGAAGCGTTCTTCGAGCGACCGGCGCTGCTGCAGGATCGACTGCCCGAACTCTACGATGTGCTCCGTGACTATTTCGGGCAGGACACTGCCGCAAGACAGCGACGATACGCAGCTGGCGCGTAGACGGTCAACAAAAACCCCCGGCCGACAGCCGGGGGTGAAGTGGACGGATAGTTGCACGATGGAGTCGCGCGATTTAATATCGGAAATAGCCATCGGGGTTATAGATGAAGTAGTGATCGAACGGCCTCAGCCGTGGGAGTGGGACGTAGACATTGCCTTTCTCATCGCGCTGTTCCATCTCAGCCATGAAGAAGAAGCTCACACCTCGCTCGCTGGTTGGCGTATCGCGCTGGCCGAGTTCTCGAATTTCATGGACAATGTTGTCTACCCATTTGAGTTCACGTGCGACATCGGCAAACTCTTCCCAGTCGCCGTTCGAGTTGTTCTCGTACATCATCTCCACAAAGCGTTCGTAGCTCACACCCATTTTGTCTGCGACAGGCACGGCAAGCCTGCTGGACCATTCCATGGAGTTCTCGAGTTGCTCCTGCTGCTGTGTGAGATTTCCGCTCATGCCACTCGACATCTGATGATGCAAAATTATCGCGTTCGGTAGTGCGTATGAGTGGGGGGCCAGTGTCGTAATAACCGCTGCCATACTCGCGGCAAAGCTTTTGACAACGACATGGACGGGTGCGGGGCTCTGCTCGATCGCTTTGACAATTCGATAGCCTTCCATCACCGATCCACCGGGACAATCGTCGATCACGATGAAGATCGGCAGTTCTCGCGAGAGGTTGTTGTAGTAGTTGATTCGATCACATACAAAATCAGCAGTGCCGCCGAAGATCGCTCCGTTGAGCGCGATGCGTCGATCTGTAATATACAGCGTATCGCCCTGATGAGGTGCCAGGCGATACTCCATATCTGACACGACTTTCGTCTTATGCGCATCCTTCGCTGCGCGAAGTTGCAGTTCATTCTGCAGCGCCGCCATTTCACGGCTTGCTTCACTCTGGGCTGCCTGCGACTCGTACTGGGCCCGCTGCATCTTCTGCGCGAGCAACGCATTCTCATATTGCAGCCGCTCGGTCTCTGCTTTGAGGTCATCGAGCTTCGCAGATCGTTTCGCGGAGGCCAACTGTGATTCCGTCTGCATCCGGCTCAAATCGTCTTTCATGCGAGCGAGCGCATCTTCCTGTTCGGCGCGGCGCAGCTGCGACTCAACCTGGAGCCTCTCGATCGTCGACTTCATCTCCGCGAGTTCTTCCTGTTGGCGAATACTCCGCATCGACGATTCAGCCGCGAGAGCCTGCTTCTCCAGTTCCATTTCGAGCATGGCATTTTTCTGTCTCTGGCTCACCAACTGATACTCGGTCTGCAAACGCGATATCTCATCACGCATCTGCTCCAGTTCGGATTGAGCCTCATCCTTCGGCGCATCATCCACAACGATCTTCAAGGGCGTGTCGTCTGACGCCACGACCGTGTCGGGTTCAGCATCCTGAGAGAAAGTCGTTGGCGGGGTCTCTGTGAGGGTACCCGCCACCAGGCCAATGACGGCCGAGAGCCCGATCATCGCGGGCAGTTGCGCTGTGCTTGTGGAAAGTTGCATTTCGTCCTCCTGGGTCACACGAATAGAAGTATCAATGGGCAGCGCTCGTCCCATAGAACGAGACGCAGTACCGGTCGTTATCGGTCAAACGAGTTTACATCGCGATGATTGCCGGAAAATCTGCGAGGCTGGCGCAAAATATGCTGACTGACCAATCACGACGAGACCTTCATCCATTGATTACTGCGCGAGTGCGAAATCGGCCGGTTGCTGATCGACGGCGGCAGGATCGAAGTCAGGGTGGTCCGGCGGTACACCAAGGTAGCTGAGGGCTTGGTCCATCACGTCGCGCACGACTGGCCCGGCTGAGCGTCCTCCGCCATGCGGGGCCATCGTCTTGTCTGGATCATCAACGATGCACAACACGACGAGTTTTGGTTCGTCAAGCGGCGCTGCCGCGATGAAACTTGATACGTAGCGTTCCTCGTGGTATCCGCCTCCCGCACGCTTGGGGAGTTGTGCCGTGCTGGATTTTCCGAACAACTGATATCGAGTCGACTCAGCAGGCCGACCAGTCCCATCCAGCATCACGCCGCGCATGACTTCCCGTGTGAGCAGAACCGTCTGCTCAGAGAGCACGCGGCGCACGATGTTGTAGTTGTCCGGGTCGCTTGATGCAGCGGTGATGCGAAGCGCTGGGATTGTGCCATCACGCGCGAGCGTGCAGAACGCACGAACGAGTTGTACCGGCGTGACAGCGATCTCGTGCCCCATCGCAAGCGATGTCTGAGTGTAATGCGACCAGTCGCTGTCAGCGGTGACAATCCCGATGGTCTCACCCGGCAGGCCGCAGTTGGTTTTCTGTCCGAAGCCGAAGTCTCGGATAAGTTGCTGCATCTGCTCATGCGTCATGCGCTCGGCGACCATCGCCATCCCAGAGTTGATCGACTTTACAAGCACTTTGCGCCATGACGCATCCTCGTAGTACCATGAATCACGGATGCGCCGCCCCTGGCTCGTTCGATATGCGGGTCCGATTGGCGTCGGCAAGACCTCATCGGGGGTCGCCAACCCCAGTTCTGTTGCCACCGCCCAGACAAAACTCTTAAACGTCGAACCGGGTTCGTATGGGTCGGTGACGCACCGATTACGACCAAGCCCGGGATGCTGAGCGCGCAAGGGATCTTCCGTCTGTTCCTCCCAGCCTTTGCGCGGGTTCAGACGATCGCACATGGCGAGAATCTCACCAGCCGACGGGTCAGCGACAATGATGCGGCCGCCACCCGCGTTGTGTTCGAGGATTGCCTGGTCCAACCGCTCTTCAGCAATGCGCTGAATGACAAGATCGATACTCAGACGGACATCGTTGCCATCATTGCCGCGCGTGTAACCATCCGATTCGACCCACAACGGCTGGCGTCGAACATCACGCCAATATGTGAGCGAGCCGTGCTCGGGGGCAAGCTGGGATTCGAAGCGATGCTCGAAGCCTGCCAGCCCGGTCTGCTCGAAGCCGATCATGCCCAGCAGGCTGAGCGCCGTCTTGCCGTATGGATAGTGCCGTGTCAGGCGAGGTTCAAGCCCGACGCCGGGGAGATCGGCATCGCGCACCGCTGCAACACGCCAATCGTCCAGTGGATCGGCGAGAACGATGTACCGGCTCTCGGGTCGTGCGAGGATCGCGCGATCAATCTCGACCGGGTCGAGGCCGGTGATGTCTGAGAGATCGACAGCAATCGTGTCGATGTCGTCGACCATCTTCGGATCAACAAACAATCGCTGCGCGATCGAACTTGTCGCAATGATCCGGCCACGCCGATCGATGAGATCACCTCGACGGCGGAGGTTCATTGCGCTGGACTGCACGACCCCGGCAGCGCTCGCGAGACGTTCGTTGGCTTGCGTCTTGAGCAGCGTGACGCGCACGAAGACGCCGCCGAGACAGATCAGAATCACAGCGACGAGCAGGCGACTCCATGCACCAATGCGTTCGAGCTGTGCTTCGCCTGCACACGTCCGGTCATGCTCCGGTGAATCATGCATCGCCATCGATTACCATCCCGCAGGCTTTGCCGATTTGTCACCCGACGCAGCAAGTGAGCTTCGTGAAGCGGGCTGCGTCGCGCACGGAGCAGGTATCGTGCCCCAGTTCGAGTCAAGTTGCTCGATCTGCTCGTTCACGGTCTCCGGGCGGATGTGGTTTATCAACCGGCTGCGCAGTTCCCACAGTTCTGTTTCATGTCGGACAAGCCGCTGATGAACACTCGTCATTTCATGCGATGCATCGATGCGCTGCTGACGCAGCACAAGCAGCGCGATGCCTGTGATGCCGAGCGAGAGTACGATGGCGAGCAGTTTTGCGAACATGGTCGTGTGGATCAGTCAGCCGGTATCCGAATCGTTATGCCTTCAATCAGGCGGTCTGGATCTGGGATTTCCCTGGGGTTTGCTTTCTGCAGGTCGCTCCAGCGACTTGCGGAACCAAGCAGTTTCTGAGCAAGTTCTGAGAGTGTGTCGCCGCGCTTGATTGTGTAGGTGCGCAGCTCACTCTGCTTCTGACGTGCGGTGTGGCTTGGGCGATGTTCCCCCGGCGTCCTGCGGGTGACGCCCTTGAGCGTTGCAGGGAGTTTCAGCCGCGTGCCAGCTTGAACAAGGTTCGGATCAGCGATGGCGTTGAAGTCCGCAAGTGCGTTCACGAGCGATGCTGTGCCGTAGAAGCTGCTGCAGATTGTGGATAGTGCCTCGCGATCGCGCACGTCATGAAACGTGATGCCTGTCGGCGGTGTTGCCTCGGACAGATCATCGAGCGAGATGATCTCCAGTTGCGTTTCGGTCTGCGGACGGGCAGGCTCAACGGCTGTGTTACGTGCGGATGCATTGCTCTCAGGGTCGCTGAGATCGATCGCATGTCCGCCAACGTCAGTGCGCGGTGAGTCGTCGCCACCCACGTTGCGTGATTGGTCGACAATGTGGAGATCGGCACTGTCGGCCTGCTGAGTGTTTGATCGCATCCTGGTTTCACTTGGCTGCTGCGACGGCTGATACTCAACAAGCCGGGCCGCTGCCTGGGTCGTATTCGCTGCAAGTGGGTCGACCACACCAAGTTGCGCCGCTTCCTGCCTGCTGGCAGCAGACAAGTGATCGGAGATGAGAATTCCAACGATCAGAATGAGGCCAAAACCAACAACCAGCGCCAGTTTGTTTTCCCGCGTCATGCGTCCGAAGCATCCGTGCTGCGGAGCGGCCTTCGACTCATCCTCGTCCAAGGAACCCCTGTGTATCACCCATGGTGCACGTCGCCGACTATCGCGACACGCAGTTTTGCTGAACGCGACCTGGGGTTGCGGCGAACCTCCTGTTCATCCGCGACAACGGGTTTACTCGTAAGCACCGTCGCCAGCCCGCGCTGTTTCATCTGCTGGAATGCTCGCTTCACTCGCCTGTCCTCGTGGCTGTGAAAACTGATGATCCCGACTCGGACACCCCGCTCCAGCCAGCTATCCGTGCTGGCTGAGAGCAACTGGGCCTGCCTGTCGATCATCTCCAGCAATCCGTCGAGCGCTTCCAACTCCCGGTTCACCGCGATGCGAAGCGCCATGAACGAACGCGTCGCTGGGTGCATCCGAGATTGGCGAGCCCGACTGCCGTAGGCATCTCGAACAAGTTGAGCGAACTCCAGCGTAGAATGGATCGGCCTGCGCTGCCGAGTCTGTACAACTTTCCGCGCGATTCGCCGGGCGAGGGGATCTTCGCCCACGTGGAAGATCAGGTCAGCCAGCTCTGACTCTGACAGCGAGCACAGCAGATCGGCCGCGGTTGGGGTGTTTGCAGTCGGATCGAGCCGCATATCCAGTGGTGCGTCGTGCTGAAAACTGAATCCTCGCGCCGGATCATCCATCTGCGTTGATGCAAAGCCAAGGTCGGCGAGGACGATATCCGCGCGCAGCCCACGGGAGGAGAGAGTCTCTCCGATCGCGAGGAAACTCGAGTGCACCAGAATCGACCGGCACTTGGATCGATCGAGCCGATCTTGCGCGAACGCGATGTTTGCCGGATCAAGGTCGAAACCGACGACCGTTGTCTCACGATACGACGCAGCGTTGTCGATCGCTGCTGCAGCCTCGACTATCGCTGCCGCGTGGCCGGCACGCCCGAGGGTACAATCAACGATGGTTTCGCCGGATTTCGGAGAAAGCAGGCTGATCAGCGACTCGAGCAACACGGGCTGGTGCCCGGCCGATTCTTCCGGCAAACGGTCGTCTTGTGTCTGATCTGGTGCCACGAGGTCGTTGTACCAAAAGGTCGCGGCGGATGCGCTTGGTGCCATCCGCTGCAGTGTTCAAGCTGTTCAGGTCGATGCCTGTGCAGTTCTCCACAGGAGCTTCACCCATGCCACGCGCTGCTCTGCTGATCGTCGTGTTACTGCTGCTGACATGCTCGACTGTACCACTGGTCGGGTGTGTCGGCATGCGGTTTTCAGTCGATCTGGTGCCCACGTCGAACGATCTCGCGGAAACGCGCGTGTCGATCGACTCCGCATCGCACAAGGGTAAGGACAAAGTCGCGCTGATCGATGTATCGGGCCTCATCGTGAATGCGAAGCCACCGGGTCTGCTCTCGCGCAGGGAAAACCCGGTCGCCCGTTTTGCAGAGGCCCTGCAAAAGGCAGCCGCAGATGACCGCGTGCGCGCGATCATTGTGCGCATCAACTCCCCAGGCGGAACGGTGACTGCTTCTGATGTGATGTATCGGGAACTCGTCAACTTCAAACAGACCACGACGAAGCCAGTCGTGATTCTCATGGCAGACGTTGCTGCATCCGGCGGGTATTACCTCGCGTGTGCAGGTGATCATCTCATCGCGCATGGGACGACCATCACTGGTTCCATCGGGGTGATCATGCAGACTGTGGATGTCTCAAGCGGACTTTCGCGGATAGGCATCAAAACGGACGCGATCGTCTCCGGCCCGAACAAGGACCTCGCCTCACCGCTGGCGCCGATGCCGGATGAGCACCGCGAGATCCTGCAGAGAATCGTGGACGAGTTCTACGGGAGTTTCCGGCAAATCGTGATTGATGCACGATCGGGCATTGCTTCGACCGATCTCGCATGGGTGACGGACGGCCGTGTCGTCACCGGCAAGCAAGCAGCCGAGATCGGACTCGTGGACGAGGTCGGCGATTTGCGCATCGCGTTCGCGCGAGCGCGTGAACATGCTGGCCTCAGCAATGCTTCGCTTGTCAGGTATCACCGACCGTCGCAGCATGTCGGTAGTGCATATGCGCAATCGCCCCACACGACACCGATGACACAACAGCAGCAGATCAACCTGATGCAGTTGAACGTCGATGTGAGTGCGCTGTTCACGGACGCTGGCTTCTACTACCTGTGGGATCCGCACGCGTGGGAATGATCAAAGCCCGAGCAACAGGCGCTCGGGATTCTCAATGCAGTTCTTGACATGGATGAGGAACTTCACAGCACCCTCGCCATCGACGATGCGATGGTCGTAACTGAGCGCGAGGTACATCATCGGCCGCAGTACGATGTGGCCCGGGTTTTTCGGATCTTCGACGGCACGATTCATGATTTTGTGCATGCCAAGGATGCCCGACTGTGGCGGATTGAGGATTGGCGTCGAGTTGAGCGACCCGTAGATTCCCCCGTTGGAGATCGTAAATGTACCGCCGGTCATCTCATCCATTGTGAGTTTGCCATCGCGCGCGCGGGTCGCGAGGTCTTTGATCGTCTGTTCGACCTCCGCGAACGACATCTGCTCGGCGTTGCGGAGTACGGGGACGACCAGGCCCTTCGGAGTGCCGACCGCAACTGAGATGTCGACGAAATCGTGATATTCAACTTCATCACCGACGATGTATGAGTTCACATTGGGCAGTGCCTGCAACGCTGAGACGCATGCTTTTACGAAGAACGACATGAAGCCAAGCCCGACACGGTGACGTTCAGCAAACGTCTCTTTGTGCTGCTTGCGGAGGCGCATGACTTCCGACATGTCTGCTTCATTGAACGTCGTCAGCATTGCCGCGTTGTGCTGCGCTTCAACAAGTCGCTCGGCAATGCGCTGGCGGAGCTTGCTCATCTTTTCGCGTCGACTGCCGCGCGAGCCGGTGACAACTGAAGCGATTGATGTTGCCTGTTGGCGGTCTCCGGCGTCAACATCACCGGCTGTGGAACGTGCAATAGCGCCCGACGACTGATCCTTCACCGCATGTTCGACATCATGTTTCGTGATGCGGCCGCTCGGCCCCGTACCCTGCACGTTGGCAAGATCGATGCCCTGGTCAGCTGCCATCTTGCGAGCAACGGAGGTAGCGCGCGCCTGCTCGTTCTCCGCAGCAACTTCCTGCTTTGCCTGTTGTTCGACGTCAGCCGAATCATCACGCCGATCCTGCTCTTTGCCATTGTCCTGCTGGTCGCCCGGCTTTGGTTCGGATGTCGCGTATCCGTTTGATGAGGGCTTCTTCGCATCTGTGTCAATCGAGCCGATCGCCTGACCAACTTCCATC
The DNA here is from genome assembly GCA_964631295.1 of uncultured Isosphaeraceae bacterium. GTDB lineage: Bacteria > Planctomycetota > Phycisphaerae > Phycisphaerales > SM1A02 > CAZVXI01. The sequence continues at coordinate 21,316 of CAZVXI010000020.1, forward strand.
TCATCGCCCTCGGATGCGCCGATATGGAGCACGCCGCTCTCAGGTGCGGGCACTTCAAGCGTGACCTTGTCAGACTCGATTTCAACGAGTGCTTCGTCCTTTTCCACCCAGTCGCCATCGCTGCGCGACCACGGGCCAAGCACGACTTCGGTAATGGATTCGCCCGGACTTGGAATGGTGATATCAACTGGCATGGTGGTGACTCGTGCGCGAGCGCGTTCCGCGTGATGGCTCAGCCGGCCTTGGCAACGGGCTGCGGCTGTTCGTCCTTACTGGATGAACCTGACTCTTTGTCGGGTTGCGAGGAGTTTGCAGGTTCTTCGAGGCCGATCGCGTTCACAAGAATGCGATGCTGTTCCTGCTTGTGCATCTTTTCTGACGCAACTGCCGGCGTGGCGCTCGCATCTCGGCCGACGTAGTGAAGGCTCAGATCAAGCGACTCGCGCAGTTCTGCATCAATAAACCGCCATGCGCCCATGTTCCTCGGTTCCTCCTGCACCCACACCTTCTCGGCATCGGGGTAGCGGTCGAGCACGGCGCGGAGAGATTCGAGACGCAGCGGATACAACTGCTCGATTCGCGCGATGGCAACGTGATTGCCTTCCACATGATCTCGATGAGCAAGCAAGTCGTAATATACCTTTCCCGAACACATCAGAAGGCGGTCAATCTTGCTCGGATCGGTCACTGCAGGATCGTCGAGAACGTGATGGAAGCGGTCGTCGACGAACTCGTCAACGTAGCTGACTGCTTTGGGGTGCCGCAACAGGCTCTTGGGCGTCATGACGATGAGCGGCTTGCGAAAGTTGCGGTGCATCTGGCGTCGCAGGAGGTGAAAATGCTGCGCGGGGGTTGTCGGGTAGGCGACCTGCAAATTGTTCTTGGCGCACAGCGTGAGGAATCGCTCGAGTCGAGCGGAGGAGTGTTCCGGGCCAGCACCCTCATAGCCATGCGGCAGCAGACAGACGAGCCCGCTGCAGCGCGACCACTTCACTTCCGCTGATGCAATGAACTGATCGAAGATGACCTGAGCGCCATTGGCGAAATCGCCGAACTGCGCTTCCCACACGATCAGCATGTGTGGATCACCAAGTGAGTAACCGTACTCGAAACCGACACATGCGCTCTCCGTGAGCGGGCTGTTGTGAATACAGAACCGCGATTGTTCATCGTCGATATGATTCAGCGAACAGTGTGGCTCACCCGTTTTCTGATCGAAGACAACTGCGTGGCGATGGCTGAAGGTGCCACGTTCCACGTCCTGTCCGGTGACACGGACAGCATCTCCGTCAAGCAGGAGCGTGCCGTAGGCAAGCATCTCACCCATGCCCCAGTCAAGGGGTTTGCCTTCCTCGATTGCGCTGCCACGATAATCCAGCAGGTTCTTCTTCAGCCTGCGGTGAGGTGTGAAGCCGTCCGGGCATGAACCGAGCGCCTTTGAGACTTTGAGCAGTTGCTCGCGTGGCACGCCGGTCTCGACAGGATCATCGCTGTATTCTTCTGTCAATCCCGACCACGACGACTTGAACGCTGCAACAGTGCTGGAGACCGGCTGATCCTTGGAACTTGTTTGTGCTTCATCAAGCCGCTCGCGAAGTTCATCGTACTTGGCCTTGAACTGATCCTGCGAGATGTGCCCTTCGTCGACGAGCCGGTCGACATACTTCTGAAGGACCGACTCGCGATTGCGGATGATCTCGTACATCAATGGCTGCGTAAATGCAGGCTCATCGCCCTCGTTGTGGCCGTACTTTCGATAACACCACATATCTATAACGACGTCATTTTTGAACTGCTGGCGATAGGCGAGAGCGAGCGTTGCTGCAAAGACGCATGCCTCCGGGTCGTCGCCGTTGACGTGAAGAATCGGCGCATTGACCATCTTGGCGATATCGGTGCAGTAGCGGCCGCTGTGCGCATCGGATGGGTTGGTCGTGAACCCGATCTGATTGTTGACCACAATGTGGATTGCTCCACCGACGGTGTATCCGTCGAGGTGAGCCATGTTGAACATCTCTGCGACGATTCCCTGACCCGGGAAAGAGGCATCGCCATGGATGAGCAGGGGCACGCATTGCGCCCGTTCTGTGTCCTCGCGGGTTCGCTGCTTGGCGCGCGCTCGGCCAAGTACGACGGAGTGCCCGAACTCCAGATGGGACGGATTCGGTGACAGCGTCAGGCGGACGGACTCTCCCGAGGGCGTCGCATGGTCGCTCGAGTAGCCGCGGTGATATTTCACATCGCCGCCGCCTTCGACAAAGTCTTCCACCCACGCTTCTTCAAACTCGGTAAAAAGTTGTGTGTAGGTCTTCTGCAGGATGTTGACGAGGACATTGATGCGCCCGCGATGGGCCATGCCGATCGTGAGTTCTTCGATGCCATGTCCGGGCGCTGCGTTGATCAACTCGTTGAGCATGGGATTGAGTGAGTCAGCCCCTTCAAGGCTGAAACGCTTCTTCCCCTGGTATCGGACGGAGAGGAAACTTTCGAGCGCATCCGCCTCGATCAACTCGCTCAGGACGCGCTGCTTCTGATCTGGCGTGAACTCCGGTGCATTGCGCACAGGTTCCATCTGCTGCTGAAGCCAGCGGCGCTGTGTGCGATTTTGGATGTGCATGTACTCCACACCGACGTGACGGCAGTATGTGTCACGCAACGCATCGATGATCTCGCGGAGCGTGACATCGTTGTCAAGGGGGAGGTGGCCCGGATCGAATCGCTTGTCGAGGTCGTCCTCGGAAAGGCCAAACGACTCGAGCTCAAGTTGTTCAGGCATCGGCCGGACGGTGCCAAGCGGATCGAGGTCTGCCGCGAGGTGGCCGATGTCGCGATAGTGGTAGATCAGTGAGTCCACCTTGCTCTGGCTCGAGTGTGCCACATGGCCTGTCCCAGACTCGTGCCACTTGGCGGCCGGCAACTTGTCTGCATCGCCAGCCTGCCGCACCGCGAGGTCGAAGCCCTCGAAGAACCGGCGCATATCCTGGTCGACGGACTCTGGTCGGTCCTTCCACTGCTGATACATCTGATCGATGTAGGCACTGTTCCAGCCATTGAGAGACAGTTCTGCGGGACCGGCCGAGCCGGCTTCCTGCGTGGCCGATGCATTCGACTTTCTCATGTAAATCTCTTGCTGTACATGATTTACGGGCACGCGCCTGGCGATCGCGGACGCTGGTTCGCGCTGCGGGCACCATTGTAGCCCTGCACTGGTGGATTATCGGCGCGATGCGAGCGGCGATTGACCGCGGTCGTGCATCAAATAACAGTCATCGGGTCGACATCAATCACCATTGATGCGCCCGAAGCGATCAATCCCTGATCCCGTGCATCGCGCAAGACCTGCTGAATGGCTGCCGCGGTCGAGCCCACGAGCAGAATCTGCTGACGATGCCGGCCGGCGATGCGGGCGATCGCACAGGGTGCCGGCCCGCGAACGTCGATCGCAAAATCCGCGGCAATCTCGCACAGGCCGCGAGTCACGGTTGTTGCCCGTTCGACGCATTGGGGGAGTTGTTCGTCGCGCACAATGATGCGAGCCATGCGCGTCACCGGCGGCAGCCCGGCTGCAGCGCGATCCGCGAGTTCGGCTGATGCGAACGACTCATAGTCATGCCGCGCAGCCAGGGCGATTGGCGGCAAATCGGGCTGGAAGGTCTGCACAATGACCTGGCCGGGCGCTGCGCGGCCCGTCCGACCTGAGACCTGACTGACGAGTTGGAAGGTGCGCTCGCTCGCGCGGAAGTCCGGCAGATTGATCGCGGTGTCCGCATTGACGACGCCGACGAGTCGGACGCCCGCGAAGTCCAGCCCCTTGGAGATCATCTGCGTTCCGAGAAGCATGCGGACTTCGCCGCAGCCGAAGCGGCTGAGGGCGTCATGAAAGTGCGCTGCGCTGTGCATGGTGTCCGAATCAAGTCGAAGCAGCGTGTTGCCAGACTCCAGTTGTGGGAACTTGCGTTCGAGTTCGTGCTCGACGCGTTGTGTGCCAAGCCCGAAGGTATTGACGCGCTTGCCGCACATCGGGCACTGCTCGGGGAGGCGCTGCTGGGCGTCGCAATGATGGCAACGCACATATCCGCCGCGAGGAAGATCCCGCTGGACATGGTACACCATCGTGACATCACACTCATCGCAAGTCATCAGCCAGCCGCAACGGTGGTCGGGACAGGTGATGTAGTTGGCGTAGCCGCGACGATTGAGAAGCAGCAGAATCTGACCGCCCGTATCAAGTGTGCGAGCGATTGCCGTCTCAAGTGTGGGGCCAAGCAGATGCACCTGTCGATCAGGTGGTCGGCGGCGCCGCTCTTCCGCAAGGTCAACGACCTGCACGGGTGGCATGCGCAAGCCTGCGACACGCTCCGGGAGTCGATGCACGTGCCAGAGCGAATCCGGGTGTGTGGCGTTATGCCACGTCTCGAGCGCGGGTGTGGCGCTTCCGGCGATGATCGGGCATTGGGCTGTTTGTGCGCGGCGAATCGCGACATCGCGCCCGTGATATCGTGGGGCCTGATCCTGCTTGTATGAGTGATCGTGTTCTTCATCCACGATGATCAGGCCGAGATCTGCATCGTCGATTGGCGCGAAAATCGCGGAACGCGCGCCGATGATGATGTGCGCTTCGCCGGATCGCACGAGCGTCCATTGCTGGTTTCGTTGTGCAGCGGTCAAGCCCGAATGCAGGATCGCAACACGTTCGTTGGGAAAGCGTCCAAGCAGTCGGCCGGCAGTCTGGGGTGTCAGCGAGATTTCCGGCACGAGCACGAGCGCGACCTTCCCGCGCGCGAGCGTGTCTTTGATGATCCGGATGTAGACTTCTGTTTTGCCCGAGCCGGTCACGCCGAACAGCAGGTGTCGCGAGAAGCCGCCTCCCGCAATGGATTTGGTGATGCACTCGACCGCCATTGCCTGGGCTTGCGTGAGTTGCGCGGGTTCGCGTGCGTCGAGTGCATGTTCGCGCCATGCGGCCTCAACGCTGGAGCGGTTCTCGACAACGAGGTATCCCTTCCTGACGAGACTGCGAATCGGTGCGGTGGTCTTGACTCCCGCGTGACTGGCAAGTTCCCGCATCTCAATAGGCCGAGGTATTTTGCTGCTGTTCAGGGCTTCCAGAACTGCGCGCTGCTGCGGCGACATGCGCCCGTGTTTCTCATTCGGGGCCGGCTCGGCAAGATCGATCATGCGGTGTCGCACCACGCCGGTTTGTTTTCGCACAGCCGCGGGCAGCATGGAAGCGAGCGTGACGCCGATCGGGCAGCAGTAATACCCGCTTATCCAGCGAGCCAGGTCAATCAACGAAGTGGGAAGGGCGGTTGCGAGGTCATCGCGCTTCAGAATCGGCTTGATCCGATCGACTTCGATCTCGGGCGGGTCAGATTGGCGCGAGATGACGTAGCCATCTGTCGCACGATTTCCGCCTCCGAGCGGCACGCGAACGCGCTCACCGACGGCGAGATCAGCCATCGTCTCCGGGATCAGGTATGTCAGCCCGTCGGGGAACTGATCGATGGCGCGATCGACCGCCACGGCTGCAAACCCGGCAGCGCGTAGCGGTGGCTCATCAAACAGTCCTCGTGGCGACATGCCCCATGCTACGCCGACGTGTCCGCGAGCGCGCGTCAGGGACAGTCGGTGCCCCAGTTGGAGAGCACTTCGAGCAGATCGCCAAGCCCGACGTTGCAATCGCCATCGAGATCAGCGCCACAGCCCGGTGGGCACGGCGGGTCGCATGCGCCCCAGCCAGAGAGCACGCCGAGCAGGTCGCCGAGTCCGACAATGTTGTCGCCATCGACGTCGCCATCGCACAGATCGTCTTCGCACACATCAGGGATACCGTTGCCGTTCGCGTCAGCGCCGGTGATCGCCTGGTACTCGATGCTCATCGTAATGGAGGAGTCACACAGTACCGGATCAGGATCGACAGCGTCACTGGGGTCGAGTTCGAACGAGGTAACAGCAGCCGCACCGCGCTGGCTCGGTGGGACGTCGAGGAAGTTGTTGAAGTCGGCTGCGCTGAGCACGATGTGTCCAACAATCGGTTCAGCAGAACAATCCTGGCCGCCTACTTCGAATATCGTGCCGATCAGAATCTCATTCATGTGCACGTCGATTGTCTCGACAGGTGCTCCGAAGTCGCCGATCGCTTCGAACGTGAACAGAACGCTGCCGCCAGCTTCGGCAAGGTCGCTAAAGTCGACAGATTTCGACTCTCCCGACCCGATGGGCGCGAGCGTTGGTGACGAAAGGTTGACGAGCGCAACCTGACAAACATCAAGTTGCCCGTTCTCATCGCAGTCTTCGGCCACGCCGCTGGCCAGGTCGCATGAGTCGGGAATGCCGTTCTCGTTGCAATCGGGGGTCAGCCCCAGGTCGATTTCACAACTGTCCGGAATGAGATTGCCGTTACAGTCGAGCAGTGTGCCGGCAGCGATGTCGCAGGCATCGGGGATACCGTTGGCATTGCAATCCGGGTCGCACTCATCGGGAACGCCGTTGAGGTCGCAGTCCTCGCTCGTGCCATCGTCAATGTCGCACTGGTCGAAGAGGCCGTTCATGTTGCAATCCGGTCCGCCGTTCCCCGCGATCGCGTCACAGAGATCGGGAATGCCGTTGTTGTTGCAGTCGTTGTCGAGTCCGAACAGGATGTCGCATTCGTCGGGCAGCCCGTTGGTGTTGCAATCCTCCGATGCGCCGGTGCTCAGGTCGATGTCGTCGGGGACGCCGTTGCTGTTGCAATCGGGATCGCACTCATCAGGGAACTCATTGCCGTTGAGATCCTCCGAGAAGCCGCTTTGCACATCGCACACATCTGGGATGCCGTTGCCATTACAGTCAGAAGCAAGCCCGAGGTCGATGTCACACTCATCCGGGACCTCATTGCCGTTGCAGTCGACGCTCGATCCGAAAGCGACATCGCAGACATCCGGGACGCCGTTTTCGTTGCAGTCCATGCTCGTGCCGGACGCGATATCGCACTCGTCAGGGACGCCGTTGCCATTGCAGTCCTGGCTGGTGCCTTCATTGATGTCGACCGTATCTTCGATGCCGTTGCCGTTGCAGTCGAGCGCGGCGGCAGACACAGCGAAGAGGGCGACACAGGTCATGCAGACAGAGACATGAAAAAGGACGCTGGAGTTGCGTCCTGCACGAAATCGTCGCGCAGACATCGATTTCTCCCACTTCAGCGCGGCGATGACCATTCCACCCGCGCGAACCTTGGACGGAAACTGCCGCCCACATCGCTGAAGAGTCGCGACCCTGCGATTATCTGGGATGCCGGCTGAGACCGCGTCGTGGCGGCTCGCCAACATACCTGCCCGCACTTCCGTCAGGCCACCCTTCAAGCACCCATCGAATCGTGAATTTATCATGATTGGGCAGAATCTGCGAGCGAATTCCCATTCTTCGCGAAATGTGAAAATAGGGGGATTTGACTGCGGGTAACCGGGCGGTTTGAAGCCCGCAATTCGGGATCAGGCTACCATTCGGCCCAATGACACGACACGAGCCACAGGTTGCCCGGTTGGCCCTCGAAGACGGGGCCGTCTTCGCAGGCGTGGGATTTGGTGCCGGGTGCGACCCTGGGCGGGCCGCGTCCGGTGAGGTGGTATTCAATACTGCAATGTCCGGCTACCAGGAGTCGCTCACCGATCCGAGCTATTCCGGCCAGATTTTGACAATGACCAACCCGCTGATCGGCAACTACGGCGTGTCGCGCGACGATGCCGAATCCAAGCGGGTTCACGTCGCGGGATTCGTCGTCAGGGAGTTGGCTCGCCTGCGATCCAGTTATCGTGCGTTCGACGACCTGTCTCACTGGCTCGCCGAGAACGGGGTGATTGGTATTGCGGAGATCGACACGCGGGCTCTTGTTCGCCGGCTTCGCTCGGAGGGAGCGATGCGCGGGGTGCTCTCCACCGAATCTGGAGTGACCGATTTTGATCTCGTCGGTCGTGCGAGGTCAATCGCGTCGATGCAAGGCCAGAACCTCGCGCAAGCCGTCTCGTGCGGAACCGCCTCGGAGTGGCGCACCACCTTCGATGTGTCAGGCTTCGGAGAAATGGAAGGTTCACCAGAAGGCCCGCTCGTGCTCGCGCTCGATTGCGGCGCCAAGCGAAACATCCTGAGGTATCTGGTCGATCGCGGCTGTCGAGTCAGATTGATTCCATTTGATATGTCGGCTGCGGAGATTCGCGCTGCCCGGCCGGACGGCCTGTTCATCAGCAACGGGCCTGGCGATCCGGCGGCGGTTGAGGCGACCATGGCCACATTGCGTGATATTGCAGGCGATGTACCCACCTTCGGCATCTGCCTCGGTCATCAGTTGCTCGCGCTGGCAGCGGGGGCAACGACGTATAAACTCAAGTTCGGCCATCGCGGCGCGAATCAGCCGGTACGGAATCTGCTCACCTCACGAGTTGAGATTACGAGCCAGAATCACGGTTTTTGTGTGAATCGCGAGTCGCTTGAAGCAGCGGGCCTCATCGAGACACATCGGCATCTGAATGACAATACCGTTGCGGGATTTGCCGATCCGGGCCAGCCCATCCTCGCGGTGCAGTATCACCCGGAAGCATCTCCCGGGCCTCACGATTCAGCATATCTGTTCGACTGGTTCGCCGAGATGATGCGGCTCGGCCGCCCGCTCACGGCTGATGAGGTCAGCCGGTTGCAGGGTCAACTCGTGGCGTGAGTTGCCACGATGTGCTTCGCGACAGCCCGAACAAAGTGCCAAATCTGAACGGATCATTCGTGACCAACCGACACAACTGCGGCGGGGTGGGTTGCATGGACTTTGTGCCCGAAGTAGTCTTTCCGCTTATCTAGTTCTGAACGAAGCCGATTCCGCCTGTCGTAGCCATTTCTGGCAGGGCGGAGTACGGATGGATTGGTGTTCTCGCAGACAGCGCACGTGCTGGACGTTTCAGGAGGTTCGCATGAACAGGATTGTGCAACGAGGCCTTGGAGCCGGACTGCTTGTCGGGGCAATGACCATCGCATGGTCAGGGCCGATGACTCAGTCGGCTTCAGCAGTCAGCACCTGGCAGGATCAGGATCGCCTGCAGGAATTGCTGAATGAGGCCGCTGTCCACATGGAAGCGGGCAGATGGCGACAAGCAGCCGACGCATACAGCGCAGCGCTGCAACTTGATCCGAACAATGCAGCGGCGATGGACGGCCTGCAAGCAGCCCGCACACAACTTGATGTTGGCAGCGGATTGCAGGATGTTGATCAGCAGCAGGAACTCATGCGCCAACAGGCGATTGCTGAGTATCAGGATTCGTACTCACGCGCGCAGCAGTTGCTGAATGAGAAAGACTTCAACGGCGCGCGCAATGAGATTCTCACAGCTCGTATCAGGCTCAGCCGCGCAAGGCAGTACCTGAGTGAATCTGAGTTTGATCGCTTCAACCGGCAGGCCGGCGATTTGATCGATCAGATCGATAACGCTGAGGAGATCGAACGCGTCGCGCGGGAAACGCAGCGCGAAGAGGAAATCATGGCTGCACGCAAGGCCGAGGAGGACCGCCAGCGCCGCGAACGGCAGCGCATCATTCAGGAGAACCTCCGCCGAGTGCGTCAACTCCAGTTGGAGATGAAGTACCCTGAAGCGCTGGAAGTGATCGATGAGATTCTGTTCCTCGACGAACTCAATCCCTCAGCGCTCGCGCTCAAGGATGTGATCCTTCAGAATGAGCGGTATCTCGAGTATCTCGAACTGCAACAGCGAAAAGAATTCGGCGTCGCCGATCTTTCGATTCAGGTGCAGGAGTCGTTGATCCCACCCTCCGAGAACATCTCGGGCCCGGGCAATCGTGGCACAAATGACATACTCACCTATCCGGCAGACTGGCGGCAGGTCAGCCTGCTCCGGCGCAATGACACCGGGTGGCAGGAAGCCCCGGCTGACCGGGCCGTGCTCAACAAGCTTGGAAGCACCGCCATTCCTGTCGACTTCCAGAACAACACGTTTGAGCAGGTCGTTGCTTTCCTCGGGCAGGTGACCGGCCTGAAGATTTACGTCGACTGGAAAGCACTCGACTTCATCGGCATCAGCCGTGATGACGAAGTGAACCTCCAGCTTGACGAAGTGCCGGTCCAGATTGCACTCGAACGAATCCTTGAACAGATCGGCGACGATCTCGATCGACCACAGTGGTCGGTCGAAGGCGGCATTCTGACCGTCAGCAGTGAAGATCAACTGCGAAAGAACACCGTCACGATCGTCTACGACATCCGCGACCTTCTGTTTGAAGTGCCGTACTTTGACAACGCGCCTTCGCTCGACCTTGATTCAGCCCTGAACCAGGGTGGCAATCAGGGTGGCGGTGGTG
>CAZVXI010000021.1:0-30304 GCA_964631295.1 uncultured Isosphaeraceae bacterium
TGCAACGGTCACTTCAGCAGCAGTCGCACGCTGGTGGCCATTCGGCGCGGGCTTTCCCGCGTTTGCAGGCGGCGCGCTCGCTGGCATCGCCATCGCATTTCTGTTCATCCCCTGGAGATGGATTGATGCACTTCGCCAGCACATTCGTGCAATCAGACGGCTCGCCGAACACGCCCGCGACACGGCGGATCCACGGGAGACTCGCCCGAGATCGACCGGGCATCTTGCCCAAGCCGAACTGATCTCAATCTCGGACGCTCTGGAAGCCATGTCCGAACAGCGGCGCACAATAGAGACTGCGCTGCGCCAGTCGCGACGAAATCGCGATACCGCCATAGAGCAGGAGACGCGCAAAGCAACTGCTGATCTTCAACGACAAGCATCGACGGACATGTTGACAGGGCTGGCGAATCGCCGCGCCATTGAGCCGTGGGTTGCCGCACTTGATGCCGGTGGCAACCGACGCACGCCCGTTGCTGTCATCGCGATTGATCTCGACCACTTCAAGCCCATCAATGACACGCTCGGCCACGAGGTTGGCGACGACTGTCTGCGGTTTCTCGGCCAGTTGCTTCGATCGCACGTCCGCGGCGATGACCGTGCGATTCGACTTGGTGGCGATGAGTTCTTGCTACTGATGCGGGCCGATCAGACGTCGGCCTACCGTCTCGGTGAACGCATCCGTTTGCTATTTCGCCAGATGCCCTGGCCGCATAAAGCGCTCGAGAAGCCAGGGCTGAGCATGGGCATTGTCTCTGATCGCGTTGCTGACATGCACGACATGAATGAGCTGTTGCGACGCGCTGATTCGTTGTTGTATCAAGCCAAACGCAATGGTCGGAACCGTACGGCAGCGACACCAGTAGTGCGGCGGGCCGTTGCCTGACCACTCATCCGTCGTCCGAGTTCTCGGCCTGCTCTTGAATCGTGTTTCGCATCGCTTCGCGTTCCGCAGCATCGAGGCGGCCGTCGCCATTGGTGTCAAACTGCCGAAGAATGTTGCGCCGACGCTCCCGGTTTTCCTCGGCTGTCTCACGCTCGGTTGGATCCTGCGGCTGCGATGACTGCATCTCGCTCGTGATGAGCGTCTTGAACGCCTCAGCGCCAATCAAATCAGCGAGTTCGTTCGTGTACTGCCGTTCGAGTTCCGTGCGTTGGCGAATCGCATCATTTACCGGATCAATGACAGGTGTGTTGCCATCTCCGCGAATCGTTGCGATCCGCTGCTCCATCTCGCGCCGTGCGTGTCTCGGTTGCTCCAGTCTGATCGTCGCGAGCAGAGACTGCCGTTGAGCCGTCATCTCTGCGTTCAACCGCTGGTAGAGTTCCAGCACCGCGGTTCGAGTCGCGCTGTCCATCGAGACTGCGCTCATGGCTGTGGAAAAAAGTCGCTGGCCACGAGTTATTGAAAACGCACGGGGATACGCACGACGCCCCCACGTATCGATGAATCTGGACGCTTCGCGTGCAGAGAAGAAGTCTGCAAACTGCTCAGCGAAGCGATCGTTCACGTCGCGCACACTCACGCGAAGCATCGCCTCCCGGTCAATCAGGTTCATCACGGTCTGGAGTTTGCATTCGTCCAGTGCATTGAACAGTCGGCTGGGCATGTCATCAAGAAATGCGTTGCGCGCAACGAGTGCCGCATCGAGTTCCCTGTCGTATGCCTGCAGCAGTGACTCGATTTCCGGCTGTAGAGCCGGAGAGATGTCCAGAGAAGACACAATCGTGTGTAAGTCGATCTGTTCGCCGGAGAGTTCGCCACGTGAAATGCTGTTCAGCCTGCGCAGTCGTCGGATGGCGACTGGCCAGTGTTTCGATTGCTCAGGCGTGAGAATCGCCTGTACGTTGCCATGAAATGTGGCTTCTAGCACATCGTGCTCTCTCATCCACTCGGCAGTCACGGCGTTAATTTCCCGAATGAAGGCGATCACGCGGGCGCGTGCCTCGGCTGGAACAACTTCGCTCGGTTCACCGAAGGTTGCCTCAAAGCGATCCAGTGCGTCCTGAATCATTTGGCGACGCTGCTCGGCAGTGAGTTCGCCTGCTTCATCTTGCGTGCGAATCTCCTCTCTCAATTCGCTGAGCATTCGTTGCCTGGCTACGCGCTTTGTCTGTTGCTGTTGAACAAGAGCTCGCGACGTGGCGACCGGGCGGAGTTGGGCGATCGATGCCCGAGCCGTCGCAACGCCATCTGCGAAGGCAGATTCATAGTCGCGATAGATCGACTCCAAAATAACCTGTTGCGGCTGATCGAGCTGAAGCATGGCAGCGAGAACATCAAGATCACGACGGAGGACGCGAACGTTGAAGGCTCGCCCAATCGTGGGTGGTGGCATCTGCTCGAGCAGCGCTGCACAGACCTGCTCATCAGATGGCGTTGCCGCTTCGCCTTGAAGCGCACTCGCCATTGAAGCCATGCACAGAGTGATTGTGATCGCGGTGATCGTCAAACAGAATGTTCGGCTCATGTGCATTCAATCGGCTCAATTGCGGCTGCCGCGGAGCGCATCTCCGTGCGAGCCATCGCGTTGGGTGGAATCCGCCGGTTGCCAGCCGTGTCTTTCTCCTGAAGGCCCGAAGGAGAACGCGTCATGGCCCGTTTACTTGCGTCGAAACTCCGAATCGCAACGATTTGCTTCACACTGGGAGCAGGGCCGCTCCTGAGTGGCTGTGGACCGCTCGCCGAGGCTCGTCAGAGTATGCAATCGGGCAACTCCCTGGCCGCCCTATCGTCCTACCAGCAGGCACTGGCAAAACGTCCACACGACGCGACGATCCGCCAGGAACTCCAGGTCGCTCAGACCGACGCAGCAAGCGATTTGGCGGCAGAATCCAGCGCACGCGCCGCTTCCGGGGATTATCAGACTGCCATACAACTGGCCGAGCGGGCAGCCCGACTCGACCCGCAATACGGATCCCTCGCTGAGGCCTCCCGACGAGCCCTTGCTCGCGAGTACCTTGACACGGCAGAGGTGCACCTTACTGCCGGTCGAATCACCGAGGCTCGGGAATCTGCTCGAGCCGCGCGGGCAGCAACAGAGGAACTCTCGGAGCCTGAGGCTCTGCTCGCCCGCATCGACGAAGCCGAAGCGCGGAAGGTCAAGACCAAGATTCTCGTTCTGCTGAATGCCGGCGAGTTCGATCAGGCCCACCGCCTTGCGGTACGGTGCGCTTCGCTTCAACCGGGCGATCACGCATACGCAACGCTCGCGTCCGACGTCGATCAGCGTCGCCGGGAAGCTCAGTTCGACAAGCTCTTCGTTAAAACAGACGCCATGCTCGCTGACGGGCAACTCGAGCACGCTGCCTCTCTTCTGGAACAAATGAACGCCCTCGCAGTCAGACGCGAGAGACTTACCGGAATCCGCCAGGCGTATCAGCAGCGTGTTGATGATTTTGACGAACTGCTTGCGACTGCACGAGAACAGCGTGAAGCCAATAGGCTCAAGGCGGCGGTAAAGTCATATGACCAGGCCATCGCCATCGCAAGTGATCGGCCGGATGTAGTCAACGAACACAATGCTGTCGTTACTCGAGCTGATGCCGAGTCCTTACGAATCGAGGGGGCAAACGCACTTGATCACGGTGAGGAAGAGCGTGCAATTCACCTTCTGCAACAATCGCAGTCAGCACTACCAGATGCGCGCACGCGATCGCTGCTTGACACCGCCAATGCTGCGTGGCACCGTCGCAGCATGGACGCCGCACTTGATGCAGACGACTATTCCCGCGCGATCGATCATGGGATTGAACTGCGTACGCTTGAACCGAGCGATGAGTTGAACATGATGCTCAGCCATTTGCGGGATAGGCTCGTCGATGAAGCGCTGCGACATGCTTCACAGTTGCATGCGACTGGTGCCACGGTGCAGGCCAAGTCCGCCCTGAAGGATGCCATGCAGCATGTGTCTTCCGAGGCACTCGATCAGATGCACGAAGACCTGCGCGCAGATGAACTGATCCAGCGTGCCGTGCAGGAAGAACAGCAGGGTCGATACGACCGTGCTCGTTCACTGTATTTGTCGGCGCTTGCTGCTGGTGGTGACCGAGGAGCGATCGAAGCACGAATCGACGACACGGATGCTTTGGCCGCGATGCAGTTTGAGATGGAAGCCGCACAACACGACGCGGCCACCATCGGTCGGGAAGCCAGCGCAATGCGTCGCGACATCGACGAACGCGACCGAGCGATTCGGGAGCTTGAGCGAGTTGCTGATGCGCTATCATATGACCTCAGGCATCTGAAGCGAACCAACTCCGTGCTCGATCGCAAGGTCTACGACTTCAAGCGCGAGGTCGACCGCCTGTGTGCAGAGATCCGCCATCTGCAACGAGATCGCGATCACTGGCGGCGCAAATACCAGCAAGCTGCCAGGCAGCCTCGACGTCGGCCGCCACATGATCATTGACCTGCAACGGCGGCGCGAATCGAATCGAAATCCGGCATCTGCCTCGGATCATCGCTGACCCAGTCGTACACAACTTTGCCATGCCTGTCGATGACGAACGCGGAGCGCTTTGGTACACCTCGCAGACCAAGAAGATCTTCATGCAACGCATCGTATTGAGACGCGACGTCGCGGTTGAAATCTGACAGAATCGGGAACGGAATGTCCATTTCCTGCCTGAACTTGTCCGTAACGAACGGGCTGTCGACTGTAATCCCGAACACGTTTGCATTCAGAGATTGCCACGTCGCCCAGTCATCGCGCAACTGACACATCTCGTCTGAGCAGACGGGGCTGAACGCGAGTGGAAAGAACAGCAGAACGACCGGTTCGGAACCGATGTACTGCCCGACATTCACTGTCTCACCCGGCTTGCACGGTAGTTCGAATCCAGTGGCCGTATCACCTGTACGCATACTCATCGGTCAGTCACTCCTTGGCTTGCGACCAAGCATATGCACGCGGCTGCAGCTTGGCAGGTCATCAGTTGTCGATGAACCCCTCGCCATAGTCTGTGTGATCAGCCCGAACAGGTTCGGCGATGTCCGTCACTGGAATCTCGGGTAGTTTCGCAACCTGTGTCGGCTGAAGCACCGCATAGAGCGAGCGCATCATTCGGACATCAAGGCTGCGACGATCACGAAAGGCATCGGCAACCACTTTCTGACCGTTGGGTATCGCCTGATCATCCTCACCTCGAATCATCGCAACGACCCGCTCGAGGTTCTGGACCAATCGCTCGCTTTGCTGATCTCGGAGGGTGCGATCGATGTTGTGGTTGATTTGTCGTAGTTGCTGAGAGTGCACATCCGCGAGACTGGTGATCGCGTTGCGCTGGTCATCTGTCAGATCATCCAGTTCCAATGCCTGGCTGAGGGCACGCTCACCGATCGTTGGCCTATAGACGCGCCGGTTGGAGCGCTTCTCGATTTCCTTTTGCATTGCCTTTGCGGTCACATCATCGAGTTCAGCGAGTAGCAATTGAGCGAATTCATAATTCAAATCGCCTATGCGCGTGCGAGATTCCGTAAGGCGTCGGCCGACACGAACAGCATCATCGTACTCGCCGTAGTAAAGCGCGCTGTCGATCTCGGCATCTGCTTTCTGCAGCATCTCATTGCGCCGCTTAAGCGCCTCATCAAGCCGCAGCCCATAGAGTTCAAGTAGTGTCGCCGCATCGTCCTCGACAAGGACTTCCTGCTCCTCGAATATCGAGATCAAATCAACACCCTCGCCTACAAACTCCGCCCAAGGTATCGTCTTGACCCGTCGTAATGTTCGTACAAATTGCGGCCAATGCGTGTACTGTTCGTCAGCAAGAATGGCCTGCACTTGAGCCAGCAGTTCGTTGCGAAGCTGCTTCCGTGCCTTGATGAAATCGCTTACGCGCTCGCGAAGGTTTTCCAGTTCTCTCCGGCGCTTTGCGATCTCTTCTTCCGGAGTCACGGCACCATCCGGCGGCGAGACACGGACCATATCCGATTCTCGACTTGTGACATGCTCGGTAATGCGCGGCACAGCGGCGTCCGCAGCTTTCTGCAACCTGGACCGCATTTCCTCGGACATCGAGTCATCGTCTCCACCAAATGACAAACCGACATCCACCGTCGGCTGTGGCGGAACGCCTGAGCCGTCGTCTTCCAGACTCACGCCGATTGAGATCGACGGCGCGTATGGAAGATCATCGAATGACTTCGCCTCGATACCGACTCTTCCTAACTCGTCGAGAATGATGTTGCGGATCGGATCGGCCCGCACATCAGCATCGTCTTGCGCGCCGGCTTCATCTGGCGGACCGTCGATATCCTCGCCACGACTTGGCTGCCTCGTGCGTTGCGGCGCATCGCTCTTCAACCTGCCGGGCTGAGGGTGCCTTTCCTTGAGCAACTGCTCGAATTGCTCCATGTAGTGTTCGATCAATCTCGCGACAACCCGTGACTGCGGCTCGCTCAGCGACAGTTCCCGAGTGAAGAGCGCCGTGTCGCGCAATGAGAACTCCGGCTGAGTCCAGAATTCGATGTCAGGCTCGGAATAATGGAGTACGTGTCGCTGCGTACCATCGTCCATGACCATCGTCCCCCGCGAACCGGATTGGGCGTTGGCTGGAGTTGTAAGAGCCAGAGTGGCGATCAGAAGAGCGATACGGTTGCGCGTGACCATCGTGGGTTTTCTCCGATACATCGCGATCACCAGCTAAGATGGCGGGCAGCACTGATTCTGACGACAATGCACCGCTGCAAATTGTCACAGGGGCGATTCTCAGCATCCTGAGGCTGCGGACGGTAGGCTGGCGCTCGATGCGAATTCTCTTGATCGGTCATCGCGGACAACTTGGGACGGCGTTGCTGCCGTTGCTCTCCCAAGTTGGAGAAGTCTATCCGGTTGATCGGGGGGAACTGGATATCACCGACGAGAAGGTCGTCGCGACAACTGCTGAGCAAGTTCAACCGGATCTGATCATCAATGCCGCAGCCTATACCAGTGTCGATGCGGCAGAGGACGACAATAGGACAGCGATGGCGGTGAATGGCGATGGGCCGGGCTTTCTGGCCAGGACAGCTTCGACTATCGGCGCAGCAATCATCCACTACTCGACCGATTTTGTGTTCGACGGCTTGCTTGGTCAGCCTTACAGCCCGGATGATCGGCCCGCACCGATCAGCGTTTATGGCGCATCCAAACTTGCTGGCGAGCACGCTGTCAGGGAGAGCGGAGCCCGCGGGATCATCATCCGCACGAGTTGGCTCTACGGACCCACAGGCCACAACTTTGTCCGCACGATGCTGCGGCTTGCCTCGGAACGTGATGAAGTCAGTGTCGTCGCGGATCAACGCGGATGCCCGACTTCCACGCTCGTGCTTGCTCGATGGACTGCTGCAATTATCGCGCGGCTGAATGCCGCAAATACCTGGCCTCTACCCATCGAGACACTTCACCTTGCCTGCGAAGGAGACACGACGTGGCACGGCCTGGCATCAGCAGCGATCCGCGCTGCGGGCTCCAACACCAAAATCATCCCCATCACCGCGTCTGATTTCGGAGCGCCCGCTTCGCGACCGAAGGATTCCAGACTGGATTCGCGCGATTCGCTTCGCCGATTCGGACTGGAGCCCGAGCGGTGGCGCGACGCCCTCGCCGAAGTGATTGCCGCGATCCCAGAACAGCATTACTCATAACGTCGCATCAAATGCGCTCTCAAAGTGCCTGATTTCAGCACCGGAGTTCGTTTCATTGACAGTGATCACATCAAAGCGGAGTGGAACGTCCCGAAACTCCGGTCGCTTCTTCAGATTGGCGGCCAATCGTGTGAGCCGATGCTGCTTGAGCCTGTCGACAGCGAGTTCCGGTGCGCGTTCAGATCCTCGCCGAGTCTTGACTTCGACAATTACAACCGCGGCATCGCTGGGAGCCATCATCACAAGATCAGCTTCATCCTTGCCAACGCGCAGGTTGCGCTCGACGACACGGTAACCCTTCTGCTTGAGGTATCGCGCAGCCAGTCGTTCACCTCGCACGCCAATCGACTCTTCTCGAGCGAACTTCTCGATCGTGCGGCGAAACAGCTTGACAACGGTGCCTGTCATGGCGAATACCGATGCAGGGCAATCTCAAGCAGCCGATTACGCATGGCAGTCAGTTCGTCGAAGATGCCATCTTCGAGCAGCGATTCCATGAACCGCATCTGTTCCTCCTCGAATCGCCGCTGGAACAGAAGTTGGGAAAGTTGCCGCTGCACTGCCGGGTCGTACACGGGGCGCGGCTCGGGTTGATCAAATTCCGCGACGTGGAGCCACCAGGTACGTGAGCCGACCTCGAACGGGCCGGCCGTGTCACCTTCCTGCAAATCGACGACTTTCTCTTTGAGTGCTTCTGACAGTTCGATGTCAGCCATGCCGTTCTTACCGAGCCTGAAGCGGCCGTACTCGCCTGCCTGACGTCCGCCGATTGCATCGGCGACTTCGATGAACGACTCGCCGCCACCCTCCAGCCTCCGCGTAACCTCGGCAATCTGCTCGGAATCGTCTTTCGTAGACAGGAAGACTCGCCAAAGCGTCGCGTGCGCAGGCGGATTAAACTCTTCAAACCGTCGATCATACTCGCGCTGAATATCCCGCCAGGAGATGATGATGCGCGGCGCAATACGTTCCGCGACGATCTTCCGGATGAGCGTCTCGTCTTTCTTCAACTCCAGATACTGATCAAGCGTGATGCCTTCTTCACTGAGAATTCGTGACCTCGTAATCGATTCGATCCCACCTCGATCGCTAATCGCCTGCTCTTGGACATCCTTCATGAACGCAAGCAGACCCATCTGCTCACGATCGCTGAGTTCCGATTCGGCTTCCGCCAAGAACAGTTCGTTCTGAACGATGTTCCGAAGGTGCTCTTCCACGATCTGGCTCGTCAGTTGTTGAAAACGCCGAGGTGTCTCACGTCGCGCGATCGCGATCAACCGATCTTCAATATCCGCGAAGAACCGGTCTGCATAGATCGGCCGTCCATTCACCTGCCCGACAAGGCTCTCGACAACGTAATCTGTTTTTGGGGTTGTGTCGGCCACATCAGAGAGTTGCTCCGGGCCGCGCGATTGCGACCCGCCGGCTCCGAGCACGATCGGCTCAGGTTCGCCATCACTGTTCAGGCTCGACTGGTCATCGGCGATCGATGGTTGGAGCGGCGTGGCCGCGAACGAATCCAGCTCGATCTCGCGACTCGCATTCCGATCGGCTGACGTCGTACTGCACCCTGCACAGACCAGCAATAGAGCGGTGGTCGACGTGAGAATGCAAAGACTCGCCAAATTTTCTGTTCGCTCAAGCATCGTCAGGATTGTATCGACTGACAGGCCCTATACTCCTCTCTTATTCGAACCTCTGGACAGGACTCACAATGACCGCTGACGAACAAGCACCCAAACTGCATATTGACTCCGACTGGAAGGCTCAGGCCCAAGCTGAGAAGGAACGCCTCGCAGCCGAGGAAGCCAAGCGAACTGAGGATAAGCCCGCCGGCGAAGCCGGTGGAAAACTTCCGGAAGCGTCGTTCCAGACACTTGTCGGGCTACTCGCCTCTCAGGCGATCATGGGGCTCGGCGCGATGGCCGACGAGAAGACAGGCTCGGTAGCCGTGGACCTCGAAGGAGCCCGTTTCAACATTGACCTGCTTGGCGTGTTAGATGAGAAAACCAAGGGGAACCTCGCTGATCAGGAGGCGAACGAACTCACGCAGATCCTGCGGGAACTTCGTGATCGCTATGTGTACATCAGCGATCTGGTCGTCAAGCAAATGGCGGCAGACAGCGGCAGTGGTGCGTCCAGAGACAGTCTCCAGCCGAATATTCATACCTCAGATCTGACCTCCTGATGGATCTTTCGGAAAGCCATGACCGACTTGATACCTCGACCGAACTTGATTGAGCGACATTACTTTCTTTTACGTCGACTGCATTCACTGTCCGGCGTTGTGCCGATCGGTGCGTTTCTCCTTCCCCATCTTACAACGAACTCGTCCGTTGTCTGGGGCAAGATGCTCAACTCAGCGCACGTAACCGGGGAACATGCTCACGCAGGTGTGGAGACGTTCCAGCACGAAGTCGACTTCATCCACTCGCTGCCGGCGCTGATCCTTATCGAGATTTTCGTCCTGTGGCTTCCAATCGCGTTTCATGCCGGACTCGGCGTTCATTTCGCTCGGACCGGCAAGAGCAATGTGAATCGATATGCCTATCAGGACAACTGGCGTTATACACTGCAACGTTGGTCTGGATATGTCGGCGTGCTGTTCATCTTCTATCACCTCGCAACGCTGCGTTGGGGTTGGTCGTGGCTTCCTCTGGCTGGGACATTCGATCCTGAAGCAGCGTCGTCGACGACGGCGATTGCAATGCGCGGAGGTGTTGAGGAAGTGACATGGCGTATGTTTGTCGTCAGCGGGCTATATCTGATGTGTGTGCTGGCACTCGTATACCACTTCGCCAATGGCCTGTGGACCGCAGCGATCACATGGGGTTTGACAGTCACCACCGGCGCGCAGAGACGCTGGGGATACGTGTGCGGTGTTATAGGAGTGGGGCTTGCGGTGGCTGGTATCACTGCCATTGTCGGCTTTGCCTCGCTGGATATTGAGCAGGCGCGGGCGATCGAAGGACAGATGCATGCAAGCACGGAGGGCGAGCAATGAGCGCAAACGATAACCGACGAGTGATCGTTGTTGGAGGCGGACTCGCCGGCCTGGCAGCGACTGCCCGGATCGCAGAGGGTGATCTCCCCGTTGACCTCTTCTCACTGGTTCCAGTCAAGCGGTCGCATTCAGTTTGCGCACAAGGCGGGATAAACGCGTGCAATGAGGTCGCGCGGCAGCAGGGGTACAGTGAATACATGCACTTCGATGAGACGCTGTATGGCGGGGATTTTCTCCAACATCAGCCGCCGGTTTACGAGATGGCTCACTGGGCACCCAAGATCATTAATCTGCTTGATCGCATGGGCGTTCCATTTAATCGCACCGCAGAGAGGCACCGCGACCTGCGTTTGTTTGGCGGGTCACTGTTTAAGCGGACTCACTTCGCCGGCGCAACGACTGGACAGCAGCTGTTGTACGCACTTGATGAGCAGGTACGCCGACATGAAGCAGCAGGACGCGTCAACAAATATGAGTTCTGGGAGTTCCTGTGGCCGATCGTCGATGACGGGGGCGTGTGCCGTGGCATTGTTGCCCAGGATCTCAGAACCATGCAGATCCGGTCATTTCGCGCTGATGCGGTTGTGATGGCAACCGGCGGGCCGGGCTTAGTCTTTGGGAAGAGTACGAACTCGGTCATGTGCAATGGTGGTGCAGCAAGTCGCTGCTATCAGGCCGGTGCGCTGTATGCGAATGGCGAATTCATTCAGGTACATCCAACCGCGATCCCAGGATCAGACAAACTGCGATTGATGAGCGAATCTGCCCGTGGTGAGGGGGGGCGCGTCTGGGTGCCGCGCAAAAACGGCGACACACGCGACCCACGAGGAATCCCTGTCGAGGAACGATGGTACTTTCTGGAAGAGAAGTACCCAAAGTACGGAAACCTCGTGCCACGCGATATTGCAAGCCGAGAGATTTTTGACGTCTGTGTCAACCAGAACATGGGCCTCTCCGGCGGGAACATGGTCTACCTCGATCTCACCCACCTGCCGCGCGAATACCTCGAACAGAAACTCGGAGGGATCATCGATATCTACCGGAAGTTCGTTGGTGATGATCCCTGCGAGATGCCAATGAAAATATTTCCGGGCGTGCACTACTCGATGGGTGGCCTGTGGACGACATACACACCTGATGATGACTACGAACGAGTTGAATCAGGCGCTATTGACATTGAAGATGTGCGTTGCTGGAATCCAGATGAGCGACCACAGGCAGGCATGCTTGCCGGAGCCACCAACTCCATGATGACGAACATCACAGGCTTGTATGCTTTCGGCGAAGTAAACTACCAATACCACGGAGGCACACGCTTAGGCGCAAATGCCCTGTTGTCGTGCATATTTGACGGGCTCTTCTGTGGGCCGGGCGTGGTCAACTACGTTCGTGACGAAGTCGAGCGGTCTGCCGCCGAACTCTCTGCGTCGATGTTCGAGGCCGCAGCGAAGGCCGAACAGGCGAAAGTCGATCAGTTGATGAGCAACGATGGCGGCGAAAACTGCTATCTGATTGGTCGGGAACTTGGCGAAGAAATGACTGCTGCTTCCACTGTCGTCAAAACCGGCCAGCGTATGACTCAGGCGATGGCAAAACTCGACGAGTTGCAGCAACGCAGCAGCAACATGTCGCTCTCAGATACCGGGATGTGGACGAACCAATGTTTGTCCTACGCACGTGCCATCCGAGACATGATTACACTTGCGAAGGTAATCGTCGCTGGAGGAATTCAACGCGAGGAGTCACGTGGCTCACACTATCGTACTGATTTTCCAGAGCGTGACGATGAGCGGTTCCTGAAGACCACAATCGCTCGGTGTGATCCCGAGAGCGGAAACCCGGTAATCTCGTTCGAAGACGTCTGCACGGGTCTTGTCAAGCCGCGCGCTCGCACTTATGGCAAAGTCGAAGCTGAGGCGAACTTGCCGCCAGCAGAGAAACAAGAACCGGCGGTGGCATGACGGAAGTTTCATCTTTCATCATTCGCAAAATGCCTCCTCACCGGCTGACGGGCAACTTCTCGGAACTCGACAAACAACGTGACTGTTTTCACTTCGATTACGCAGAGCTACTCAAATCTGACCCCCGGCTTCGTGGCCAAGTTCTGGATGTCGGTTGTGGCGATGACCATCCAGCAGTCACAACGCTTCGAGAGGTTTTGACGAACGCATCTCGTGTTGATGGTGTTGATCCACTCGCGTCGATAGCAAATCATCCATATCTCACCTCCCGCTGGTGCGCACCGTTCGAGACTGCAGATATTCCCGAGAGGGCCTACGACTCCATTTTTACTTTCTGGGTCGTCGAACACATATCCAATCCATTGCTGTTCATGGAACAGTCGGCTCGAGTTCTCAAACCTGGCGGACGGGTCTATGCCCTCACTGCGAGTTCGCTTCATCCGTTTGCCTGGATCTCGCGGAGCGTCCAATCGCTCAACCTGAAGGCACGTTGGAGACGCATCAGCCGTGCAAAGGTGAATGACTACCCAGCGTACTACCGGCTGAACCGACCGGGGCGCATTGCAAAGTTTGCGCAAATAGCGGGATTTACTGAGGTCGAAATCTGGCGAATCCCCTGTCGTCAGTGGGATATCTATTTTCCTGCTGCACTACGCTTCGCCCCCACGCTGTACGATCGCTTGGTTGGCTGTCAGTTCCAGATCGCTGCGCAAGTTCTTATGTTCCGCGCGACGATGCCGGGCGAGTGGGCAGACGAGTCCCGTGCTACAGCAGCCACGTGAATGTGAACACTCCCGCAATACCCAGCAGACCGGCATATTGCATCCACATAAGCCAGCGCGGAAGTTGATTCGTCCATACGATCGGCAACAGGAACGCCCAGGCGAGCGGATAGCGATCGTAGACGACTGATCCGGTGAGCAGGTATAGCAGCCAACCGCACAACAGCGCCCAGAAGCACAGACGGCATACGAGCCCGACCATTGAGTCAACTTTGCGATTGAAGGCCACAGCACCGAGGCCACCGAGACCACCCAATCCAATTGCCATGAATGCACCAACCAATGCGGTTGCGAATATCGTTTCATCGCCAGCAACTCGTCGGACAAACGTCGCGACGATGCCCTGAAATCTCAGTACCTCGTGATCAAGCAGCGGAAGCCTCTGTGTGAGGTCTGGCATCGCCACAATCGAAAGCAGCACTCCGATACACAGCCCCAGCGGGCCGACCCACCAGTGCGCAAGACGTTTCCGATAACAGATAACATAGATCAGCATCACTCCGACATATGGCGTCAGGGTCGCTCCAAGATAAGCAAGACTGTCCGCGCTGATGCCAAGTGAATGTGGCCCCTGAAACTCGGGTGAAACCAATCCACCCCAATGGACCCACAATGGGATTCGACTGAGTCCTGCCAACAAGCAAGCGCCCCACCATGGCCAACTTCGAACTCGATCACGATTGAGCGCGGTCAGGCAGATCGCGCCTGCCAATGCCACTGCATGAACACGATGATGCAGCAGAATCGACATCAGCAATGCCACGATGATTGGCCCGAGAATCCGACTCATGCGCGATGGCTGAGACATACAGTGCACGAATACCGTCATCATGAGCATCGAGCCAAACACGAATGATGCCTCGCTCATAACAAGTTGGCCGAGAATCGCGTGATATGGAAGCAGAATGTAGCCAAGGCCAAGCAGGAGATAATCAGGCCCTCGCATTCCGCAACGGGAGGCAATGAGCACCAGTGGGATAAACCCACCGATCAGAAACAGCACAGTTGTCAAGCGAAGCGAATTGAGGTCGTGCCCGATCGCTTCGTTGATGATCGCGTAGGTCCAGATCAGACCTGGCCCCTTGGTTTCACGGAAATCGATCGCGGTATCGACGGACCAGCCCAACTCAATAAGATTGACAATCGGTGCGCTGATGTATTTCTCGTCGTACAGCAGCCCCTTGTCGAGAACAGGCGTTGCGAACCGCAGACCGAGACTGATGATGAGAACGAGAAGAAAGGCGCCGGCAATCCACCAGATCGGAAAGCGTGCTTGTTCACCATGGCGCGCATGGTCATGCTGCGGATGGGGTGAAGTGCTGTTCATGGCAGTTCTTCCCGAGTCAAAATCAGATCTATCCGACGAGGTCGGGCCTCAAGCGATTGTGAAAGGCTGGTTGGCTCACCAACGGAATTCGGCCACATGTAACGCCAAGGCCAGTAGTTGTTTGGGACAGAGTATGCTTTGAAGCCTGAGGCAAAGAATGGCTCCAGAACGATCGCCGGTGTCAGCGCCGGGTCGTCCCACCAATCGGGCGAGAGCTCCACAATCAGCATGACGTCTGTCGGACAGGATGACAGCATGGGCAGCAGGCCTTGCAAGACAGCAGGCTCGGCACCTTCGACGTCGATTTTGATCATCCGGGTCGCTGCGATCTCTTCCGGAGTCAGCAGGTTCGGCAGAGCCATTGCTTGGACTGGGGCGATTGACTTGTCAGGCGCCTGACGAGTTCTTGTTCGTCCGCGGTTGTGCGTGAAGCCTCGTTCCAGAAACAACTCTCTGTCTCTGTCTGACACCGCGCAGCAAACCGTTCTGATGTTCGTTGCGAAACCATTGGAAGCGACGTTTTCGCCAAGGTCTGCATAGCTGGCGGGGTCCGCTTCGATCGCAATCACACGACCAGTCTCACCGACAAGTCGAGAGGCCAGCAAAGCGTCGAACCCAATGTTCGCACCAACGTCAACGAAGACATCACCTGATCTGATGTGCTGCCGAATCATTGATGCGACGTCTGGCTCCCATGTACCGAACGTCGCAATATAGAGTGGGATCATGTCCGGCAGATCGCATACGAGTGAGCAGCCATCGTTGGTTGTTGCTGTGACGCGCAGCGGACCGAACAAGACGTACCGAATCCTCAGCAATACGACGATCAGGCCAAAAGGAAACACCATCCAGACGGTGCGCGCAACGCGCCCCAGCGCACTCACCTGCCTCGCCTCGCACTGCGCGAGTTTCGTAAGGAACCGCAGACATCGATACACGAACGTCACGATAAATGGCTCTCAGCAGCCGCCTGTTTCCGAATCAGCTTGTGGTATCGAAACGCGATACCAAGGAGATCAATCCCGACGACAAAGAAGTCCCTGAGCTTGAGTTTCGATCCAGCCACATCGTGCCATACCATCAGCGGGTGCTCGTACAGCGTCTGCCGAAAACTCCCGAGCCGGCTCGTCGGCCAGGCCGCTCGAAGTCTGGCGACAATTTCCACATCAAAGATCCAGCGCGACCGGAACGGTTCATCAAATGCGGCTCTCACTTCTTCGGTTACACGGAACAACTTTGCGCCGCACTGCGTGTCATATATGGGCAACCGAAGAACAAGTGCTGCCATCGTGGCAAAGGCGCGGCCAATGTAGTGGCGCATGAGATTTCGATGAACGTCACGCCCCAGCAAGTTGACACGTGATCCAAAGACTGCCATTGTTTGCGGCCGCTGGGTCAGCGTTGCTGCAAATCGCTCAATGTCACCAAGTGGCGTCGCGAGATCTGCGTCCCAGAACCCGATGTATGTCGGATCGGACTCGAACCCGGCCATGAACCCGGCACGAACGGCTTCCGCTTTCCCGCGATTCTGACCCAGCGGCAGCACTTGCATTCGATCTGGCTGCAGGGCGACGAGATGCTCAAGAACGGTGCGAGTGCTGTCCGTGCTGCCATCATCCACGAACAACAGTCGCACGTTTGAAGCGCCCGCTGAAAACCGCGCAAACGAGTCAATATCGAGCCGGCGAGCCTCGTTGTAGCACGGAATCACGATGGTTGTCTCTGCCGACACTTGTTCCGCTCCAATGAGGAAACGCTCCCGAAACCCGATGACATATCGGCCGAAACAGCATACAGTTGGAACGGTCTCGCGAGGGAAGCCGGAAACGAAACATGGTTGCCGATAACACCAGTCCAAATCGTACGCGAAGTATCATCATCCGGATTATGCGGCAGGACTTGCCATCGCAGCGTCCCAGATGGGAGGAGTTTACTGTACCTGTCGAATCAGGGCAGAACATTATCGCGTGCCTCCAGTGGATCAACGCGCATCCGGAGACTCGCTCCGGGCAGTCGACAACGCCGGTCGCATACGACGCCGGATGTCTTGAGGAGGTCTGCGGCTCCTGCACGATGCTCATCAACGGTCATGTCAGGCAAGCATGCAGTGCTTTGATTGATGATCTCGCCCCGCGTGATGGTCAAGTGATCACGCTGGAGCCGATGAGCAAGTTTCCCACGATCCGTGACCTTGTCGTAGACCGCGCGCGTGTGTTTCACTCGCTGAAGCGCATCAAGGCGTGGGTTCCGATTGATGGCACGTATGCGCTTGGGCCCGGTCCGCAGTCAACGCCTGAGAATCAACAGACTCGCTACAAGCTCAGCGAGTGTATGAGTTGTGGGTGCTGCCTTGAAGCATGCCCGCAGTTCAAGCTCGAGCCTGCTGCCTCCGACTGGGATAAGGCATTTATTGGTGCTCATGCCATCAGCCAGGCGCGGCTGTTCAATGAACATGAAACCGGGAAAGTAGAGAAGGCAGCGCGTCTCGATGCCCTCATGGCAAAAGGCGGCGTTGGAGACTGCGGCAACGCACAGAACTGTGTCAAAGTATGTCCGAAAGAAATACCGCTCACAGAGTCAATTGCCGCGATCGGCCGGGCAGTCACAGTACACTCGCTAAAGAAGTTTTTTGCCGGCTCGTGAGAGCAAGCAACAACATGCTTAGATGAGATCGGTGAGGACGTCATCGGCAACGAACAGTCCCACTCGTGTCAGGCGAAGTGCCTCATTTTTCCACTCCAAATTGCCAGCCGCTATCTGTGATTCGATCGAAGCACGTCTTGCGGGCTCATGCAGGTCATCGTCAAGTAGCGCGTAAAGCTGCCGCCGGTGGATGCCATCACGTAGTCGCAGCCGGAGCATGAGTTCTTCCCCAATGCGATCGCTGGTCGCCAGTTGTTCGACTTGGTCAATCCGGGGCCACGGTGCGTGTGCAAGGTAATCCGACAACCGGGCGACGTTGCGCCACCGTATCCCGCCGACGTGGCCAGCAGCACTCGGACCAAGCGGCCACCAGTTGCCGTTCGTCCAGTAGTTGAGATTGTGCTGGCATCGGTGACCTGGCAAAGCCCACGCACTCACCTCATAATGCTCAAAGCCTGCTGCATCAAGACAATCAATGGCGTAGCCATACATCTCTGCTTCGAGATGCTCATCGACCCGGCTGATCCGCCCCAACGCCATTTTCTGCGTCAGCGCGGTGTTTGGCTCATACATGAGCGAATAGCAGCTCAGATGTGTGGGATTGAGTGCCAGAGCTGATTCGAGATCGGCTTTCCATTGATCGAGCGTCTGCCCGGGGATCGCGAAAATGAGGTCAAGGTTCAAGTTGGATATCCCCGCATCTCGCGCCAACTCGACCGACTTGCTGACGTTTGCTGGATCGTGGTGGCGTTCGAGGACCTGAAGTAAGGCCAGGTGAAACGACTGAGCCCCAATGCTCAGGCGGTTGACACCCCCGCCCGCCAACACACGGAGAAGGTCGGCTGTCACAGTTTCGGGGTTCGCTTCCACCGTAAATTCAACCAGTCGAAGCAGTTGTGTCTCATGGATCGTCTCCAGGAACGCCTGCCAAAGGTCTGGCCAGAGCAGCGTTGGGGTGCCCCCACCGACGAAGATCGTCTCAACAGATGCAGTTTGGGACAGGCCCGCCATGGCGCGCCACTCAGTTGCAAGCCGCTCGGCGAATATCTCTTGGCGTGGCTGCGAATCCACAATGCTGTAGAAGTCGCAGTAATGACATTTGTGGAAGCAGAACGGGACGTGAATGTAAACGCCTGATATCACTGAACTTGCATTGATGGGGAGCGATCGAGCATCCGAGAGGGCGTTTTTCGCTGTTCGCGATTCACCCATGATGGTAATCTGGGGCATCGATCTGTCGGGAGCGTTGGACATGGATGGAGAGACGGCTTCCAACAATCTGGGACATCTTGCAAAGCCAGACGCTGTCGGGTGGCTTGTGATGCCAACCGCGTGCGGCCGCAGCCGGGCGTTTCCCATCCACAAATCACCAACCACGCTCGGCCGGAGCCCGCGTTGCGACATACGCATCGCAATTCCAAGTGTAGGTCGGCGTCATTGTGAGATCGTCCAGAGCGGTGCAATCCTGACGATCCAGACTGTCGCCGATCACGTGGTGCTTCTGAACAGCAAGCAGACGTCGCGTGCCGCACTTCAGGATGGCGACACCATTGTGATCGATCGTGTTGGTTTCGCCTTCTGTCGGCAACTGCAAGAGCCACCTGAGCCACCCGTGATCGACGTCGCGCAAAAGGTGCCCGGCACCCCGTCTGCCGTCTTCAAGACGTAACGGCGAACTCAGGCGGGCTTTTCGACCGGCTCCGACGAAGGCTCGGTTGGCTTCCGGCCGAGCGGTATGCGGATCGTCGTGCCACAGCTTCGGCACCGTACCAGTTTTCCGCGTGCGACACTCGGCACAGCAAGCACGCGCTGGCAGCCGAGATTCGGACACTTGATCCGGAGGTTGGCCGGGTTGGGAGCGGGTCGGTTCATACGGAAGCCTTCGTTATCAGATATCGCACCGTGCCGAGCGCAGCTTGACGGCTGCGCTGACCCAACTTCTTGACGAAGCCTCACAGGACATCTAGTTTCTTTGCTTCGCCTGAACCTCACTGCCCCGGAGCAACGATGACACCCGATAACCCGTCAGCCGCCCTCGCAAGCAACACCGCTATCGTCGGCCTTCAATGGGGCGATGAGGGCAAGGGAAAGGTCGTTGATGTCCTGACAGGAAATCACGATGTCATCGTGCGATACAACGGCGGGGCGAATGCCGGCCACACCGTCGTGGTGGGTGGCGAAAGGTACGCGCTGCACCTCATCCCGTCCGGGATCCTCTACCGTGAAAAACTCAATGTGATCGGCAACGGCGTCGTTGTCGACCCCGAGGTGTTGTTGCAGGAGATCAAGGCGATTCACGACCGGGGCATTGAGGTGGGCGACAACCTGCGTATCTCGGATCGGGCCCATGTGGTCATGCCCTACCACAAGGAACAGGACGCAGCGGTGGAACGATACCTCGCCAGCGCAGCGGCATGTCACACGGCCGGCGGACGTGACCAATCCATCGGCACAACGAAGCGCGGCATCGGCCCGGCATATGCGGACAAGGTTCATCGATCAACAGCTGTCCGAGTCGGCGATCTTCTCGATGCAAGGCGACTTCGTGAGAAACTCGATCTGATCTGTGCGTTGCGCAGTGCTGAACTGACCGCTCTCGATGTCGATACTCCCCCACTCAATCCAGCCGAACTCACTGAGCGATTCGCAGCGCACGGAAGCGCCCTTCGACCATACATCACTGACACCGTCTATCTCCTGCATGAGCATGTCAGAAGTGGCCGGCGTCTCCTGTTCGAAGGCGCCAATGCATGTCTGCTGGATATCGATCATGGCACCTTCCCTTACGTGACGAGTTCCAACTGTTCAGCGCTTGGCGTGCCTTCCGGTACGGGTCTGCCAGGCCGCTACGTTGGCAACGTGCTCGGCATCATGAAGGCATACACCACGCGCGTCGGTGCTGGTCCCTGTCCGACCGAACTCGTTGACGGAATCGGCGACAGCATTCGCGAACGCGGCAATGAGTTTGGAACCACGACAGGTCGCCCGCGTCGGTGTGGCTGGCTCGACATCGTTGCTGTCCGCTACGCTTCCATGATCTGTGGCATCACGTCGCTGGCATGCATGCTGCTCGATGTCCTCAGCGGTTTCGAGGAACTGAGAATCTGCACGGCGTATCGCTTGCCTGATGGCACAGTGACTGATCGATTCATCCCAGATGCACACGGACTCGAGCAAGTTGAGCCAGTCTACGAGACGCTGCCTGGCTGGTTTGAAGAGATTGGCGATGCGACCGACCGCGAAGCGCTGCCGATGAATGCACAGGCGTACCTCGCCCGTATCGAAGAACTCGTCGGTGCTCCTATTGATATTGTCAGTGTCGGGCCAGAGCGCATGCAGACGATGATGAAGGTCTGAACCTCGCGCGACTGACGGTCGTATGATGGCTGCTCAGTGAGGAGCCCCCATGCCATCTGACATCGTCCCAGCTTCCGACTCAGAACTCGCTGATCTGGGTCTGGAGCGATCAAGGTTGCCACAGCACGTCGCCGTCATCATGGATGGGAATGGCCGATGGGCGGAGTCCCGCGGGCTCGACCGCTCTGAGGGTCATCGCGCCGGTGCTGTTGTGGTTCGGGACATCGTTCGAGAATGTGGCCGGCTTGGCATTGACTACCTGACGTTGTATTCGTTCTCGATCGAGAACTGGAAGCGGCCGGCTGAGGAAGTCGCCGCGCTGATGGCGCTGCTGCTCATATATCTAGGGTCTGAAGAATCTGAACTGTTGGCCAACGATGTACGACTCGTGCACCTTGGTCGCCGAGAAGGCCTGCCTCGACCAGTGCTTGCCGCTCTTGACCAGGTTGTTGAGCGAACCCACGATTGCAACGGCCTCACGCTGTCACTCGCACTCAACTACGGTTCAAGAACTGAGATTGTGGACGCGGTACGCGCAATCGCACAGCAGACTGCTAGCGGCGTCCTCGATCCAGAGTCCATCGACGAACACACAGTGTCGGATCACCTGTATACAGCAGCAATGCCTGACCCCGATCTACTCATTCGGACGGCCGGCGAGATGCGCGTCTCGAACTATCTGCTCTGGCAGATCAGTTACGCTGAGTTGCACGTAACCGACCTGTACTGGCCGGAGTTTGGCGTCGAAGGGCTTTATCAAGCACTTCACGCGTATGGATCACGCAAGCGACGATTCGGCGCGCTCGGTTAATCAACCATCTTTCGACACGATGATCATGCAGTTGTCCGACGCATGCCACCTCTGCAAGAGTACTTCGCGAGGCAGTGCGTAGTGACGCCCGTCGACCGCAGCCAGCAAGACCACTGAAGCGTCAGTTCGTATGCCGCTTACCACAACCCAGTGCATCACTCGAGTGGTGGTCAACGTATCTGTTGGTGTTTGAACCACCGGGCCTGCATCGATCATCGCGATGACAGGATCGCCTCGATGGATCGCGTTCCGAAGCCGCCAGCGATCGCCTCGATAGACCGTCGCGGTGCAGCCGCGCCTTCTCGCCTCGAGGATCAACTCAACAGGCGTCGCGCCTCGATCGTGCCATGGCAACTCGGCAGCGATCACAGTCGCGTCGGGAAACGACTCTTTATCCGCGTGATTCAATGCGCATGCGAGCGCCTGAGCGCCGCATCCGGCAACGCCAGTCACACGCGGAAGCTCAACATCTTCAACGACGATGAGTGAATCCGGATGGCCAATCTCGGCCAGGGGTCGCGGCACGCCGAGCGGCGAGACCACGCAGCCTGGCAGCAAGATCACAAGTGCAAGAACCGAAAATGCCCGTGCTGACCTCATACCTGCGCTCCGCCAAACGGGATTACTGCTTGTTCCGCAATCGCGGTCCTTTCTGTCTCGATGAGAGCAATGGACGCTGCAGCGTCCATCAGTTCAACATCGGGTCGCGAGCCGTTTCTGATGCATGTGAGGAAATGTCGAACCTCACCCGCATAGCCGTCCTCATCGGCGGTCTGCGGATGCTCGCACCCAACCGCACTGAAAACTGAAAGCGTTGGAGACTGACTGAAATCGAACCGCACGGACGCCTGTTCGAACTCCACAACAAACCGCATCGTAAACGGATAATCACCCGAACGAATCCATCCCCCCTGCGCAACGACCATCGGCCCGCTGTGATAGTGGTAAGTTGCAACGACATGGTCGATGCCGTCAGCCGGGCCGGAAACACCGACCGCAGAGACTGACTGAGGGTCGCCGAAGCACCATCGCACGAAGTCCGTATCGTGAATATGCAGGTCGAGAATCGCCCCACCACACTTTGCCGGGTCTGCGTAGAAGCCCTGTCCCCAACCGGGCCGCGCCCCCAGCCGCGTGAAACTCGCGCTGAGAACGCTGCCATACAGCCGGTCATCGATGGCCCGCTTCAGCCATCGCCATTCCGGCCAGAACCGCATGCACATGGCCGGCATAAGCACAAGCCCACTCGGAGCCGCGGCTGTTGTAACCCGATCAGCCTCGCAGGAGGTGAGCGCGAGGGGCTTCTCAACCAATGCGTGCTTGTGGTGGTCGATCGCCTGCAGCGCCAGTGGCACATGCGTGGGCGTCGGTGTGCAGATCGAGACTGCGTCGACATCGCTTCGCGCGAGCAGTTCCGATGGATCCTGCGTCACCAAGACACCATCCAGATCCAGATCGGCCTCGCCCGTATCGAGATTTCCCGCTCTTGCCCTTGCGATCGCGTTCGGACGCGGATCTGCGATTGCCGTCACCACCGCATCCGCATTGCCTGCGTACGCTCGCGCGTGGGTCTGCCCCATGAATCCGTATCCAATGATGCCTATCCTGACCACGAAGGCCTCCAATCGCAACGCAGAAACACCTGAGAATCGCCTAGATACTCGTCGAGACTCGAAGAAAGTGCAACGACCATGAAGACTCTGTCATCCACTTCTTCCCAGCCATTACGGGACGGTCTTGCGATGCAGCGCTGCCACCTTGAGCGAACGCCGACGTTTGTGTTTCGCCGTTCGTGCGATGTAAGCGTGCATGTTGCCCAAGAGATTGCGAGTCTCATTCGGGAGCGTGCGGAGCAGGGAAAGATGTGCGTCCTCGGGCTGGCCACCGGCTCATCGCCAACAACCGTCTACAACGAACTGGTTCGCCTGCACGAAGAAAAGGGCCTGTCATTCGCCAATGTCATCACATTCAACCTCGATGAATATTTCCCGATGGACCGGTCGGAACTGCAAAGTTACCACCGCTTCATGCATGAACATCTTTTCGATCTCGTCGACATCAAACCTGAGAATGTCCACATCCCCGATGGAACTCTGGCAGTCGACGAAGTCAACGAGTACTGCCAGCGCTATGAACAGGCGATCGCACATGCTGGCGGAATCGATCTGCAACTGCTGGGTATCGGGAGAACTGGACACATCGGCTTCAATGAACCCGGGTCCCGTCGCGACAGCCGCACGCGGTTGATCACGCTCGATCGTGTGACCCGGAAAGACGCGGCGAGTGATTTCTTCGGCGAGGAGCACGTTCCTCGACGCGCGATCACAATGGGTGTCGGGACGATTCTCGAAGCTCGGCGGATCATCATGCTGGCCTTTGGGGAGCAGAAAGCACCGATCGTCCAGCAGGCAGTTGAAGGCGAGATCACGAATGTCGTCTCGGCGAGTTTCCTTCAGGAACATCCGAACGCAGGGGTCTATCTGGACAGCGCTGCCGCTGCATCCCTGACGAGATGCAAAGCGCCATGGCTGATCGGTCCGTGCGAGTGGGATGACTTCATGATCCGCAAGGCGATCATTTGGCTCGCGCGCACGGTTGACAAGCCGATCCTCAAACTGACCGATGAGGATTTCAACGAACACCACCTGCAGGATCTGCTCGCAGAGCATGGCCCGGCCTATGAAATCAACCTGAACGTCTTCCGCCAGATGCATCGAACCGTGACCGGCTGGCCCGGTGGCAAGCCTTCTTCGGCGAAACGCTCCGGTGATATTGACAGGCCGCATGATGCGACGTTTCCCAAGCGCGTGCTCGTCTTCTCCCCGCATCCCGATGATGACGTGATCTCGATGGGCGGCACGCTCATCCGGCTTGTCGAGCAAGGACACGCCGTGCATGTTGCGTACCAGACTTCCGGAAACATTGCCGTGTTTGATGAGGATGCGGCACGCTTCGCCGACTTTGCCGCCGAGTTCAACGCAATGTTTGGCATTGAGCATGAGCGATCTGAAGAGTTGGCTGAACAACTCGAGCAGGCCTTGAGGAACAAGGAGCCCGGCCAGGTGGATACGTCGGCGGTGCAGAATCTCAAGGGATTGATTCGTCGCGGTGAGGCGCGTGCGGCATGTCGATCCTGCGGCGTACCTGATGAACAATTGCATTTCATGGATATGCCGTTTTACGAAACTGGTCGCGTGCGGAAGAAACCGCTCAGCAATAAAGATGTGCAAATCACGGTTGATCTGTTGCGTTCGATCAAACCGCATCAGGTTTACGTCGCGGCCGATTTGTCGGATCCGCACGGGACACACCGCACGTGTCTTGCAGCGGTCTTCCGCGCGATGCATGTCGTTGCGAGCGACGACTGGTACAAAGTGTGTGATGTCTGGCTGTATCGAGGTGCCTGGCAGGAATGGGAGCCGGAACTCATCGATATGGCTGTGCCTCTTAGTCCGAAAGAACTCGAGCGAAAGATACACGCGATTTTTAAACACGAATCACAGAAAGACAAAGCACTGTTTCCGGGCAGTGATGAGCGAGAGTTCTGGCAACGCGCTGAACAGCGCAACCGTGGGACAGCAGTGCTGTACGACGAACTCGGCCTTGCCGAGTACGAGGCGATCGAGGCTTTCGTCCGGTGGGATGGCAATCCAATCGAATAGCGTCACGCGCGACTATCATCGACGATGCTTTCCCGGCCGACACTTTCACGCAATCGATTCGCTGATTACAAAAACCAACTTCGTCGATATGAGACGGAAGGGTCGCGTGGCACGGCTGCAGCGCATCGCAAATCTCGCGGCAACGCCCGTCGGTCCTTTTTCGATTTGTTCGCGGCGTTCTGGGGATTGCTTGGTTCACATCGCCCGACAATGTTTCTGTGCCTCGCCACCGTCACTGTGTCGGTTGTCATCGGTCTGATTCCACCGGCTGCGATCGGCTATGTGATGGACCACATACTCGGCGAGAGTCCTGCGACCGGCCTCTGGGGCGCGTTGCCGATGCCTGACGAAGCGCGGGGGCAACTCGCAGCAGTTGCACTTCTCTTGTTCGCTGTAGCCATCGGTTCGACGGTGTTCGGCATATGGGGCCGCTGGCATGCAACACGGATTACCAAGCGACTTCAGGCAAATTTGCGGAAGCGGGTCTTCGCACATGCCGTTCGGCTGCCGCTCCATCGCATCCAGGAACTGAAATCCGGCGGAGCTGCGAGCATTCTCCGGGAGGATGCCGGCGGCGTGGCTGAACTCGTCTTTTCACTGCTCTACAACCCATGGAAGGCCATCACTCGGCTCGTTGGTACGCTGATCATTCTCGCCTTCATAGATTGGCGGATGCTCGTTGGCTCGGTTGTGCTGATGCCCGTAGTGTTTCTGACCCATCGCACATGGATCGCGCGCATCCGCCCACTGTGGCGAGACATTCGTCGAAGCAGACAGACCATTGACAGCCACGCAACAGAGGCGTTCGGTGGGATGCGCGTTGTCCGAAGTTTCGGGCGACAGCGTCAGGAGACTGGGCGATTCATCAACAGTACCCATCTGATGCTCCGGCAGGAACTGATGGCGTGGTGGTGGTCCCGTGGTGTTGACATTGCCTGGTCGATTCTGATTCCCATGGCAACCGCCGCTTTGATCTGGTTCGGCGGAGCGCAAGTGCTGCACGACGCTGCATTGCTGCGAAACGGGTCGATCACGCCTGCTGAGGCGTTTACTGCAGGCAAGTTGATCATGTTCGTACTCTACCTTGCATGGCTGCTCGAACCGCTCGCCCTGTTGGCGGGAAGCGCAACCTCCTTTCAAAACTCACTCGCTGCGCTTGATCGAGTATTGGATATACTCGATGAGCGACTGGAGTTTGAAGCACCTGAGGATCCAATGATTCTTGAACCGTCCGGGGTTGACGGACGCGTTACGCTTGAAGCTGTCAGCTTCACATATCCCAAGTCAGATGAACCTGTCATCCGCGATGTATCGCTCGATGTCAAGCCCGGCGAGATGATCGCGTTCGTCGGTCCGAGCGGCGCTGGAAAGACAACGCTGTGTAATCTGATTGCCCGTTTCTATGATCCAACAGAAGGCTCGATATCGCTGGATGGCACCGACCTGCGAGAGCTCGATGTTGAAAACTACCGGCAACTCCTTGGAATCGTCGAGCAGGACATCTTTCTCTTTGACGGTACCATTGCTGCGAACATCGCTTACGCGCGCCGCAACGCCAGCGAGCAACAGATCATCAAGGCGGCAACCCTTGCCAATGCACATGACTTCATCAGCAGCTTCGACAAAGACTACCGGACGCTCATCGGTGAACGCGGTGTGAAACTCAGCGGCGGCCAACGCCAGCGGATTGCGATCGCTCGCGCGATACTGGCCGACCCGCGAATCCTCATCCTCGATGAGGCGACAAGCAGCCTAGACACGGAGAGTGAGCAACTCATTCAGCAAGGCCTCACAGAACTGCTGCGCAATCGCACGAGTTTCGTGATTGCCCACCGCTTGAGCACCATTCGGCATGCGGACCGGATCGTTGTTATTGAAGATGGCCGCATCACCGAACAGGGTACCCATGACGAACTGATGGCCCAGAGCGGCATGTATGAACAGATGGTTTATCGTCAACTCTACGGCGGTGCAGCAGTAGACGCCCGGCCATCTGGATGAAGACCACCATGATCACCTGAAATCTGCCTTCCGTCGGACTCGTGGCGTAACTTTGCTGATGTCGAGCCACTGCGGTCGATCTCGCGGAGCCCGCTGGAGCTTGACTGATGACTATTGAGTTGCGATACGACACTGATTCCTCTGCAGATTGCCTGTAAAGCGCGATCGCGGGTGAAGCGTTCGGCCTGAGTCTGACGCATCCGGAGTCACGCGAGCAGCTTGAACAGTTCGTTCAGTCAGTGGAGACGTCTCTCGCATACGTCGGCGAGCCCGACGAAATCCCTGCTCGGTTCGACCACTGACGAGAGACAAGTGGGTGGCCAGCCAAATCTGCCCTTCAGTGACTCCACTGCGACTCAATCGTCACCCCGGCCGATATCAACAAGTCGATGGTCGCTGCTGCATGGCACCTCTTGAAACCCTCGGTCCGCCCAGCGTTGCCGGATTGCGGCCAAAATAATGGCGATTCGCAGGAGGTGGAACTCTGCAGGCGATTGGTGAACCGATCAACGCTGTGCTCGGTCATGCGAGCATTTCTGGCGGCGCGGACGACGCGGGTGAGCCACTCGATGGAGCGTGACGCACATCATCCGACGTCACAGGCGCAGAAATCAAGCTCGCATCTTTGTAAGAACAAGCCGGCGATTGCGACCGAGCGGCACAACACTGGCACGCATGTTTGAGCTGGATCCGGCCACCGACGAGGCGCTGGACGCTGGCGTCGCCTGACTCGCCTCTTACAGGTTTCATCGCTTGAGCAATGCGCCCGTTGCTCCCGCCATGCGAAAACAAATCACGGAGGTAGTTCCGTTTATGAGTTCCCCGAGACGATGCTTGATTATTGGAGCGGCGGGTGGTGTCGGCAGGCCACTTTGCAAACGATTGTATGAGGACGACTGGGATTTGATCCTCGCCGGGCGAACGGAATACTCGCTGAAGGATGCAGCTCATGCGTTTGACACTGGTCGGGCTAAGGTCCACATGCTTGATGCAACTGACTTTGACGCAG
Organism: uncultured Isosphaeraceae bacterium; assembly: GCA_964631295.1. GTDB lineage: Bacteria > Planctomycetota > Phycisphaerae > Phycisphaerales > SM1A02 > CAZVXI01. The sequence goes on from CAZVXI010000021.1 coordinate 28,185, forward strand.
TCGCCAGTGTATTCAGGGAGTACGGTGACATATCGGCAGCGGTGAATCTCGCCGGGTCGATCCTGCTCAAGCCTGCCCACCTGACGAGTGAACAAGACTTTGAAGACACTATGAACGTCAACTTGCGAACGTCCTTCGCACTCGCGCGAGCAGCTGGCCAAGCGATGCGGAAGTCTGGCGGGAGCGTTGTGCTGATGTCGACTTGCGCTGCAGCTGTTGGCCTGCCGAGTCACGAAGCGATCTCCGCCGCCAAGGCAGGCGTCGAGGGGCTCACGCGGGCTGCGGCAGCGTCATATGCCGGTCAGAATATTCGTTTCAATGCTGTCGCGCCCGGCCTGACTGACACGCCGTTGGCGAGCAAAATCACCGCGAACGAAGCAGCGAAGAAGGCATCAACGGCGATGCATCCGCTCGGCAGGATCGGCTCACCAGATGAGATCGCCCGCAGCATCGCATTTCTATTACATCCGGAGAGTAGTTGGATCACCGGGCAGGTGCTTGGCGTGGATGGCGGACTCGCACGGGTCCGAGCACGGTAAACTCTTCGGGTGAATCCAATGGCGCAGTTAAATGGACCCGCGTGGGCAAGATGGTGGCTCATCGCAGCCGGCTGGTACAACCTCGCGTGGGGCAGCACTGTCATAGCGTTTCCACATCTACTCTTCGATGTGACTGATATCGAGCGAATGCGATACCCTGAAATCTGGCAGTGTGTGGGCATGATTGTCGGCGTGTACGGAGTTGGTTATCTGATCGCGAGTCGTGATCCACGCCGGCATTGGCCAATCATTCTCGTCGGTCTGCTCGGTAAGGTCTTCGGCCCGATTGGATTCGCCGTGGCGTTATCGCGCGGTGTGTTTCCACCCACATTCGCAGTCACGATCCTCTTCAATGATCTGATCTGGTGGATTCCATTTGGCATGATACTTTGGGATGCGCGCAGGCATCATCGTCAACTTCTGCATGAGAAGACGGCATGACGTATGTCCTGCTCCTTACAACAACCGGTGCATCATGGTTCATGACAGGACTGATCTGGTTCGTTCAGGTTGTTCACTATCCACTCATGGGCGTCGTCGGAAGCGAGACATGGAACGCGTACCATCGTCGTCATACCGCGTTGACGACCCGGATCGTCTTGCCAGTGATGCTCGTGGAGCTTGGAACAATGATCCTGCTTCTTGTGGACGCAACCAGCCGAGGGCAGATCATCCTCTGGATTGCTGGTGCTTTGCTCGCAGTCGCGTGGCTGTCGACGTTTTTCGTTCAAGTGCCCGCACACAATCAACTGAGCGCAGGCTTCTCCGATGAATGGCACACGCGGCTCGTTCGCTCAAACTGGATGCGAACATTTGCATGGACTGCCCGGTCGATATTGCTCACGCTTGCTTTCTCGCAGAACATTACTGTTGGATAGTAAAAGTTACTTTGACCGGATGCCGCCGATAAAGGCACACTCCATCGACGTCTGTGCACATGTAATACAGTGCGACGATATCAACTGACTGTTTCCCAGGCTTCGCATCTTTTGGTGTATGCACTTCAAACTCGATGGTTCTTGTTTCGTTCGAAACGACACTTGCAGGCGATGTGAGCGTTGAATTCGATTGATCAACATTCATGCCCGAAGGCGACATAATCCACGCACGCAGTGGATCAACCTCATTGTTCCAATGGGCCTTTCCTTCGATCGGCGTGAAGGTCACATGCGTTCGTACTGCCTGTCCCGGTCTCACAACCGCGGGCACGGCTGCGACATCTGCTTCGATCAATCCACGCTCAATTGCGGTGATCTGTCCGAGATCCGCCGGAGGTGACAAATCGTCCCCCGCAGACTCGAACGTGCGTTGTGGCTGTGCAAACTCGGCTCCACTCGGCTCCACCAGAATCTCAACGGGTTCCTCCCCTCGCTCAGTGATTCCTTCACGCGCTGAGGGTACCCAGTCATAAAATGGATACGGCTTGTCAAGGCGCGGCCCGTATTGCTGAATTCTTCGCCGCCAGATGTATTGATTCGGATCGACCGACAATGCCTGCGACCAGTGCTCGGCCGCCCGCTGAAAGTCTCCGGGCTGCCTTTCGGCGGAATCGAACCGTTTCCGATATGCGACACCAAGTTG
>CAZVXI010000022.1:0-16155 GCA_964631295.1 uncultured Isosphaeraceae bacterium
CACCGGCAGCTTCATCACAACCTTTGCCGTCGGCGCAGATGGCAGGGCAGCGCGGCTGGTGATCAATGACTGACATGGCCGATGGGTCGTACAGCGCGCCTACTCAATCAACAGGCCGCGCCGGCTGAGAAGTGTGCCTTCAGCGAGATAGAGCTCAATGAGTGCAAACCGATATGCGACGCTGGTACCTGCCTGAACTGAATTTGTCTGCAGCACGCAGGACGCTCAAGACGACGCTTCCACATGAGCGCGTACTGGAGATTCTCGACCGACGAGTACACATTGTCTGGTTCAGCGCAGCATTTCCAGCGTACATACTGTTTGCATTCCGGATGATGTGTTCTATCTTCATAACAAAGGTCCGAGTGACTAACCGGTGCTCTGCATCGCTGCCGCGAGGGCATTGACACTCAGCAGGATCAACGACTGCACCGCAGGCTCTTCGGACTCATCGGATTCCCGCCAGCGACGAAGCAACTCAACCTGGAGCGCGTTGATCATATCCGTATCAGGATTCCGTTCGCGAATGGACTGCTGGATCACAGGATTATTGTCAAGCAGGGCATGCTGGCCAGTGATCGCGAGAATGGCGTCGCGCCCCCGTACAAACTCGGCTGTCAGTTGTTCGTGCAGCATCCGGGAATCATCTCGCAAATACCACTGCGCAACTTCAAGCCGCGCGCGTGCCATCTCCTGTTGCGCATTATCGATAAATGCGCGGAAGAATCCACCAACTGCGTATTCATCACGACAATGCTGGAGTTGGTCCTCATCACTGAGCACATGCTCTGTGAAGGCGGTGCCGAGGCCGTACCATCCTGGCAGATTATATCGCATTTGCGTCCATGCGAAGACCCATGGGATGGCCCGCAGTTGATCGAATGTTAAATCTCCCCCGCCGCGCGAGACAGGCCGAGATGCGATCGGCAGTTCCCCAATGTGCAACACAGGAGAGTACTGGATGAACGCAGGCCAGAACTCCGGTGCATCGATGAACGCGCGATACGACTCTCGCGACTGTGCAGCAAGCGTCTCCATGAGGGGACCGATTGTCGATGCCCCTGCGCCAGACTCACCCGCTGGCTGCGGCCTTCCGGATGCGGTAACCGTGATCATGGCATTGACGATCTGTTCTATATGCCGCTGAGCGAGGGCTGGCATCGCGTAACGAAACGAGATAACTTCTCCCTGTTCTGTAAAACGAATGCGACCGTTGTGGCTCGACGCAGGGCTCGCCAGAATCGCACGATGTGCGCGGCCGCCACCACGGGCAACTGTCCCACCGCGACCATGAAAAAATCGAAGCGAGACTCCCGCATCATTGCACACGCGAGCAAGTTCATCCTGCCCTCGATACAACTCCCAGTTGGCCGTCCAGTATCCACCATCTTTGTTGCTGTCGGAGTAGCCGAGCATGATTTCCTGAAAGGTTCCGCGCGCTTGAATGTGAGCGTTGTAGACCTGCTCAGAAAACAGCGAGCGCATCACGTCTGCCGCTCCTCGAAGGTCATCCACTGTCTCAAAGAGCGGAACAACGTCGATCGGGCACCGGACGAGATTGTCCGATATTGTCCAGAGCCCGGCTTCTCGGAGCAGAACGAGCACTTCCAATACATCGCTGGCATCATGCGCCATACTGACAATGTACGATCCAACCGATTCCGGCTCTGCCGCATGTGCTTGTGCAAGCACGTCCAGTGTTTCGAGCAACTCACGCGTATCTGCTGAGACCTGACCGCCTCTCGCAAGCAGTGGTCGAGAAGTCTGCAGTTCGCGCACAAGCAGCGCGTACCGCTCAGACTCCGACATGGACGCATAATCTTTCTCAACCGCGGCGAGCCGAAGCATCTCATCGACAGCCGCCTCGTGGACGCGGCTGTGCTGGCGCACATCAAGTGCCGCCAGGTGGAATCCGAATGTGCGAACTGCCAGAATCGCCTCACTCACAAGCCCACGATGAGCGGATTCTTCAAGCCCGGCATGCTCAAGTGATCGCTGAAGGAGCCGAAGGTCCGCAAGGTACATGGCAGCCGTATATTGCGCCGAACCAAGCCGCTGCTGCATGTGCCGGATCTTCACTCGAAACGGCTCATGCTGCAGGTGACGTACGACGTGAGGATCGAGTGGTCTTGATCGCTCATCGCACTCAATCGATTCGAGCAGTTCCGGCAAAATCGACACACGCTTCGCAGAGAGACTCATGTCGCGCCGAAGCTGCTCAAGGATGTCCGCATGCCGACCTATCGCAGCCGCGCGCATCTCATTAAGACACTCATGCGTGAACTGAGCAGTCACGTTCGGGTTGCCGTCACGATCACCACCAATCCACGAGCGATATCGCAGAAGGACCGGAAGTTCCGGCCGTTCGGAGTAATGCTGCTCGATGGCATCCGACAAGTCTCGGTAGAGCATCGGAACGGCATCCCAGATCGTGCCTGCCAGAAAGTGGATGCCGTTGCGGACTTCGTCGATCACTTCCAGCCGTCTTGATCGCACTTCATCTGTTCCGAGGAGCAGCGCGAGTGTTTGCCGCACGGCGCTCTCCGCGCGCCGCACCTCGGCTTCTGAGCTGTATGACGCATCGTCCATCACGGCGAGCAGGTCGCCAATACGGGCCTGCTTCTCGATGATGCTACGTCGACGCGATTCCGTCGGATGCGCGGTGAGCGTTGGCTGAACATCAAGCGACTCAATCACCGACATGACTTCACCAAGAGTCCGCCCGTCAACAGCCATGGCATGAATCGCCTCCGCGAGAGATTCAGGACGCGAACTGTCCCGATTCGCATTGGACTCACGCTGATGATTCACCCGGACAATGTGAAGTTGTTCTGCTTTGTTGCGCAGGTGAAATCGAATTGTCAGCCGTTTGAGCAAGGAGTGAATCTGGTGTTCATCAAGTTCGCGCAGCGAAGGTGATGGTTCGCCCGTATCCAGCATGGATGCGGTCGCAGCGGCGAGCACACCACATTCTGTCTCAAGGTCGCCGACATCAACCTCATCAAGGCGAGCGTTCAGCCATGAGATGTCGCGAGTCAACAGCGTGTGCATGTCATCACAGTCAGGTCTGGTCGGCACATCAAATCCATCCTAGCAGGCCGACCAGCACAATGTCGTGACATGTTTGCCCGGCTACTGATTGCGAGCGCTGCGTTCCACCTGATCCAGGAAATCCTGCACATTGTCGCGGGGCTTGACTGCCTGGGCCTGTCGCAACAACCGCACGGCGTCCTTCACGCGCCCCTGATCGACCATGACCTGAGCCTGTCGGACTTTGGCGTCGGCCTCGAACTCCGGGATCGACTCTGCCTGTTGCAGACGCAACATCGCCCGATCGAAGTCCCCGATGCCTCGATAGAACTGGCCAAGAAGAAGAAGCGCTTCTCCATCCGTCGGATTCAGTGCGACAACCTGCTCCAGAATCTCGGCCTCTGCAGCACCGCCTGCACCGCTTGCGACCGCGAGGCGTGCACGCAGCTTCAGCAGTGCTGTACGTTCTTCTGTGTCAAGTTCCGTTCCATACTGATTCTCGACATAATCGATCAGCGTCGCTGTCTCGCCGACCGCACCCTGGGCAGCAAGAACCTTGCATGCACGGACGATTCGATCAAGACCAGACTCCGGCTCCATCTCCAGCGCTTCAATATAGCGTTGCACTGCCATGCCGAACAACTTCTCATTCACGCATATATCGGCTAACGTCAGCAGGCTTCCCGTTGTGGATGCGCCGAGTTGATCGACCATCACATAGTTTTCCATCGCTCGCAGTGGCTGGTTCATGCCGATGTAAGCATTTGCTTGAAGCAGCCACAGGTCTCCGCGTGCAGGATTGTCGGAAATCAACTCGGCGAGCATTGCAGCGACGTCGTCGTATCGCTGTTGCTTGAACATGCTCCGCGCGAGGTTCATCTTCCAGTCGAGCGTCGCCGGGTCGAGCAGCACTGCCATACGAAACGCGGTTTCTGCAGCGACATGTTCATCATCAGCGGAGTGGGCAAGGCCAAGCATCCCATAAGTGATTGCGTCACGTGCACCAAGCTCAAGCACCTTTGTCAGCGCTGGTCGGGCTGCCAGAAAGTCGCCTTTCTGGACATGGCACACACCCATGTTCTGCCACGCACGACGAAACTTTCCGTATTTTTCTGTCGCTGATGAATATGCCGCAATCGCAAGTTCTATTTCATCCTGCTGGAGGTGAATGTTTCCAATCATGAAGTCGAACACAGCTGTTGCATCTGCAGCATTTTTCGCGTGCAGCAGGTCGAGCGCCCGGTCCATTCGATCACTTTGAAAGTAACGCTGCACCTTCTGCAGCACTTCTGCTTCCTCGACATTCACCGGCGGCTCGATGTCCGTCTCAGGAATGTACGTATTCATGAAATAGCGTTCGAATGTCTCGCTCTCCCAGAACTCCAACTGGGAGACGGTCTGACGATATCTGTGCAGCGGAACACCGGGCAAACGCGCAAGGTCGTTGCCACTGTCCTGCTCCTGAACTCTCGTGACAGGTTCAGGCAAAGCTCCAATGCTGACTGCCGGGCCGAGGCTCATGGTGTTTCTGGGAGCATCAGTGGTCGCGCATCCGAGAAGGATGGCAAAGGGCAGGCTGAGTGCGATGGTCGGACGAATCATGTCATTGTCCTCGAGGGAATGTAATTGGTGCGAGCATCCTGAACTGCACCGGCTCGCCGCCGCGACGCCCCGGCTCGAACTTCCATCGCTTCACCGCCGCGAGCGCCGGGCGCTCGAAGACCGGGTCAGTCGAGTTGCGAATTGTCGCGTTCTGCACGCGGCCACGCTCGTCGACGATGAAAATCACGTCGACCTTGCCCGGCGCCTTTTTGCGGAGTTGGCTGGTAAGCGTTGGTCCTGGTTGATAAATCGCGCGCGGGCGCTCATCCAAATCCGAGAGAGAAAACAGCGCCTCTGTCTCACGGCCGGCAATCTTTGATGTGTCAATCTGCATTGAAAAATCGGCGCCCCATCCGCCTCCCATACCTGGATTCAGTGCAAGCTCCAACTGTGACAGATCAAGCGGCGGCGCTTCTTCAGTCAACTGAGGCGGAGGTTCTTCATCCTCGTTCTCTTCAGGAGGTTCCTCTGGAATGTCCGGCTCCTCTGGCGGCGGCTCCTGCACAACGTCCACATTCAGAGCGATCGCCTGGTCGGTCGGCGATTTGGTCAGCGACTGAAGCAAGGGGAGTACAAGAAAGAATGCAAGCGCAAGCGTAAGGGCGCCCACAATCACCATTCCACGATGTACGATGCCTTTGAAGACTTTCACGATCATCGTTTGATACCTCGTCTCAACCGCGCGGCTGACTGCTTGAGACACTCACCTTCGTCGCGCCGCCGAGTTTCGCTTCATCGATGATCCGTACGAGCATGCCTGAACTGGAATCACGATCTGCCTGAATGATGACTGGCAGATCTTCCTGCGCAAGCATGCGTTTTACAAGCGGCCGCACCCCTTGAGCTCCGATTTCTCTTCCTCCGTAAACGATCTCACCATTCTTGGTCAGTGCGATAAGGATGCTGTTCTTTTCAAGGCGAACAGCACTCGATGCTTGCGGTTTGTCGACTTCCACGCCTGTTTCTTCCACAAACGTTGTTGTAACAATGAAAAAAATCAGCAGAATAAACACACAGTCGAGCAGCGGCGACATGTCGATGCCGCCTTCGCTGTTATCTTCAGATTCAAATCCACGAAATCGACTCATTCTATTTCTCCTGTCTATGCAGCATTTGCCTGGCGTGACTTGCGTTTGAGACTCAGCATGCAGGCTGTCTCAAGCTGCGAGAGAAAAGTTCTGTAACGCTCGTACCGCTGTGACAGCATGTACCAGAAAAAGAGCCCCGGCAGTGCGATCGCGAGGCCGGTCTCAGTGGTGATCAGAGCCTCGGATATTCCACCTGCGATCATCGCCATCGTCTGGTCACCCCCAGACCCAGTAGACAATGCGTTAAACGTCGTCAGCATGCCAGTAACCGTTCCGAGCAAACCCAGAAGCGGTGCAGCACTGACACATACTTTCATGACGCGCAAATCTCTCTGAAATGGCTCAATCTCGATCGTGCGCAGTTCTTCAAAGAACAGGGCGATGTCATTGACTGTACGGCCACCAGCTACGAAGTTCAGGATATCTCCAACAGGCCCCTGACGCTCTTCATCATGTTCGATCCATCGCCGCCACTTTTTCTCAGGTAATCGGACAAAACCTTTCGATCGGAGCTTCAAATACACATGCACACCGACTGAGAACATCACAAATGCGGTGATGGCGATGGCAATCATCGCCCATCCGCCATCCAACCACACATCGACGGCCTGCATCCACAGGTCTTCGATCCAGGCCACGATCTTGTCCACGTCGAGTATGCTCATTGCGTCTGGCGTGTATGACTACTTATCGCTTGTTCTTGACGACACCGACTGTGCGATTGCAGGTGCGGTACTGGTACTCGCTCCGTTTGCGTTGCTCGGATTCATTGCGCTTGCGAGCACTTCGACAAGGGCCTCTCGCACATGCGCTGCCACCTCGGGGTTCTCTTCACTCGGTTTTCGCGGCTGCGTCTCGTCACCATCACCATCACCGCTCGGTGCTGGCGACACCTGAAGTTCCGTCGGCTGACCACCGATCCCTGTCTTGCTCACCTGATTGATGAACGAAACAGCCAGCGTTTCCATCTGCCCCACGATGCCGCGCGCCTTTCGCGAAAGAAACGCATGCAGCAGAAGCGAAGGGATTGCCACGATCAAGCCGAACTCCGTTGTGATCAGCGCTTCAGATATCCCACCAGAGAGTGTCTTGACGTCGCCTGATCCGAACAGTGTGATCAACTTGAACGTCTTGATAATGCCTGTCACAGTTCCAAGAAGGCCGAGCAGAGGTGCAGCCGCAGCACAGATCGCGATGAATGGCAGAAAGCGTTGCAACTTCATTCGAGTTTTGAGCGCAGACTCGTACATCACCTCTTCAACAAGCTCACGTGGCTCGCCGAGATGCTCAACGCCAAGCGACAGCATCTGACCTGCCGGACCAGACATCTGGCTGACCGCGCGCCGCGCGCCTTTGATGTCTTTCTTTGACACCGCCGCCAGAAGGGCCTGAACTCGCTTTGCAGATGGGCGGCGAATCAGACTCAGCGCGATCCACTTGTACAGGGCAACGAGAAAAGCTGCACCTGCCATACCGAATATCGGGTACATGACCGGTCCGCCCTTTTGCACATGCTCAAGGAACGTCTCGCTTGTCGCCTCGATCTTATGAGCGTTTCCGAGGGTTGGATCGACTGGAAATGTTCCGATGCGATCCATAATGACGCGCTGCGCCGCCGCTGCGTCCTGTGGGTTTCCAAACTCAACGATTGCCGGCTCGATCGAGCCAACGCGCTGCTCAATTGTGCCGACGATGTCGTCGCTTTCGGAAGCGAACACCGATACCGGACCAAGAAGGGCGAACGTCCCTGATCGCATTAAACCGTCACCATCACTCGCAGAACCCTGGAACGTCGTTCCACCCAACGCGTCCTCGAGTCTGCCAAGGGATGCAACAAGCACATCTGCCTGAGCCTGATATATCTCCCGCTGTGACATCGTTGTACTCTCGGGCGCGAGCCTCGCCGCCGAAAGCAGTGTGTCATAGCGTTGGAGTTCTGCAATCGGCAATCCAGCCTCGAACTTGAGCACATACTCGCCAAGCAGGTTCGACAGATAATTCGCGTCAGCTTCGAGCTTCTCAACATTGCCGCGCAATGTGTTCACATCGATGAGATTGCGGTCGAGTTTTCGCGTTGTCTCGCGATATGCCTGCTCGACATCGAGAGATTCGTTCTCGTACTCGCGCAATTGCTGGCTCAGAGGCAGCATTTCGTCTGCGATGCGCTGTCGCAGTTCAGCGAGTTCAGCAATGCTTTGCTCAAGTCGTGCTTGCACATCGCGCGCAGCCGACTCATAGGACCGCGCCCGCTTCTCATCTTCGGATTCATCCTGGCCACAGACAGTCGATGCTGACATTGTGAGACACAAGGCCATAATCAACAGAAGGGTTAATCTTTGCATAGCGTTTTCGCTTCCGATGTCATTCAATCGTTACTGGCAGGCTCACGAAACTCGCCGGCTTCTCGCTTTGAACGATCGCTACTGCTTCCATGATTTTTGCAGATGCGTCGTTCGTCTGAACCCATTCCCAGCCATTCTCGGTCCCACGCCCAATGCCCGCGATTGTCCCGGACTTATTCACGTAGTAGCCATGTGCCACACCGACATAGAGCGTCGTGACTTCAACATCCGTTCCGTCCGCAAGGTCAATCGTCTCACTGTACACCGCGATGTCGTTGTTGAACTTGTTGACTTCCTGCAGGATCCCCGAGATATTTCCGAAGCGCGTGGCGATGCGAAGCCCGGTCTCGTCCGCATTCACCGGAATCTGCTGACTCAGTGGCCTGACATGCTCACGCAACGGCGCAGGTAACCGTGCAAGCAACGCGATCGTGCGCGATTCGAGTTCCGCAATCGTACCATCAAGCGAAGACATCGCCTCCTCAAGACGATCTCGCTTTTCCGCCATTTCGATGCGCGTGTTATCGGCTTCAGTGATGCTCGCCTGAGCCTCAGAATCTTTCTCCCGGAGACCCGCGATATCCTGCTGGATGACAGCGATTCTTTCCTTCAGCAGTTCTTTGCCGATCGCCCAATCGCGCTTTTCGTCTGAGATGATTTTCTGAATCTCGATGTGCTGCTCAAGAGCTGCGCGGGTGTCAGTGACATCCTGACTTTGAACTGGTAAGACTGCGTGCACCGCCATGCCCACCATAGCGAGGCTCACTACGACCACCAGCATCATCAATTTTTGATTGTGACTTGCTGCCCTCATCGGACGGCTCCCTGTTAAAACTCTGTATCGCTCAGAACGGAATGTTCGCACTGAGCGATACAGAAAGATCGATGCCCTTCGTGAACGATGTCTTCAACACATCCGGCCCTTCCGGCGCTCGAAACACGGTTTGGATCTCCGGGTCCAACAAATTCTTGGCCTGAAGTTTAAGCTGTATATACCGGCCAATCTCCTGGATAAGACTGAAGTTTAAGGTTGCCACTTCAGTCGCATACACGTCTGGAATAAGGGCGCCGAGTTTTTGTCCAGCCCCGGCAATCAGGGTATCACCATTGACTGTGTAGAACAAGCCAAGCCGCGTCCCCGTTGCCTCAATGTCATAGGTCAGATTGACGTTCAACAGATACTCTGGTGTGCCAAGCATATCACGTGACTGGGTCGGCCATCCAATATCTGCGAGCACACTGCCGATGTCTTGAGGCCGGGCCGTTGGAAGGGTCACTTCCGATTGCATGAACGTTGCATTGGCGCCAAGAGACAAACCTTCAAGTGGTTCCCACCACTCTCCGAGCCGCTGGCGCGCTTCCAGTTCCACACCGGTCAACGTGCCCTCCGGGAAGTTGACTGGCGTGATGAACGTGAACAGTTCGCTCCGCTGTACGTATTCGATGGGATCGGTTATATCCTTATAGAACCACGACGCCGAAATCAAGCCACCCTCATATGGCACATAATCGAGTCGCAGGTCGTAGTTTGTCAGGGCACTCATCTGCAGTTCCGGATTCCCGACGAACACATCTCCCCCGAGAAACTCCTGCTGCTGAATCGGCGTGAGTTCTCGGAACGTCTGCCGCGCGACAGTCTGACTAAACGCAGCACGGAACGAGAGCTTATCCGTCAACTCAATATTCAGGCCAACGGCGGGCAGAATGTCCTCTTGCGAGAACTGCACATCCGCATCGCCGGGATTCAATATAGTCTGAGGTCCGTTCGGCGGAATCCATGTGACCGTGCTGTCCGCCGGCTGAACAATTGTCGAGATATCTGTCGTTTCATATCGTGCGCCAGCCATGATGCTCACACGACTTGAGAGCGGCAGTTGGAACATGCCATAGGCTGCTTGGATATTCTGGCTTCCCTGATAGTTGGCGTCGACACCCTGACCGAGGGTGATGTTATGTACTTCGTCAGGCCAGACCTGGCTCCAGAAGTCGTCGTAGTCTCCCTGAAAGCTTACCGAAGTTTCACTAAAGTTGCCGAACGAGGCTTGCTCATAACTTCGGAATACCTGGTCATTGAATACACCAAACTTCAGAAAGCCTTCATCGCTGCTCCACTGCTCGAATGGGATCGTGAGGTTCACAGCGATCTGATCACTGTCCTCCGAGATCTTCTTGAATGTGCGCTGCAGGTTGCCGACAGTGAAGTTGGCTGCGGGCTTGAAAGGGAGGTGCTGCGCCGGTATGACAAAGGGACCAATCTGACGCCTGGCAATCCACAAACTGCCGAACTGACGCTTGTCCGGCTCATTCAGGGTGGCTTCGCTCGCTGAAATATACCAGTCGATCCTGGGTGCAAGCATGATGAACTGATCGCCAAGATCGATGTCGGGAACTGTCAGTGTATGCTGCCCGTTGAGCTGGATGGTCTCGGTCGTTCGCTCTTTGTAGGCGAGTGTTTCCAGGCGCAGATACGGAGCGCCGAACGGCTCATCGTGACCGGGTGTCGATGTATCATCCGGGTCATAGCCGGGAAAGAAAAACTCCTTGCCCCGGGTATCCTCCGCGAGCGTGGCTGTATCAGTCGCTGAGCGAGTATAGAGATACGACAAAGTCAGCGCATGGGAGTCGGTTTCGAGGCCGATCGCACCGAGCCCGCCCCATGTGACTTCTTCACTTGCTTCGGTGACATCAAAGAGTGCGGTTTGAAAATCGTCCGGCGGAGTCCCCTGATCAACTACAGGCGTCATCGGGTTGCCCGGCCCATTGCGGATCCAGTATGAGTCATTGATGCCGTCGTCATAGAACGAACTGTCGCGCTTGTAGAAGAACGATCCGAACGCACCCACGGTCAGTCCGGTGTCGAACTCGTACCGCTCGCCAAACGACACGCCCCAGTTGAAGTCGACTGGAGCTTTCCCCCGAGATACGCCGACTGCGCCGTCCCACGAGGATCCCAGATTATCGATCTGCGGGTCGCGCTGGCCATCGTCGAACCCCCAGGTGCTTACTCCCCCACCGTCATACGTCAGGAAGTCATCCCGATTTGCCACATTCGTATTGTAGCTGTAGCCAATATCGAACTTCACAAACGACTCGGCTGGAATCCCTCTCAAGACAACATTCACTGCACCACCTGATGCATCGCCCTGCTGATCAGGAATGAACGTCTTGGTCACCTGAATACTGCTGATCGCAGCCGACGGAAACTGATCCAACTCCACCGCTCGCTTTTCTGCATCAGCGGTCGGCAATCGGACACCACTGAGTTGGGCAACGACGTATCGATCCGGCAATCCGCGAACGACGGCAAACTTCCCGTCTTCGACGGTCGCACCGGCCACCAGTCGAAGCGCATCGCCTGCATCACTTGCGCCCGCCTGGCTCATCAACTCAGCGCCAACCGAGTCCATCAGAGCAGAAGCATCGAATCGGAGGTTCAGCAGTCCAATCTCGGTTCCGCCTCCGATTTGTACATCGCTGACGATGAACTCTTCCATTTCAACGAGTTCGCCTCCAAGCCGCACATCACGTTCGGTGATCTGTCCTGCAGAGACAACAACATTGATCTCCGGTTTTCTTTCATATCCTTGCTTCGAAAAGATGAGCGTATATGTCCCTGGCTTGACATCTGTGAACAGGTAGTTCCCCTGCTCTGTTGCTTGTGTTTCCTGACCGGTCTGGGCGATAACGACATCCACCAGCGGCAGAGGCACATCAAAGTCGGCATCATACGCCATGCCGCGTATTGAACCTGTATCCTGCGCCATTGCATTTGCGTGTAGACCCAGAAACAATATGAACAGAAAAAACTGGCTGCCTTTCAGCCGGCGCTTCGACATTGTCACTTACCCAATCCAGCTTCAATTGACTGGAGTGTTTCGAGTAGTTCACCGTCTGGTTCGATACCCATGACCGCCATTGAGCAGCATGTCGCGCACAGATCGAGTGTTCGTGGTCGGATATTGGGGTTGACGGCACCTTCACTGACGACACGCCGATACAGATCGAGTGCTGCCGCGTTGTCGCCGATGGCTGCATACACCTCTGCAACTGGCCTGAGTGTTCCGGCGCGTTCCCAGCTCAGAATGCGCTCACGCGTTTCTTCATACGAATCGATGAGCCGGGCTGCATCCGCGCGAGCTGCATCACCTTGCCCAGCTCTTGCTCGCAGCACTGCGAGGCCTGCTTCGAGAGGAATCTGGTCCTTTGGCCGCCACGCATACTGATCCAGGAGAAACGCCGCTTCGTCAATCAACTGTTTTGCTTTTTCGTGATCTGCGTGTTCAATCGCTATCTCACACAACTGTGTGACGTATTGAATCCGGAAGTAGCCGGGCACGCTGGAAACATCCCAACCGGTCTTGATATGTTCCTCGATGCGGTCACGTAAATGGGGGACTTCATAGAAGCGATCGAACAGTTCAACACCGATCGTGAGCGCGTTCATGGCCACTTCGATGTTATCGCCAGCCGTCAGTTGCTCGATCTGGGCGATGTACTCGGCAAACTCGTCTTCTTCCGCTGAGGACGCTTTGGCCTGAAGCAGTTTTCCCTGTTCACCGACCTCAACAATCGAATCTTCGAGTTCGTCTGCCGTGTCAGTGTCACCCAGTTCCGCATGCGCCTGGGCAATTGCTATCAGGACTCGGTCCTTGCGCCAGTCGTCGAGTTCGATGACATCGTTTTCAGCAAGCTGGAGCATTTCGAGCCCGCGCGAGTGGCGGCCAGAACGGGCGTAATATCGCGCCAACTCTGCATACCCCAACGGTCGTCGGTAATCAGGGATCTGGTCGCAGTAGTCAAGTGCCAGTTCCGGAGCGTTGAGTTTCAGGCACGCATCAAAGACCATCTTCTGAGCCAGAGCACGATTCTTGATGTGCGGGTCCAACGGAAACGCGTTCCCCGCAGAGAACGCGAGGTCCAGCAATGTTCGCTGAAACGGCTCAAGATCAAGGCCCGCCTCTGCCGGACCGCGGTCCGCGAGGTCGACATGGTTGCTCGTTGCGTCAACTGACGTGTCGTTCGATGCTGGCGGACTCTGCTCATGCTTGACTGCATGGGCCTGACTGGCTGCGCCGGGGCTCTGATCCTCACAACCCGCCCCAAGACAAAGCATGACAATCATGCCACTAAGGGTGATCAGACTGACGCTGTTATTGAACATTTCGTGACTACCTGAAATCCAGAAACAGGAATCGTCTGGCGGCATTGACTGCCGCCAGACGTGCATTGCAATCTCGTACTTGAATCAATCAAGCGATTCACGTGATTACGGACAATCGCCCCACGCACTGAGCACTGCCAGAAGGTCGGCCAGACCGACAACTTCATTGCGGTCAACGTCACCGGGCAGGTTGTCGGCATCGGCCGGCCGTCCGCCAAAGTAGTTATCACCCCAGTTGCTGAGCACAGCCAGCAGATCGCCGAGGTCGGTCGAACCATTTCCATCGAGATCGCTCAGGCATGGCTCGGGACCAATGAAGCCATACTGTGCCGCAGTCGTCCAGCCATCGATCCAGCTTCCGCCACGCGGACCTGCCGGGGAAAATGCGCCACGATAGTCGGCCTGGTCGTAGAAGCCATCGTCGGGAGCGACTGCTTCAGCATCGGTTGCAATACCCACGGGTGTCGGATCAATCCACAGCACACGCCGCATGACTTTGCCACCCTTTACCACCGCACCCGCACGGGCGATACCAGAGATCGGCGTCGACCCCATGATCGTGTTGAACTTACCAGCAGCGAAGAGATCGACATCGACGTCGTCAGCTTCACCGAGGTCGGCAATGTTGAAGAACACGCTGTCGGTCACTTCGAGAAGCGTACTGGCAGCACCGAGAACGCCTTCCGACTGGGCGGTATACAGCGAAGCAGGCGAGCACGAGCAATCACCGTTGTCAACCCCGGCATTGGTTGTCGGGAGCACGGTATAGAGCGTCGCCCACGTGTCTGACCATGACAGGTGGTTCGGCATCACGCCACTATCCGCACCGCCGTAGCCGCCACCGCCCTCACCAGCAGCGCCATCGTTCTGGATGAGGTCATCACCAACGTCCATGAACACCGCGTTGCGAATCTGCAGACGGGCGTTGTCACGGAGAGCAACGCCAAAGTCGCCGTCGTCCGGCTGGCCGATGCCCGTGACGTTATAAACTGTCGACGTCAGCACGGGCTGCGCGTCACCACGCTCAGCACCGTCTGCTTCGATAATGTTATCGCCGACTCCTGAGCCTTGCCCTGCATCGAGCGCGTAGCCCTGCACAATGAACAAGAACTGGGCTTTGCCGCGCCAGCCCGAGTCGAGGTCGAAGCTGTCATCGCCCGCGTTCCACAGGTTGATGTACTTCACATTGACGGTGCCACCCCAGATTTCGATGCCATCGTCGACATTGTTCATCATGTCAAAGTGGTGAATCTCCGTGTTGCGACCGACGCCACCAAGCGCGAGGCCGTTAAGTTCATCACCAAAACCGAGGACGTTTCCGCCGTACCGAATCGACAGATAGCTGATCGAGCCGCTGTCATCGTCGTCATCGTTCCCACCGAAGAAGGAATCGTCGGGGATGTCTCCGACGGCCAGACCTTCCATGCGGCGCTCGGCGGTACCATCAGGCACGAGCGGGACGGGGTTGCCATCGGAGTCGGTGAGCACAGAGTTATTGAAGTGAGACGCCGAGATGACGCCGTTTCCCATGATCGTGAGGTTCCCCCACTCATTGGCTGACTCGCGCCAGAAGCCAGTCTCGCATGCAGAGGTCATCACGACGGGTTCAGCGGCTGTGCCGTTGACGAATATCTGAGAGCCGCGAACGACGATCATCGCGCCGCCACTGCTGCGCACCTGCGTGCCAGCCGGAATGGTCAGCGTTGCACCCTCGCGAACGAACATCCGCTCGCTGATGCAGTAGACTTCCGACGCATCCCAGGTGGTGTCCTCGGTAATGTCCGAGTCGATGACAATCGAGCCGTCCTCACAGGGACAGTCAGGATTTTCAGCAGTGGCATTTCCCGCAAGGGCAATGCTCGAAATCGCTCCAAACAGAGCGATCTTCTTCAGGTTTTCCATTGTTTGTCTTCCTTCCAAGCTTGGTTAGGTCGCCGCCTCGGCTAAAGGCAGCATGATTTTCAACCACTACAATCTGGCTCAAGGGGAGCCCACCCATGTGAGACAGGAAGGTACCGGCCGAATGTGAACGTTCCGTTCACGATCTGTGTGGGTTCGCTTGTAAGCGCGTGCAATCGCGGTGAACCCTCGCGACTCTGCTGATGTTCATTGACATCACCACTGCCGGCCGGACGGCGCGCTATTTGGCCCTGAGAGCTTGACTGCGGGCCGCTGCGGCCGGATACTCAATGGCACAGTGGTCCGGCGTCATCTCTCTATCTTGCTGGCGATGATCATCGCCGCCCAATCCGCCGTGAGTGGCGTCGTCGTCTGCCTTGGCGGCGGGGCGTGTCATATCACCACGAAGGTATGCGATGAAGTCCAGCAGGCCTCCTCATCGTGCTGCCAGCAACATTGCGAGGGCACCTCAGCATCACCTGCAATCGTCAGTCGATCCGATTCGGACCACGATGATGCCTGTCATTGCACCGACGTTGCATTCGATGCGGCAGAGTGCCTCCTTGCCCAGCGGGTGAACATCGACCTCGACGCATCAGTCGTTTCGGTCGTGCCCTCCGTTGTGGCGGTCGTGCGGACTTCGCTTTGCGATCGTGCGATTTCCAGCCGGGGCCCCCCTCCCTGTGCTCGTAGCTTCGCCCTGTACGGCCTGGCGTTCCTCGCATCCACCCGTCTTCTCCTGTAGCGCAGCGTTCCGTTCACGCTGATTTGTTCGCGCGATGCCTTGCGCGATGATTTTGACTGCGCTGCAGGAGACCCTTGAATGAAATGCAAAATGGATCGTCGCCTGTTGACGATTTCGCTTGGAGCGACCGTTATTGGCGCATTATGCGCCACCGGCTGCCAGCACTACCGACAGAAGCCACTTGATTTGCGATCGCATCGCGTTGTGATGATCGAGCGCATCGGCGATATCTCGCGGATCGAACAGTTCGCGGCAGCCCTCCGCGAGCAACAACCATCTGTGGTGCCC
>CAZVXI010000022.1:16165-29655 GCA_964631295.1 uncultured Isosphaeraceae bacterium
TGGTGCCCGACGGGTTCGAAACCGCCGACGGCATCACCGCCGCAGAAGCCGAAATCTTCGCGCTGTTCTTCAATCCCGATCTCCGCATCAAGCGCCTCGAAGCGGGCATTACGCGGGCGACTTACGAGCACGCCGGTCTGTGGGATGACCCTGTCTTCGGATTCGATGGGGCCGAGATCTTCTCGCCTTCCGGTCCGTTTGAGTATGGCCTGACCGTTGGCATGACGATTCCGATATCAGGCAGGCTCGAAGTCGAACAGGCCCGTGTTGGGGCTGCACACGAAGCGTCGCTTCGAAAGATTGTCGATGCAGAGTGGTCCGCGCGGGCAGAGGTGCGGCAGTTGTGGGTCCGTTGGTCAGCGGCGGTCGAGAAACAAAGCACAGCGCAGAGGGTCATCGCGGATCTGCAAAGTACGGTCGACCTTGCCGAGCGCCTGCAAGAGATCGGCGAGATCACGCGCGCGGAAACACGCGCGCTGTCAATCACTGTCGCGATGCAGCGGGCAGAGGTGATGAAACTGGAGATGCAGGCTGCAGATTTTCACGCACAACTGCTTCACCTGCTTGGCTTCCCAATGGACACAGGCATCAGACTGTTGCCAGGGCCCGTCGATTTGGCCTCGACACCAGGCAGTGATGTCGATCAGCAACTGATTGGACACAACACGCAACTCGCGGTTCATCGCGCAGAGTATCAGACAGCTGAGCGCGCGCTGGAGCTCGAAATTCGCAAGCAGTACCCCGACATCGAGATCGGTGGTGGCTACGGGAGTGAAGATGACGACCGCCTGCTCCTTGGTCTGTCGATCCCGATTCCGATTCTGAATGCGAATCGCCGGGAAATCGCTGAGGCCCGCGCCAAGCGTGAACTTGCACGTGCTGTGGCTGAAACGAGCTACGAGCAACTGAGCGGTCAACTGCATCGCACCATGATGGAGCGCGAACGCCTTGCAGCAACACGTAAAATGTTCGTCGACGCTGCGATTGGTCAGGCTTCCGAGCAGATTGCAGAACTACGGCGACTCGCCGAACTGGGCGAGATCAACACCCTGCTTCTCGTCGAGTCGTTCAAGACGCTGCTCGCTGCGCACTCGCGCGCCATCGATCTGGCAATGAAAGAGTCTCTCGCAACGATCCGCATCATCGAACTGCTTGGCCCTGACACACACCTTGAGCCAGCGCCGGCCTCTGTGCACAACACAAACAACGCAGGAGATGACTCATGAGCGTCCTGCTTCGACTCTCGACGGCCCTGTGTCTTTTGACGACAGTGCTCTTCGCGCTTGCCAGCTGCGGTGGTGATGAAACACCTGACGACGCTGGCATCAGCGCACTCACAGATGATCCTGCCTCTCCAACGAATCGAATCGCAATACCCGCCGCGGTTCGGCGGAACCTTGGCATCTCCTTCATTCAGGTGGAAGTGCGGCAGATTGAACAGACGATTCGGGTGCCCGGACGATTCGAATACCTGCCCACTGCACGACAGGAATATCGCACGATGCTGCCAGGGCGCGTGACGCTGATCGTCGAACAGTTCTCGCGTGTCGAACGCGGTGACGTTCTCTATCGACTTGACTCACCAGCATGGCGGGATCTTCAACATCGCATCGGCGACGCGGATGCATCTGTTCAGCGTCTCGAAGCCAGGCAGGCAACCTTCGAACCACTGCTTGAAGCCCACGCGATCCATGAACAGGGATTACGGGCGAGTGTTGCACTCTGGCAGGAACGTGTGCAGCAGCTTGAAGAAATGCGTCAAGCCGGCGGTGGGCGCCTTGCTGAGTTGGCGAATGCGCGAGCAGCGCTCGTGACTGCGCAATCCGACCTTGGCGAGGTTCATGAGAAGGACGCGCAGCTTGCAGCAGAGCGTGCTGAAGTCGATGCTGCACTCGGGGCGGCTCGCTTCCAACGATCACTTCTGCTTGAAACTGCGGCCATGCTGCTTGGCGAAAATGTTTCGATGCTGCTTGAAACACTGGATGACGGGCGCGCGCGATGGCGCACGATCACCCGCGTTGCAGTGAAGGCAGAATCAGGCGGCGTCGTCGAATCTCTCAACCTCACCAACGGTGCGTGGGCAGATGAGAAAACGAATGTGATGACTGTCGTTCAGCCGGATCGTCTGCGATTCCGTGCCAGTGGCCTGCAGAGCGATCTTGGCGCTCTGCGTGATGGCCTTATGACGCGGATCGTATCGCCGACACCCACAACCACGGGGCGGGCACCGAGCCTGCAGGACACGATGTCGGGTTTATTGACCCTCGGGCTCGCCGGCGATCCCGACCAACGAACGATTGATCTGTTCGTCGTGCCCGAGACGCTCGCGGCGTGGGCGCGGCCCGGCGTGTCAGCTCAACTGGAGGTTGTCACTGATGCCACATCCCGACCGTCGCTGGCGGTTCCGCTTGCAGCGATCCAGCGAGACGGCCTCACACCAGTGATCTTCCGACGAGCTCCCGACAACCCAAATGAGGCGATCCGCATGGAAGCCGATCTTGGCATGAGCGATGGCCGGTGGGTTGCTGTGCAGTCCGGCCTGAGTCGCGATGACGAGGTGATCCTTGATGGCGCGTTCCAGTTGATGCTCGCGACAAGTGGGAGCATGTCCGGCGGCGGGCATTTTCACGCGGATGGCACGTTTCACGAGGAGGATCATTGAGTCATGCTCAAGTCACTAATTCGGTTCTCGCTCACCCACGCATCGCTCGTGCTCATGGCGTCGGTACTCATCGTCGCGTACGCCGCGTATCGGCTTCCACGCATGAGCGTGGATGTCTTCCCGGAACTCAACGCGCCGACGGTTGTCATTATGGCCGAAGCCGGCGGTCTCGCCGCCGACGAAGTCGAGCAGTATGTCACCTTTCCTATCGAGTCTGCCGTCAATGGCATGACGGGCGTGCGCCGTGTTCGCAGTGGCAGCGCGATCGGCCTTGGGATCATCTGGGTCGACCTTGAGTGGGGTGCCGATCTGTATGATGCGCGCCAACTTGTCGCTGAGCGGCTCGCATCCGTGCGCGGATCGCTGCCTGACGATGTCGAGCCATTCATCACGCCTATCACATCGATTGCAGGCGAGGTGATGCTTGTTTCATTGTCATCACCGGACCGAACCGCAAGCCCGATGGACCTGCGCTCGTATGCAGAGTTCGACTTGCGCAATCGTGTGCTGGCTGTGCCCGGTGTTGCGCAGGCTGTGGCGATCGGTGGCGAGTTGCCGGAGTACCAGGTCAATGTTGATCAGCATCGACTGCGCCTGTACGACCTGACTATCTCTGATGTGGTCGATGCTGCCGGTGGCGCACACAGCACTGCAAGCGCCGGTTACCTGCCGGATGTTGATCACAAGGAAATACCGATTCGTCAGCAGAGTCGCGTCACAAGCTCGAGTGACATCGCCGACACGATCATCAAGTACCACCAAGGCGTACCTGTCACGATCGGACAAGTCGCTGATGTGTCGCTCGGACCCGCATTAAAACGCGGCACTGCTTCTGAGGGTGGCTCACCAGCAGTGATCATGACGATCCAGAAGTCGCCCGGGACAAATACGCTGGCGCTGACGGATCAACTCGATGCACTCTTCGATCAGGTTGAAGCAACACTTCCCAGCGGCATGGTGCTCAATCGCGACGTCATGCGTCAGTCGCACTTTATCAACCGTGCAGTCGAGAACGTGACTGGTGTTCTCGCGGAAGCGGTCATCATCGTCGCTGTGATTCTGATCCTCTTCCTGATGAACGTGCGAACCACCATCATCACACTGACAGCCCTGCCGATCTCGCTGGCCGTCGGACTGCTGGTGATGGACGGTCTTGACCTCGGCCTGAACGTGATGTCGCTGGGAGGCCTTGCAGTGGCGATCGGCGTACTCGTGGACGATGCGATCATCGACGTTGAGAACGTCTTCCGGCGATTGAAGCAGGATCCTGCGAAACCAGAAGATCAACGTCGCCCATTTGCACAAGTCATCTTTGATGCGAGCAACGAGATTCGGCCTGCGATGGTCTTCGCGACCGTGATTATCGTGATGGTGTTCGTTCCTCTGCTGTTCCTGCAGGGTCTGGAGGGCCGATTCTTCCGGCCGCTCGCGCTGACGTACATGGTGTCTATTGGTGCGTCGCTGATCGTCGCGTTGACGGTAACGCCGGCGATGTGCAAGGTGCTGCTGCGAGGCAAGCTGGGAGGCAGGAGTGAACATCAGGATGGCTGGCTCGTTCGCTTGTTGAAACGCGCGTATGAGCCAGCTCTGCGCCTCGCCATCCGCCTGCGCGTCGTGGTCCTCGGCGCAGCGGGTATTGCCACGGCACTCGCAATTTGGCTTGCGAGCACGTTCGGAACGTCGTTTCTCCCTTCATTCAACGAAGGGACTTTCACGGTTTTTCTCTTTGCGCCTCCGGGCACATCGCTTGTGGAGAGTGATCGGCTTGCAACTGGCGTCGAGGGAAGGCTGTTGGAGATTGAGGGCGTCCAGTCGGTCTCCCGCAGAACGGGGCGAGCAGAGCGAGACGAGCATGCCGAGCCAGTCAGCAACTCCGAGATGGAAGTCACGATGCTGCCCGACCAGGATCGGCGGCGTGTGCGCGATGAGATTGACAGAATCCTTGATTCCGTCCCGGGCATCACGACGATGGTCGGCCAGCCAATCGAACACCGACTGAGTCACATTCTCTCCGGGACGCCGGCTGCTATTGCCATCAATGTGTTCGGAGAAGACTTGAGCGTCCTGCGCAGCGTTGCCAGAAAGATCGAAGGAGAACTGAGGCAACTGCCCGGCGCGCGCGACGTCAACGCAAGCCGCGAGGTCATGATCACGTCGCTGCCTGTGCGCTACCGACCCGCCGAGCTTGCTGCGGCAGGCCTGAGCCCGGCAGATGCTGCTGAGCAGATTCGAGAAGCGATCTACGGTGAAGTCGTTGATGTCGTGAATCAGGGATTTCGAACATATGACCTCGTCGTCCGACTTGCGCCAGACGAGCGCACGTCAATCGAGCAGGTACGCGATCTGCTTCTGCGCGGGCGCGGCGGCGCAACGGTGCGTCTGAGGGATGTCGCAGACATCGGGCCAGAACGTTCGAGCAACCTGATTGCACGAGAGAACGCTCAACGCAAGGCAGTCGTCTCTTTGAACGTCGCGGAGGGATCCAACCTCGGCGATCTGGTCGCACAGGTACAGCGTCGCGTAAACCCGATCGTTCGAAATGCGGGACTGACCGTCGAATACGGTGGGCAGTTTGAAGCGCAGCAGTCCGCATCTCGCACAATTCTGATTACGGGAATCATTGTCGGTCTGTTGATGCTGTTGCTTCTGCAAATCTCGACCGGCACGCTGCGTGCTTCAGTGCTCGTCATGCTGAATATGCCGCTCGCGCTGATTGGCGGAATCATTGCCATCTACCTCACCGAAGGCGGCGGTGCGTTCAGCAACACGCTTGCACTCTTCGGCATTCGTGGGTCGTACCAGCCGCCCGTCATCTCGATCGCGAGTATGGTCGGTTTCATTACACTGTTTGGCATTGCTGTTCGCAACGGCATTTTGCTCATCAACCATTACAACACGCTGATTCGCGACGAGGGCGTCGCGCTCAAGGAAGCTGTCATTCAGGGATCGATGGAACGGCTCGTTCCAATTCTCATGACGGCCGTGTCGGCTGCGCTGGGCCTGGCACCACTTGCCCTCGCCGCCGGTGAACCGGGCAGTGAGTTGCTCGCGCCGCTGGCAATCGTCACCCTCGGCGGACTCTTGACATCCACGTTTCTCAACCTTGTGGTTGTCCCGGCCGGCTACTCGCTGATCTTCCGCGATCAGCACGCGATTTTGAAGGCAACTGCTACAATCGAGCCGGCGTGAATACCATGAACCCTGATCAACACGGAGACTCAGAACATGTTTCAACTGACGCGAATGCTTTCGCTGTGCATCATCTCACTGGCAGCCATCTCTCTCACGGCCGGGGGATGCGGCGAGAAGAAGGCCACGCCCACGAAGGGCGGCACAACGACCGCATCCGATACTGAAGCGACCAGTGCAGACGACCATGATCACGACCATGATCACGACCACGATCACGATCATGGCGAAGAAATCTCACTCGGCACAACCACGATCGGTGATATGACTGTCGAGTGCGCGCAGGCGCACGGCAGCATGGAGCCCGGCAAGGAAAGCCACCTCGTAGTGAAACTGCCCTACAACGACAACGGCGCGACGATCGTCCGGGCGTGGATCGGGACGAATGACCGCTTCATGTCGACTGTTGGCAAGGGTGAATATGCATCGTCGCACGATGACTATGACATCCACGCGATGGCTCCCTCACCGCTGCCGGAGGGTGCGAAATGGTGGATCGAGATCGAAAAGCCCGATGGCACGACTGCCGTCGGCTCGATTGATTTCCACTGAGAATGGACGCGGGCCGACATGCAACCGGCCGCCACCGATGGACGAAAACCGCGTGGGGTGGAACATTCTTTGGCCGCCTCGAGCGGTTACTGCTGATTGGACATGATGCAAATCAACGACACCGCTGTTTCTGATGACTCGCGTCATCATCCCGGCTGGCACTGGCTGAATATCTGGTGCATGGCTTCGATGCACGCCCTCGCAGTGCTGGCACTCGTCCCTGCCTTCTTTCATTGGAGCGTGCTTGTCCTGCTTCCTGTAATGTTCTGGGTCGTCGGCGGGCTGGGCGTGTGTCTGGGCTATCACCGCCTGTTGACACACGGAAGTTTCAAGACTGCTCCGCCCGTGCGATACTTGCTCACGATGTTCGGATCGCTCAGTTTCCAGGGCTCGCCGATGCAGTGGGTCGGCACACACCGCATACACCACAGTGAATCTGACGGGCCGCACGACCCGCACTCGCCACAGCATGGGTTCACGTGGGCACATATCCTCTGGTGCTTCTACAAACACCCGGACGGCATGGACCCAATGGATTACACGCGCGATATGCAGCGGGAGCGGACAATGGTGTTGCTCGAACGGTTTTTTTACGTGCCGCAGATCATTCTTGCCGGCGTTCTGTTCGCGCTCGGGTGGTGGATCGTCGGATCGTGGCAGATCGGCATCGGCTGGGTTGTCTGGGGGATCGGTGTGCGGACGATCGTGCTTTACCATGCGACATGGTTCGTCAACTCTGCCGCGCACACGTGGGGGTACCGCAACTTCGAGACGTCCGACGGCTCACGTAATAACTGGTGGGTCGCGCTGCTCTCATTCGGAGAGGGCTGGCACAATAATCATCACGCGCAGCAGCGATCGGCTGCCCATGGGATGCGCTGGTGGGAGATCGATCCGACGTGGTGGACCATCCTGCTGATGGAAAAAGTCGGCCTCGCTCGGCAGGTGGTACGACCGAAGCTGCCCGAACAGGACTCGCCAAAGTAGGTCAGGATGCGTTGCGTGTGCCGAGCCAGAACCGATGCCAATCCCCCTTCGCGCGCGCAAGTGCGAGGGCAGCGTAAAGACAGGCGATCAGGTTGCCGAGCAAGCAAAGCAGAATGATCCACCCCACTGCAGCCACTCGGGATCGCTCTCGAAAAACGATCCATCCCGCGAAGATGAAGAAACCTACGTAAAGATCGATCATGGACACATGAAACCACGGGTACGAGAGCAATGTACGCGCCTCGTCGAAGAGACCGCCAGCCAGGAAGCCATACGCGATGGCGGCCGCCATGACCACAGCACCAATCGAGAGAAGAATGATGGGTGTTCGCATGAAATGCTCCAGGTGCTTCCTCTGCTTCATCGCACCGGCTGATACCGATCGAGCGGCGCGCCTTTCGAATAAACAATCTGGTAGACATCGACCAGATTCGCGCGGAATGCGGCGGCACATCCATACAGATAAAAGTGCCAGCGTCGTTTGAACTGTTCGCCGTATTTCCCACTGATGTTATCCCAGCCCGCGTTAAAACGCTCCGCCCAGGCCATCAGGGTGCGATCGTAGTCACCCGCGAAGCTGTGCCAGTCGTCGATGCGCAAACTGGTGCCATCGAGTCGGGACATTTCGGCTGGCTTTGGCAGATACCCATCCGGGAAGATGTGTTTCACGATCCAGAGGATGTACTGGTCCAGTCGACGATCGGATGTGCGCGTCAGTGTGTTGCCGGAGATTGCCTGCAGTGCGAAGAGCCCGCCATCCTCGAGGCATTCGTTCACTTTGCGATAGAAGGTTGGGATGTTTTTGCGGCCGACTGCTTCGATCATTTCGATGGAGACGATACGGTCGAACGTCTCGTTCACATCGCGATAGTCCAGCACGCGAATATCCACGGGCATGTCGGCACAACGTTGTGCAGCGATTGCTGCCTGCTCTTTAGAAACTGTTACTCCAGTCACGTCGACGCCGTACCGAGTTGCCGCGTGATGCGCGAAGTTGCCCCAGCCGCAGCCAATGTCGAGAACGCGCATGCCCGGTTGCAGTTGCAGTTTTCGGCAAAGCAAGTCGAGCTTCGCTTCTTGCGCTTCATCGAGCGTGTTGGCATCCGCCCAGTAGCCGGATGTGTAGGTCATGCTCGAATCGAGCATGATGCGGAACAGGTCATTGCCAAGATCGTAGTGTTCGATGCCGATATTGAACGCGCCCTCGCCTGCCTGACGGTTGATGACGCGCTGCTCGAGCACGGCTGCAAGCAACCGGCCCCAGGCAAGTGCCGACAACCTCGGTGCAGGAGCAGTGAACACGCGATGCATGAACTCATCCAGCCGATGAACGTCCCATGCGCCATGCATGTAGGTTTCGCCAAGGCCGAAGATGCCATCTCGCCGCACACGACGAAGTGTCGCAGGATCAGTGATCACCGATTCGATGACGGGCGATGATGCAGCATGTATCCGCGCAGAAGTTGAAGAGGCAGATGCCTGTGTTATTGTCATGTTGCAGTACCCTTTGACTCAATCGACTTTTGATGTGGCTCTCTCCGCGCCTCTCTCCCGGCCGCCCAGCGGACGAGCCGCTCACGGATCAGGAACCAGATCGAGCGTTGCCTCGCGGAGATCGTGTTCTCGTCTCGCGGCAACGGCTTGGGACGCGTGTGAATACCACGGCTGAAGCGCAGAAGCAGCGCCTGCCAGTGAATGTTCGCCATGATCGAGACGGCGAAACCCGGCATCGACATGAGCGTCCCGAGCAGGCGGCTGCTCGTCATCGGCCGCCCACGCCCGTGCATGGATGCGGAAAAAACACATTGATTCTGTTGAAAGAGTAGCACGGTCAGTTTGAATTCGCTGTCTGTCGCCCGCAGTTGCAGTTCGTAGGTGCCTTCCACGTCGAGAAACGGCGAAACGTAGAACGACTTCCGGAATCTGAATCGATGCAGCCCAGCCCTGGCAAGCTCCGGCCGCACAACGTAGTGATGCATCTCACCGAAGGTGTTCCGCACCTCAGCGACAAGGCAGCACAATGTTCTGTCGTCCGCATAGCAGAGATAGAAACTCACCGGGTTGAACACGTATCCACCCACACGCGGGATCGTGAAAAGCGTGATTCGATTCACCTGTTCCGGCCCGCCATGCTCGCGAAGCTTCGAGATGACCTTCCCGCGGATCGAACCTGGTCCCGTGCCGCCATAGTCCGCATCACAGATGCTCGCCAACGCACGACTGTTGTAGCCGAAGCCGACAACTCGTTGGTGAAGCGCCTCAAGTTCATCGAGGTCAATCGCCAGCCAGAACATGCGGTATCGAAACCGATGTTCCCGTGGCACACGTCGGTCGTGTGTGGTTTCGCCGAGAAAGACGCGCGATCTCAAAGCGATACTCCAAAGTGCTGGGCGACATCAACTGCAGATCGGACTGCATCTTCGTGAAAGCCATAACCGAGGTAGCTGCCGCAGTAGTACGTGTGATTTGTGCCGTTCATCGCGCGGATCCTCGGCTGGGCCGCGACTGCCTCAGGCGTGTAGGCTGGATGCGTGTAGACCACTGAATAGATTTCCGTTCCCGGCGAAAGGTCGTGCTGCGCGTTGAGCGTGACGAAGTATTGCCTTTGCGTCTTCAAACCTTGCAAGCGATTCATGGAGTAGGTGATCGGCACGGGGTCGCTCGGCGTCGCATCCGATGGCCTTCGATAGTTCCACGATGCCCAGAGTCGTTTATCTGCAGGCATGACAGAAGTATCTGTATGCAGCACAGTTGGGTTGCGATGATACTGCCAGGTGCCGAGCAGTTCACGCTCCTCGTGCGATGGATCGGCAAGCATCTGCAGTGTTTCATCTGCATGTGAGGCCAGCACAACTCGATCACACGAATGCGTTCGCTCGTCAATGAGCCGTATCGTTATGCCATCGGCTGAGCGTTCGATCGCCCGCACCGCTGCGTTTGTCAGGATCGTCCCGCGAAACTTTGCTCGGAATGCCTCGACGTATGCCTTGCTGCCGCCGACGACCGTTTGCCACTTCGGAAATTTGCTGAGTTCCAGCAGGCCGTGGTTGTCAAAGAATCGAAGAAATGTTTGGGCCGGGAAGTCGAGTATGCCCGCATCGGGGCTTGACCAGACGGAAGCAGACAGTGGCACCAGATAGTTATTGATAAAAAAATCGCTTGCGCGGATTCTGCCAAGGTAGTCGCCGAGTGTGATGTCGCCAAGCGCATCTGCACGAAGATCGCGGAGCGCGAAACGATTGAACCGTCGCTGCTGGCGAATCATGCCGATGAACTGCGGCTTGAGCAGGTTGCCCGGTTTTCTCATGAACTGACTGACGGACGGCCCGGTGTATCCAAGGCCGGTTGTGTCACAAGAGAATCCAAACGACATGTCGCTGTCGCGCAGTTTTACCCCCCACTCGGCGAGCAGCTTGTAGAAAATCGGATAGTTCTTCGGATTGCAGACAATGAAGCCTGTATCAACAGGCACGCGCACACCATCTTCGTCTACATCGATCGTATTGGTGTGGCCCCCTACATAGTCGTTTCGCTCGATGAGCGTGACATGATGTCGTTTGCTCAGCAGGCAGGCCGCTGTGATACCTGCAACACCGGCGCCAACGACGGCGATATTCAGTTTTTCATTGTTCGCTTCCATACGCGTGTCATGATCCACTTGTAGATTGGAAACGGAATGATCCGAACAAACTTGATGATCCAGTTGAACGGGATCGGGAACGATATCTCGTCTTTCTGCCGAGCGATCCCGTTGCAGATAATGCGTGCCGCTCGATCTGCATCGATGAGAAACGGCATGTGAAAGTCATTCTTGTCCGTCAGCGGTGTGCGCACAAAGCCGGGATTGACAACCGTCACGGGAATGTTGTGCTCGGCGAGGTGAAAACGAATGCTGTCGAGGAAATGATGCGCTGCTGCCTTGCTCGCGCCGTACGCGGCCGCCCGGGGAAGAGCGCGATAGCCTGCGAGGCTTACCACACCCACGATGTGTCCGCTGCCTCGCTTCAGCATCTCGGGAAGCACTGCCTCGATACATCGAACCAGACCGCCGTAGTTCAGGTCCATCAGGCTGAGGTATTCATCGGCATCGAACCGTTCCGGCACCGTGAAGATGTGTGTGCCCGCGTTTGCGATCAAAACGTCGATGCCGCCGAGTTCACTGCGAATCTCCTCCGCCGCCTCTTTCATTCGGTCAGAGTTGGTCACATCACCGGGGACGACGATCGCCTTCGCTCCAAGATCCGCAAGCTCCGCTCGAAGCGACTGAAGCTTGTCCTCACTGCGTGCGGTAAGTGCGAGCGCGCAGCCACGCCTCGCGAGTTCAATCGCCAACTCACGCCCGATGCCATAGCTCGCACCGGTGAGCCAGATTCGCCTGCCTGCAATATCACGCATTGAGATCTCTTGCCGGAACATTGTGCCGCAAGCTGGCACTTTATGCGAGTTCTTCGAATTCGCAGCGACAGGCTTTCCGGACGCAGACGAGTCCGTCAATCAGCCGAACAAGACCACCTCGAAGCCGGTTGATTTGCATCGCGTCCCCGGCCGCACCTGTGCGAATACGATTCAACAATGACTCAACTGGCGACACAAATGCATCCTCAGACCCTCGCTGACCTCCGCGAAAGCGGTTGGATGAGCCGGCCTGTCAAAGCCGAGCTTCGTGAAAATCTCGTCGCTGCTCTCGAGCGTGGCGACGATCTTTTTCCGGGCATCGTCGGGTATGACGACACCGTCATCCCTGCGATCATCAACGGGATCCTCGCCGGGCACGACATGCTCTTTCTCGGCGAAAAGGGCCAGGCCAAGAGCCGCATCATGCGCCTGCTCGTCCGCTTCCTTGATGAATGGACGCCCTGCCTCGACATCCCCGGCTGCCCCGTGCATGAAGATCCATATGCACCGATCACCGCGGAGGGCCGCGCGTTCATCGCACGCCACGTGGACAGTGAAGTGCCCATCCAGTGGTGGCATCGCGATGATCGCTACGCTGAACGGCTCGCACCCGGCACCAAGTTTGCAGACCTCATCGGCGAGATCGACCCTGCGAAGATTCTCGCAGGTGGCGTGCAACTCAATACCGAGGAAGCACTGAGTTTCGGGCTCATCCCGCGGATGCATCGTGGCATCTTTGCGATGAACGAACTACCCGACCTCGACGATCTCGTGCAGACAGGACTGTTCAACATCCTCGAAGAGCGCGATGTGCAGATTCGCGGCTACCCCGTCTCCTTTGATATCGACGTGTGCGTGCTATTCAGCGCAAACCCGCAAACGTACAACCGTTCGGGCAAGGTCATACCGCAGCTCAAGGATCGCATCGGCACAACGGTCGTCACGCACTATCCGCGGGACCGCGACCTTGGCATTCAGATCACCCGCGAGCAGGCTGCAGAGGATGGCCTGCTCGAGCAGGATGATGAGCATCCCGTCATCGTGCCACGCTTCATGGCAGAGATCGTTGAGCAGATGGCCATCGTCGCGCGGAACAGCAAGTGGGTTGATCACGCATCGGGAGTCTCAGCCCGATTCAGCATTGCCAACTACAAGACAATGGTCGCAAGTGCGCGGCGTCGCGCGATTATGCTCGCAGATCAGGGAGAACCCACGCCCGCAGTTCCACGCATCAGTGATCTCGCGCACTTCCACAGTTCTGCCATCGGCAAGCTCGAACTCGACATGATGGGAACGCACCAGATGACTGAGCCACAAGTGCTCGATGCGATTCTCGCACAGGCGATTGGCGAAGTCTTCACCGAGTATGTTGATGAGCACGGCCTCGGCGAAATCGCAGAGATCTTCGCCAAGGGGGTGCGGATCGAAGTCGGTGACATGCTAGCCAGTTCACACTACGAGAACCTGCTCAAGCGCGTGCCGCCTGTGTGGGAGAAGGCGTTTGAAGTGAACCCGGCCGAGCATCCCGCAATGCGCGCCAGTTGCGTCGAGTTTGTTCTCGCAGGGCTGTGGGCGACCGACCGCATCAGCCGCGGCACTCGCCATGGACGGGTCGAATATGAACTCTGACAACTTGCGCCGATCCGCGCCTCCCGCAGGCGGCGTCGTTCACAGCTACCTCGGGTACGACCCGAAGCGTTTCCCC
>CAZVXI010000023.1:0-29614 GCA_964631295.1 uncultured Isosphaeraceae bacterium
AGACTCGCCACACCGCGTTTCGCGTCTGTGCGAATCATGTGATGCACAAGCGTTGTCAGCACGCGCGCGCCCGATGCGCCGATCGGATGGCCCAGCGCAATGCCCCCGCCGCCGATATTGAGTTTGTTCTCGCTGATGCCGAGTGTTGTGATGTTCGCCAGCAGCTGCGCCGCGAATGCTTCGTTGAGTTCGAAAAGGTCGACATCATCAACTGTGAGATTGTTGCGTTCAAGCAGCATGGAGATACCGATTGCAGGCGCCTCGAAAATATCTTTCGGCTCAACGCCTGATGTGTAGTAATCGACGATCCTCGCCAGTGGCTTGACGCCCAGTTCATCTGCCTTTGCCTGTGATGCGACGACCGTCGCCGCTGCACCGTCAGATATCTGTGATGCATTACCCGCGGTGATATATTCATGACCAGGCACGGCACGCAGGCCGCCAAGTGTTTCCGCGGTCGAATCGCCGCGCACGCCTTCATCGGCGCTCACACCGCCTTCCGGTCCGGGCACCTTGCGATTGCCGACCTGCTCCCCCGTGAGTGCGGTGATTTCATCATCAAACCAGCCGCTCTTCTGCGCCTCCGCAGCACGCTGATGGCTCTGGGCGCTGAAGCGGTCCTGTTCCTCGCGACTGATGCCATGCCTGGACGCAATATGATCGGCCGCTTTTGTCATGCCCCAGCACTCGAACGCACATGTGAGCCCGTCGAACTGCATGTGATCCTGAAACTCGATCGGACCGAACTTCGCCCCGCCACGCAGGTATGCGAAGTGCGGCGCGAGTGTCATATTCTCCAGGCCGCCCGCAACAACAAGCGTGTTGTCGCCCGCCTTGATCGACTGGGCGGCAAGCATGACTGCCTGAAGCCCGGAGCCGCACACTTTGTTGACGGTCTGTGCACTGAGCGTATTGGGCAGGCCTGCCTTGAGCCCCGCCTGCCGGGCCGGGTTTTGTCCGAGTCCTGCCTGCAGCACGCATCCCATGATGCACTCATCGACGTGATCCCGCGCGCCTGGTGCTGCCTCGAGCGCTGCTTCAATCGCAAACGCACCAAGTTGCGGCGAGGATACGCGGCTGAATCCGCCGAGAAATCGGCCGACTGGTGTTCGCTTGGCTGCAAGGAGAACGGGCTGAGTCATGGCGATGACGCTCCGGCTGGGGTTGGCAATGAATGCTGGCGGAAGTCCGCGGGATTCGGTCGAATGCTCGCGGGACAGGCAGTGTAGGCCCGCCCGGCGCGAACTGCCGGAAGGATCAACCAACCTGATGACGCAGGCACCTGCGCGCGGTACGCTGCACTCCATGACCTCCACGCCGCCCACTGAGCCGTTACCACCCTCCGTGCCGAAGCGGTTCACGCAGGACAACCTCACGACATTGCAGACGCACATCCTCGCTGAAGAACAGCGCCACCCGAGCGCAACGGGCGACTTCTCGTGGATTCTCTCCGCCATCTCGCTGGCTGCCAAGGCGATTGCCAACAAGGTTCGCCGCGCGCGGCTTGAAGATGTCCTCGGCGATCATGGCGATGCCAACATCCATGGCGAAACACAACAGCGCCTCGACGTGATCTCCAACGAAATCATCATGCGATGCCTTGGCGATCGCGCGAATGTTGCGATGCTCGCCTCAGAAGAAGATGAGAATCCCGTCGTGCTGCGCAATCGCGAAGAAGGCGGGCGATACTGCGTGCTGTTCGACCCGCTCGATGGCTCATCCAACCTCGGTTTCGGTGTCGGCGTCGGAACGATCTTCAGCGTGTTGCGCAGCGACGACTCACGCGATGCCAGCGCGAACACCGGGCCCGGATATCTCCAGCCGGGCACCCGGCAGGCCGCCGCCGGCTACATCTTGTACGGCTCTTCTGTCATCTTCGTACTCACCACAGGCAACGGTGTCGACATGTTCGCGCTCGATATGTCCATCGGCGCGTTCGTGCTCGTCCAGCGCGGCCTGACACTGCCCAAGTCAAAAAAGATCTACTCCGTCAACGAAGCATATATCAACAACTTCCCGGACGGCTACAAACGCTACTTCGACTACGCGCATGACAACGGGTACTCAAGCCGGTACATCGGGTCGATGGTCGCGGACATCCATCGCACGCTGCTGCTTGGCGGCGTGTTCCTGTATCCGCCGACAAAGGTTCATCCGGAAGGAAAGCTGCGCCTGATGTACGAGGCCAACCCGATGGCCATGATCATGGAGCAGGCCGGGGGGACTGCGTTCGCGGGAACGCAGCGGATACTCGATATCGAACCAAGCGACCTGCACCAGCGCACCAGCGTCATCATGGGCAGCCCCGACGAGGTCGAACACGTCGTGACGCGGCTACGATGATCCTCCATGCGCGACAATGTTCACACGTCAGGGAATGAACCACAGTTCTCACTTGAGTCCATCGATGCGCTGACGCCCGAAGAGCGGCAGACGCTCTCGCTGACGCGGCTGATCACGATGGCGCTACTCTTGGGCGCGGCGCTTTTCCTGATGGTCGTTGCGCTGAATGTCTCCCAGCAGGCTGCAAACACACCTGCCGGCACGAGCAGCGGCACAACCGCCGGCCAGGCGCAGCTCTCCACGGTTGTCATCCTGCAACTCGGCTGGTCGACTGCCATGCTTGTCTTCGTCATGGGGTATCCCGTCATTCGCAACGCGGCCCTGCGCCAGTTGACGACCCAGATGTCGGATGAATCGGTTGATGAACGCGAAGACAACGCAAAGATCGCGCGTGGTTACATGGTTGCCACGGTTATCGCCGCGTCGCTGGCGGAGGGTCTCTCGATTCTCGGCACAGTCATCCTGCTTCAATCCGGGCGGATGTTCAACATCGTGCTTGCTGCCGTGCCGCTGCTGGCGTTTATGCTGCTGATACCGACCACCGGGCGCCTGCTCAAGTTCCGGCAGAATGTGAAGGAACGCCGCACACTTTCACTCGGCCCGTGACGACGCTCAGCGATCGGGGTAGGCCGGGACTTTCGGGACGTTGATTGGCTCCTGTTCCAGGCGCTCAAGCAGATGTGCAATCGCGCGATCGAGTTGCGGATCGCGACCTGCGGCGTGATCTTCCGGCGTGAAAGGCACCTCGATATCGGGCTCGACACCCGTATTCTCGATCGACCAGCCGCGCGCATCCCACCATGCGAACTCCGGCTGCGTCGACAACCCGGCATCGACAAACGGCTTGTCGCCACGAATCCCCACAACACCGCCCCACGTGCGCGTGCCGATGAGCGCACCAAGGTTCTTCATGCGGAACGCAGTCGGGAAGATGTCGCCATCCGATCCTGCGTGCTGGTCGATCAGGCAACACATGTGTGCCATGATGCCGCGCGCGGGATAACGGCTGGTTTTTCCATGGCGCGGCTGGTCGAATGCGAGTGTCTGCCGCGCGAGCCGCTCGATAATCATCTGTGACACGAATCCGCCGCCGTTATTGCGCACATCTATGACGAACGCCTGCTTCTTGAACTGCGGATAGAACTGGCGACTGAACGCTGCGAGCCCGTCGCCACCCATGTTGGGAATGTGGATGTATCCGACCTGCCCGTCGGTCTGTTCTGCAACATATCGCCGATTGGATTCGACCCAGTCGCTGTACCGCAGCCGGACATCTGAGTCGATCGTGCGGATACGCACATCACGGCTGTTCTGGCCGTTTGCATCCGTCACAGTGAGTGTTACAAATCGGCCTGCCTTGCCCTGCAGCAGATCATGCAGGTTCACGCCGACCAGCGATCGCCTGTCAATCGCGGTGATGATGCTGCTCTCCATGACATCAATGTGCGACTGCGCGAGCGGACTCACCAGCGACGCATCCCACGGATGACTCGGCAGGATTCGCGTAATCTGGTAGCCGCTGCCGACGGGCTGAACATCGACGCCGAGTAACCCGACGGAAACGGGTGCAGCTTCATCGTGCTGTTCGCCGCCCCAGATGTATGTGTGGCTCGTACCAAGTTCGCCGATCATCTCGCCGATCAGATCGTTGAGTTCTTCGCGCGTGCCGACACGCGTGAGCAGCGTTTCGTACTTCATGCGCATTGCATCCCAGTCGGTGCCTGCCATGTTCGGCGCCCAGTAGAAATCTCGCTGCAAACGCCACGCCTCGGCAAGGATGTGCGACCACTCCCGCGTGATGTTCACGCGCAACTGCTCACTGCTCAGATCAACGGTGTGCACCTGTTGATCATCGAGCGACATGACCGAGAAACCGCCGCGCACAGCCCAGGCAACCGTGGAACGGTCATCGCTCATTGCGTGATGCGCGACATCGACTGCAAGTTCGCTGACCTGCTCGTCAGCAAAACGGTACATCACCAGTTTTGCATCGCCGGGGCCGAGGCCATCGGACGAACCCCAGTCATCGCTGAGCAGCCCTTCAGGCGTGGCGCTGAGCATTGTCACGCCACCAAAGGTTGCTTCGAGGTTGTCATATGTTCCCGGCTCGACGTGCGCGACAACACACTGGCGCTCGACGATGCCATCCGTATCGATGCGAATCTGTGCAACAGCATCCTGAAAGCGAGGTCCGCCGGCATCGTCGAACGCACCAAACTCGACACCTTCCGGCACGCCCGGTGCAACTTCATCATCAGTGCTCGCATCCGGCGATGACCACGCCTCCAGATCGAACCCGGCTGCATCAGCAACTTCGGGAAACGGTGGCGGCGTGTCCGCCCGCAACGGCACGACGACAAGCCGGGTCGTGTTCAGATACACGTGATCAAAGTCGTATGTGCCGAGCATGGGATCGTGATGCCGTTCGGAAAGGAAAAACAGGTACCGCCCCTTCGGGTCCCAGCGTGGTTCAG
The DNA here is from genome assembly GCA_964631295.1 of uncultured Isosphaeraceae bacterium. Lineage (GTDB taxonomy): Bacteria > Planctomycetota > Phycisphaerae > Phycisphaerales > SM1A02 > CAZVXI01. The sequence goes on from CAZVXI010000023.1 coordinate 4,818, forward strand.
AGTCGACAGTCATGCCGTTGGACACTGTAAAGTTCCGCTTCGTGCGCAGCGAATGCAACATGACCTGCGAGAAACCGTTTTCCATCGGCCTGGTGTACGCCACCCACTGGCTGTCAGGTGAAACGCGATAGTCATGAATCTCACCGGCGTCTGAACGGTCAATCTGCTCGATTTCCAGCATGCCCATGTTGATGCGATTGAGGCGCATTGACTTGTCCGCGTAAATAATCCACTGGCCATCGCGTGAACCGATCGGCGGAAACAACCACTGCGTATTGGTCGTGGTCACAGCAGAAGGCATCTCCGCACCCTCCCGGGAGAGCAGCGCGACCTGCTGCTCCCCGGGCGCATCGGAAATCAGCAACACCTGATCATGCCCGAACCAGTTGATGCCCCACTCGCGCGCATCACTCGTTTCGGTGATCTGCCGTGGTGAGCCGCCTTCAACAGGAGCAATCAGAATCTCCCCACGAGCTCCGACCGCGAGGTGTGAACCATCCGGCGAGAGCGCAACCTCGCTCATGCGATCGCCAACACTCGCAAAACGCTGCCGGGTGGCAACGCGATCAGACGCAAGCAGCACGTTCAATCGCGTAACTTCATCCGTGTTGACATCCAGCAGCGCTAGGCCACCAGCCTGGCAGAACACGATCGCCGAACCACGCCGTTGTGAATCCTTTGCTGGCCAGCGAACATCGTAACCGGAGACTGCAGTCGGGTTGGCATCATCTGCGGCAAACCGCGTGTGCTGTCGCAGATCACCGCCGTGCGGGACATCGGAAAAGATGTTCATCGTGCCAGATCGATCGGATACGAAGAACACGCGTCCGAGCAACCACATCGGGAACAGATCATTCGAGTTGTCGTTCGTGAGGTTTCGATAGATGCTCGCGTCGATCTCGCCGACCCAGATATCAGGCGCTGTCCCGCCGCGATAGCGCTTCCATGTCCAGTGTTCATTCGAGTGTGGCGTGAATGCGATACGCTTGCCAGTGACGCTGAAGGACGCGAGCGAGCAGTCGCCAAACTCATAACGTCGCGGCAGCCCGCCGGTGATATTCACGCGATACAACTCGTTGCGGCCATGCGGATGCGCGCGGCCTGAGCGAAACACAACTTCACTGGAATCCGGTGACCATCCAAGCACTTCATCTGAGCCGGGGTGAAACGTCAGCCGTGTGGGTGCACCGCCAATGGCCGGGATGATATAGCAATCCGTATTTCCGTCGTACTGAGCTGTGTACGCGATCCAGTTGCCATCCGGACTGACAGCAGGCCTGGCCTCACTGCCATCACTCGAAGTCAGGCGATGCGCGATCACAGGCTGACCGCTTCGAGCGTGCGCATCAAGCGAGAGCGTCCACAGATCGCCCTCGCTGACAAATACGAGCCGATCGCCATGCAACTCCGGCTGGCTGTAGTAGCCCTGTTCCGCGGCCGGAGAGCGACCGGTGAACAGGCATGCTGCCACCATTGCCAGCCCGAATTTCCGCGTCATCAACTGTGCTGTGTTGTACATTCCGATCACCCTCCAAAGGTTCATCCCACAGGATACATGGTTTGCCGGTCGACACGGGAAGGCGTGGCATGATCTCCGGTGCCGCTGCCAGTCTCTTATCCGGACCTCGACGCGCAGATCGTCCAGCCCCCAGCCACGGCGATGCACACAGTTTGACATTGGAGAGCGTCGCGTGCTGCGTGCAACTGGGAATCCCGCCTCGTGAATGACAGAGTCGAGTCGTCGGCTCGCACTCGGCGAGCGGCGATAGAGCAACTTCAGGGGGTTCCTATGAGCAACACAGCCAGGCAGCGTTCTGCAACCGCCAGCACAGCCACGACAACGGATCAGATCGACTGGATGCGCTGGATAGCGGCCGCCGTCGCATTGGGGATGCTCACATCGGTCTTCATTTAGACTGGGTTCGCGCGCAATCGGCACGCGTCGCTATAGTCGGCAGCGTCGATGCCGCGACCGACATTTGAACATCACGCGCGCACATTTGCGCTGCTGACACTGCTCAGCCGCGTGACGGGACTCGTGCGCGATGCGACGCTCAGTCGTGTCTTTGGTGCTGGCCCGGTGATGGATGCATTCTTCTTCGCGTTCATCATTCCCAATCTCTTCCGCCGACTCTTTGGAGAAGGCGCGCTCTCCGCTGCGTTTCTCCCGGTGTACAGCGAACTCGAGCGGGACGACCCTACCGCGGCCGCACGCCTTGCGACGCTGGTCATCGGACGGCTCATGCTGCTGCTCGGCGGGCTCGTGGCCGTCGGTGAGGTCGCCCTGTTCATCACGCACGCCCTTGCATCGTCCGGCGAGCACAGCCATCTCGCCATTCGCCTGATGATGCTGATGCTCCCGTACATGCCGCTCGTTTGTCTCGTGGCGATGCTCGGCGCGATGTTGCAGGTACACGGGCGATTCGGTCCCACCGCTGCGGCTCCGATCATTCTGAATCTGTGCATCATCGGCAGCGCAACTGCCTTTCAGGGTCTGCCGGATCTTGCACCGGACATCGCTCGTCCGGCACATGTGATGATCGTCGCAGGTTCGGTCGTGCTCGCAGGTGCCATCCAGAGCGCTTGGGCCTTGCTCGCGCTGCGCAAGACAGTTCGCTGGGCACGCACCGGGCCCGACGTGCGCAGCCCGTTCCGCCGCGTGCTCCAGCAAGCCGGGCCGATGATTCTCGGGCTCGGCGTCCTGCAACTCAACACGCTCTTCGACGGGATCATCGCGAGTTATCCCACGACCATTGGACCAATGATCTTCGGCATCGAGTACCCGCTGCGCGAAGGCGCGATGTCGGCCGTCAGCTTCGCGCAGCGGCTGTATCAGTTCCCGCTCGGAGTGTTCGGGATTGCAATCGCCACCGCGATCTTCCCCGCGCTGGCGCGCCTCAGCAACGATCCGGGCGGCTTCATGACGACCCTGCGGCGTGGCCTGCGGCTGGTCGTGTTCATCGGCGTGCCCGCCTCTGCCGGGCTGCTGGTCGTTCGCGTTCCACTGGCCACCGTGATCCTGCAGGGTGGCGACTTCACACGGGATGACACCATTCGCGTGTCCAACGTGCTGCTGGGGTATGGCATTGCAGTCTGGGCGTACTCGATGACGCACGTGCTGACGCGCGCCTTCTATGCGCGTGGCGACGCGAAGACACCGGTGCGCATCGCAATCTGCATGGTCGCATTGAATCTGGTGCTCAACTGTTCGCTCATCTGGACGCCGCTGCGCGAAGCAGGCCTTGCATGGTCGACCGCGCTGTGCGCAGGCATTCAGGCGGCTGCGCTGCTCATGATCGCTCAGCGCAGGCCATGGGCAGCAGAGGCGATCGCTGATCGAACTGTGCTGGCGAGTTGGATCCGGTCGATCGCACTGACCGCAATCATGATCGTCGTGACCACGGCCATCAGCCACGTGCTGCCCACCACGTTCCTGCACGCGACCGATGCAATTTGGCCCCTTGCGGTTCTGGTCTGCAGCGGCATGCTGGTCTTCGCACTCGGCGCGCTTGCCTGGCGGATGCCTGAATGGCGATGGGCGATTGGTCAGGGGCGCTGAGTCAGAACTCGCGCATTCGGAAGAGTGTGCTGCATGCACTGCATTTGCCGACACCCGTCGCTGTTGTAACGATCCCGCGAAGGTCATGGCCGCAGTGTCGGCAACTGAGGTACGCGTCGCAGGCCCGGGCCATCCAAACACGGGCGATGTACACCCCTGCCGCCAGCGCCACCAGCAGGAAAGTCAGTATCAGCACCGAGCCGATCGTGCCCGATTCGATCAGCGGCATGCCGCCGATGATCGCTGCAATATCCGGAACGGCCAGCGCAAGGCACAGCAGACCGACGATCATCGCGCCGACAATGACAGCGATGCGCACCCTGCGCACCCCCCTTCGATCCTGCGTGCGGAGCTTTGCTGGCTTCCACTGGTCCTCATCGAGCAGGCATCCGCACTCCGCGCATCGGTGTCGCACGCCGAACGTCCACGTACCGCGATGCAGCTCCTGACACACGAAGCAGGGCCGATTTTGTGCGATCCGTTTGCCAAGCCTCGGCCAGTGATACAGCACCACGCCCACGATCGACGCTGGAAGTGCAAGCGCCAGCACGATGATCGTCACACGTGTCACACCCGGTGCTGCGCTCACCCATGCCACCGCTGCAATTGAGATGTGCAACAACACAACACCGATGACCACGCAGATGACTGTTCGATCACACGTAATGTGGTCAAACATGTACTGCCAGCGCGCCTGGCGGCGGCGGTTGACGTGATTGCCGATCGGTCGCAGCGTCCATATCCACACGCCAGCGATCACAACCCCGCACACGTTGGCAATGAAGTCCGGCCAGGCAACCCACCGATTCAGCCCCGGAATCATCTGCGTCACTTCATCGACCGATGCCCATCCGAGAGCGATCAGCAGCGCAAGCCACAGAGTGTGCGTCCATGCCGTCCGCCAGAGCAACCACGTGCCGAGCGCGAATGCAGCCGCATGCAGCGTCTTGTCGGTCGCGGGCGCTTCTTCGGGCAGTTGCAGTGCCGGCCAGTGCGTCGCGATCGTCAGCAGCGCCGCATATATGATGAATGCGATCCGCCACGGCCTGCGCGTGATGCGCAGCAGTTCATCGCCAGGCACGTTGGGATCACGATGTTGATTTGCAGCCACGTCCGAACATCATTGTCCGTATCTGTCTGCCGGGGTTGTCGCGGGCGCCGGACGCTGTTGCGACCAGTCGGCGGCGCGCTCGATCCCCGGCACCGGCGAATCTGAACCGCGTTGAAGCGAAATCGGCCCGCCGGAGGCTGTTGTGTCGTCATGCGAACCCTGCGACTGTGACGGCGGCAAACGCAGCGATATCAACTCAATCAGTGGTGGTGCGATTTGATCCTGATCTGACGATTCATCCTCACGCAAGACCTGCTCGCGAGCTTGTTCATCCGTCGCGGACGCCGGAGCATCGTCGAACGTGTCACGTTGTGTTTCATCCGAGGTACCGTCCGTTGACTCGGCCGGAGCATCGGGCTTGGTTTCGATTTCAGTGGTCACCGCAGGCCTGTTCGACGCATCAGCCTGCGTGTTGGATCGACGCGCCAGCTCGAAGACCGGTCGGCCCGCTTCGTCATAGAACTGGCGTCCGTCGATACCCATCAGGATGTGCGAAGCGAGTTTGCGATAATCGATCGCACCTTTGCACCACGGCGCGTAGTCGAAGATCGTCTGCCCGAAACTCGGCGCCTCTGCCAGCTTGATATTCCGCCTGATGAACGGCCGGTACACGCTGCAGCCTTCCCATGGTGTGCCCGCACTCTGCTCGCCGTCAAAGAACGCGTCGAGGTCTGCGACAACTTCTTTGCCGAGTGTTGTCTGCCCTTCATGCATGCAGAGGATGATGCCGCTGACGCGAAGTTGCGGATTCACCGACTGGCAGACGAGCCCGACCGTCTCCAGCAGTTTGCCAACACCCTGCAGCGCGAGGAAATGCGCCTGCATCGGCACGAAGACCTCCTGCACCATTGTGAGCGCATTAAGTGTCAACTGCCCGAGCGATGGCGGGCAGTCGATCATCACGATGTCGTAGAAGTCGGCGATGGGCTGGAACTTGTCGCGCAGAATGTGTTCGCGGTTCGGGCGATTGACCAACTCGGACTCCGCGCCCGCAAGATCGACTTCGGAAACGAGTACATCGAGGTTCTTACGCGCGCTTACGACGGTATCGATTGCCTCGACATCCGGGTCAATCAGCAGGTCGTAGACGGTGTGTTCGAGGCCATCAAGGTCAACGCCGAGATGAAGCGCGACATGAGCCTGCGGGTCCAGATCAATCAGGCACACCTGCTTGCCCTGCTCGGCGAATGCCGCCGCGAGATTGACCGAACTGGTCGTCTTCCCGACGCCGCCTTTCTGGTTGAGCAGGGCAATCGATCGCGGTCGCTTGCGGACCGGCGCGTGATCAGCCGCAGCATCTGGCGAGGCGGATTGATGTGTCAGGTCGTCGTGCGTCATGAGTGCCGCCTCCTGCGGCTGCGTCGTGAGTCCTTCACCGGGGCGTATCGGCAAGATATGCGCTGCGCGACCAGAATAGCCGACACCGCGACATCTGTACGATATCGCCGATGCCTGCCGTTTCCGACATTGCGATCTGCCTGCGCCGCTGGGACTACTCGGAGACGAGCCAGACCGTTGCCCTGCTCTGTCGCGAGCACGGCCTCACACGCGGGCTCGCCAAAGGGGCCAAGCGGCCGAAGTCGCGATTCTCCGGCGGTTTCGACGTGCTCACGCGCGGACAGATTATCTTCGCTCCCCGTCCGCGGACCGGGCTGGCTCTGCTCATGGAGTGGCACCTCGAATGCGTTCACCTCGCGCCACGCCGAGACATGCCGGCCAACCGGGCGGCTGTTTTCATGGTCGACCTCGTGATGCACGGCCTCGATGAGGCTGACCCGCACCCCGTCGTCTTCGATGCGATGGCCACGGCTCTGGACGCGATCGACGCGGGCATGTGCCCAGCCTCGGCCCTGCTGTGGTTTCAGTTGCAGTTCCTTGCGGATATCGGATACCGGCCGCAACTGGACGTAGATGCCCAGACCGGTCGGATACTCCCCAACGCGCCCACGCTCGCCTTCAGCCCCCGAGCTGGCGGCGTCGTGGTCGATTCGGGCTCGGCCGACCGCTGGCGTGTACGAGCGGAAACAATCATGCTGATCCGCCGCATCGATCAGTCGCGCGAGCCGCTGGCGTCCGAAGCTGCCGTCGCCGGGCGAGCGAATCGTCTGTTGGCAACCTGGGTCCGGGAACTGCTCGGGCAGCAACTGCCGTCTTTCTCGTGGGCGTTTCCAGGCCCGGAACTCAGCCGACCCGGAAAAGGCTGAACGACCGCCCATCTCTGCCATGCTGAACCGTTCAACCTCGAGGAAGTGCCGATCCGTCGGGCTTAATCGACCGATTCTCCAATGCACAAGTTCCACGAGCACCACGACTGTTCTCAGGGAGCGTGTTCCAGTCGGATGCATCCGGCGGGTGGGTCGGAACGCGATCGGTGTGTCACGTGTGGGTGGACCATGAACGGAACGGAACTCGAGAAGATTGTCTCCTGCCCTCGGGTACCCACGCTCCCGACAGTTGCCGTGCAAGTGCTTGAGGTGACGCGCGACGCGAATCTCGACTTCAAGGAAGTCGCGAGGATCATCGAGAAGGACCAGGGCATCGCCACCAAGGTGCTCAAGACCGTCAACTCGAGTTACTACGGGCTCTCCAGACCTTGCGGAACAATTCACCAGGCCATGGTCTACCTCGGTGTGAACTCCGTCCGTACGATCGTCCTTGGCTTTGGCCTGATCGAAGGGATCGGCAAGGGCAACGACGAGCAGTTTGATTACATCGACTACTGGAAGCGTGGCGTCTATACCGCGGTTGCCGCCCGGGAAATCGGGCAGGTGCATCACCGCTGCGACCCGGATGAGGCGTTCCTCGCGGGCATCATGCAGGACATTGGCATGGTCGCGCTGGCGCGGTACTTCCGGTTTGAATATGCGCCCGTTATGGAACTCGCGGGTGACGACCATCGCAAACTGTGCAGCATCGAACAGGAAGAACTCGATGTCACGCATTGCCGTGTCGGAGCAGAGATGGCTGAACGCTGGACACTCCCGCCGCAACATATCGAGGCGATACGGCATCACCACGCGTCCGATCGTGCTGCCGATGAGCACCTTCCGTTCGTGCGGACTGTTGAACTGGCGAACCTCTGCGCGTATGTCCTCATGCGTCCGGATGATGGCGCACTGCTTCGCTCACTCGCGCGCCGGGCATTCCTCTGGTTTGCCATGGACGACGCGCAGGTGACCGAACTCGTCCGGCGTGTACGTGAGGCTGCCCATGAACTGGCATCGCTGTTCAAACTGAATATCGGCCGAGGCATCGATGTCGAACAACTGCTTACCACGGCGGAAGATCGCCTTGTCGAAACCCAGTTCGTGATCACGCGTGAGAACGCCGAACTGCGCAAGAGCAACGAAGAACTATCCACCGAAAGCCGTATGGACGGCCTGACCAACGTTGCGAACCGAAAACACTTCGACCTTGAACTGCACAGCACCTTCGAACAGGCTCGGGCGCGCCGCGGGCGGATGGCCGTCATCTTCTGCGACGCCGATCGCTTCAAGAACATCAATGATTCATTCGGCCATCAGACCGGCGACACGATCCTTGTTGAGATCGCGCAGCGATTGTCCCGGGCAATCGGCATGAAGGGGCTTGTCGCACGGTACGGCGGCGAGGAGTTCGCTGTCATCCTGCCCGATTGTGACCGCGTGGAAGCCGCGCGGCTTGGCGAACACCTGCGACGCGCCATCGAACAGTCGCCCGTGCCTGTTCCCGAATCAGTCGGCGGCCCGTCAACACTCAACACCACCATCAGCGTCGGCGTCGCAGCATATGACGACGACGTGCGCGACTTGTTCACCACGCCGAAACTGCTCCTTCGCGTCGCTGATCAGGCGGTGTACGCAGCAAAGCAATCCGGGCGGAACTGTGTGCGTGTATTCTCGCACAGCAAACGCTCTGCATCGCGCACAGCCGCATGATCGGGTATCAGTTGTTCCCCGGTTGTTGAACCGCTTCTGTTTCGCTGGCGGCCTGCTCTAACTCGCCCACGAGCACATCACTGGGTTGTGTCGTTCGTTGAAGTCTCGCTGCCGTCTGCTCTGTCTCACGCATCGCGCGCAGGACGTTGAGCCCGATGATCTTCTTGACATCTTCATCGCTGTAGCCGCGTGTGAACAACTCCACGAGCAGGGCCGGGTACGTGGAGACATCTTCCAGTCCGACAGGCAACGAACTTGTGCCGTCGTAGTCTGAGCCGATGCCAATGTAATCCACGCCGATCAGATTCTTCACGTGATCGATGTGATCCGCCACCTGTTCAAGCGTTGCGCGCGGTGCCGGGTTCCCGGCCTCCCACGTGCGCCAGTCCCTCATGAACGCCTCGCGGTCTGCACCGTGTACCCGATCAAGCTCGCGCCGTTTCTCCTGGCTCGCAATGCGATACAGACGCAGATCTTCAGACACGTAATCGCCAAGAAACGTGATCATCACCACGCCGCGATTGTCTTTCACACGCATGAGCACCTCGTCGGGCACGTTGCGCTCATGCTGGCAGATCGCCTTCGCCGACGAGTGCGAGAAGATAACCGGAGCCTGAGTCACATCGAGCGCGTCATGCATCGTCGCGGGCGACACATGCGATAGATCGATCAGCATCCCGAGCCGATTCATCTCGCGCACGATCTCCTCACCGAACGGGCTCAGGCCATCGTTGACCGGCTGGTCGGTCGCAGAGTCTGCCCAGCGTGTGTTTTTGGAATGCGTCAGTGTCATGTATCGCGCGCCGAGGTCGTACGTGGCCCGCAGGACTGCCAGCGAGTTCTCGATCGAGTGCCCTCCTTCCATGCCCATCATCGAAGCAATCTTTCCTTGGCGATGGATGCGCACGACATCGTCGGCTGTGTACGCCATCTCGAACGTATCCGGGTACATCGCAACCATCCGCTTCACAAGGTCCATCTGTTCGATGACAATGCGCGCATCACCATCCTTGCCACCACGCAGCGAAATCGGGATGTATACCGACCAGAACTGTCCGCCAACACCGCCCTCTCGCAATCGCGGGATATCCGTATGCATCGGTTGCGGCAGGTTTGTCGTGTCCATCAGGTCGAGTTGGTCGACATGGTTGCGTACGCGTCGCCGATAGCCCCACGGCGTGTCGTTGTGCCCGTCGATCAACGGAACTTCCTCCAGCACACGCCGAGCCCGTTCCAGCAACTCGTCGTGCGATCGCGCCGTGGCATGGACACCTTGTGATCCCGCAAACATCGCAACAACCGCGCAGCAACCGATCAGAACGCGGATCCGCAAGCAACTTTGCAAGCCTGTCATGATGGCACAACTCCTCATTTCATTCGTGTCTTCGCTCTTGAGACTACCCGCTGGCCCCGTTGGAGTTCAAGTTCATCAGTCGGGATCAGCGTGGAAAACCCGCTCAGACGCTGATACCGTGCGTGCTTTCGTGAACGACCAGTCTCTTTCTCAGAGTTCCTCCGATGACAACTGCCGTTGATACTGCCGCAACCGTGACGCTTCCAGCCGACTCCAATCAGGCCCTCGGGATTGCCCGGTTCGCCATCGACTTCATGAAGGGGCCCGCCAATGGTGGCGCAGGTGAACCGGATCAATCGGTCTTTGATCGCACGACGCAGTTCTTCACAGACAGTGTCCTGTGTGGGCTCTCAGCGATCGCAATGCGCACGAACGCACCAGTTGTGTTGCGATCAGAGGCGGCTGAGTACGAGACCAATCGCGGCGCAACGGTGTTCGGCTCGACGCAGACCGTCAAACCCGAGAAGGCGATCGTCGCCAACTGCTCTGCCGTCCGCGAGTGGGACTCCAACGGCACCAACTTCGGATACAACCCGACACTCGGCCACACTGCAGGCGAGTTCGGCCACAACGACTTTTATGGCGTGCCACTGGCTGCTGGGCAACTGGCTGGCCTCGACGGCGCGACCGCGCTTCGAGGCATGATCCTGCTCGATGAAATTCGCGGCCGCCTCGCTGAAGTGTTCTCACTCAAGAGTTACAAAATCGATCATGTCGTGCATGGCGCGATCGCTTCGGCTGCGACATACGGCGCGATGCTCGGTGCGACCGCTGAGCAGATCGAATCTGCCATCGGCATGGTTGTCGCGCACTACATCCCCTGGCGAGCGATCCGCGCCGGCAAGCAACTCAGCGATTCCAAGGGCGCTTCGGCGGCCATCAGTACGGAGGTTGCCGTCCTTTCCATGCAGCGATCGATGCGTGGATTTGTCGGCCCGCGCGACGTGTTCCGAAACCCGGAGGCGATCTTCCGCTTCTTCGAACCCACTTCGACCGGCGATCAACGCTGGACAGAACGTGCGCCCAGCCCGTTCGATCTGGTACTCTCCCATTCAGGCAGCGACTTTGCCGTGATGGGGATGCACTTCAAGCTTGGCCTGTACGAGCACCAGTCTGCTGGCGCATTGCAAGGCATGATCGATCAAGTCGCAGCCAACCCCCACCTGCTCGACGACCCGAAAGGCGAGGCCATCAGGGAGATCCGGATTCTCGCGTATGAACCGGCCTTTGGCATCATCGGCAATCCCGCCAAGATGGACCCGAAGACCCGGCAATCCGCGGACCACTCCATGGCGTACATCGTCTCCACCCTTCTGCGCAAGGCACTCGAATGGAAGGCAGCCAGGGGTAACCTGCCGACCGGAGGCGACGCCAACGATGAGATCTGGAAAGCACTCATGCTCCTGCCGGATGACTATCGCGAAGACGAGTCCGCGATCTTCCATCCGCTTACACGGCAGTTGATGCAGAAGATCATCTTTGAGCACGGCGGACCGGACTACGACGCGAAGTATCCCGATGGCATCCCCACGTCGGTTGTCATGACCGATAGCAACGGCCAGTCATATGACAGCGGCCTTGTGATGTATCCAGCGGGTCACGCGCGAAACACCGCCGCCGACCTCACAGACATCCTCACGACCAAGTTCAATGCGCTCGGCGATATTGCCCTCGACAATCCGCAACCGATCGTCGACCGCTACAACAGTATCGCTTCGCTCGACGCAGACGACATTCAGCGGATCAACGACTACACGATTGCCGATCGTGGTGGCTTCGGCTGAGGGCTTATGCCAGCTGGCTGATTGCATTGCCCGCGCGACGAAGATTCTGCGTCGCAGTCGGGCCGAGCAGTTCCGCCGCCTGCTGCTGCGCGGCTTCCCAGTGTGGCCCAGAAGCGCCGCGTTTGCGACGGCCAGCACCAGTCAACACGAGATCCACACTCCGCAGATCGCCGTTGCGCTGTTCGGCAATCCAGCCGTGTTCGATCATGCGGGTGACGGTCCGGCTCACGGTGCTTTTCTCCATCTCGAGCAGCGCCGCCACGCTGCCGGGCGTCATCGGGCCGGATTTCTCCACGACGGTGAGGATGTTCAACTGATTCACCGTCAGCCCGACGCGCGACAGCGCCTCATCATAAATGCGCGTAATGGTTCGATTGAGCAATCGAACACGCATCGCCAGGCACTCGCGCGACATCTGCTCCGCAGACACATCTTCACGCATCGATCGACTGCTGCTCATATCGCACCTCCATGATCGCGCGCATCGGACTGCGTTCACTGCGGAACGCAGAAAACATCAAAGTGCTTCCATTGCATCACGTTGTCGGGCCTCACGCGCGGGCCGCGCAGGCTATCCGGAGCGCTCAACTTGTGAACCTCGTAGCCGAGATCACCGAGCCAGCCGATCATTTCCCGACGCTGCTGCTCGGGAACATGCCGAAAAACCTCGGCCCGAATGCTCGGCCGGGCATCCCGCAGCAGGCTCTCCAGGCTGCGCAGCACGGCGAAATCCGCGCCTTCCGCATCGACCTTGATGTATCGCAGCCGGGCGATCGCCTCGGGGTGCTCCTGCCGGATGAACGTCTCGAGGTTCCGCCCCTGCACATCCAGCTTGAACGCGTGCGCGTGTTTCCATCGACTGATGCCGTCATGCCCGCCGCCATTGCAGAAGCCGGGGTCGGAATATTCAAACGTGCAGGCGCCGTCTTCGGGCGTGGCTGCGAAGTTCAGCGGCGTGATGTTCGTCAGGCTCGGATTCAGCCGCGCATTCTCCTCGAGCACAGCGAAGACATAGCGGTTTGGCTCCAGCGCGAACACGCGCCCCTCAGGGCCGACCGCGATCGCGATGGGAAGTGTCGAGTCACCCGTATGGGCACCGATGTCTATGGCAACATCGCCGGGCTTCAGAAACGTGCGCAACTCGTCGACTTCGGACTGGCTGATGATCTTCTCAGTCTCACGCGGATGCTGCCATTGTGCGTATCGGACAGCGCCGTCCTCTGGAAGATGGAACTCGCGCACATCGTGTCCGTAGGTCCGAACGCGTGGCTTGAAGCCAAGCAGGTAGATGATCTCCTTCGCCTTCATAAGTCCAGCATGATACATCAATGCACGAATTGCGCAGGCCGCCCTGCGTGGGGTGCAGAGCGGCCTGTCAGATTCGGTCGGAAGGAACGACGAACGCTGAATCAGCGTCTCGGGCGCGGCTTCCGAGCGGACTGATGTTCATCAGCGATTTCCGGCGGGATGCCGACCGGGTCGTATTGGATCGTCGCGGTCTGCAGGCCCATGCCCTGCAGCACGCGGCCAGCAGCCATTGGGGCACTGTCATCCTCGGTACCAGCGCCGCGTGTTGTGTCGCCTCCAAACAGGTAGGTCGTCACGACGCCGAGCAAAGGCAGGTCCTCAGACAGTTCGCACTCCGCAGACGCCACACCGTCGATGCGGGCCTTGCCGTGCATGGTCTGCAGGTTCTGCATGAGAAAGTTATTGGGCAGATCCCACCGGCGGATCAAGCCCTGATCCCAGCATGTGATGCACTTGCGGGTGCCGGAGAACTTCGATTCATTCATGTTCCACACGTTCACGCTGGCCTTGGTCGCCCGTGGCTGGCCGTCCATGCGGAAGTCTGCATCAACCAGATGCAGCGTCAGGTCGGTGTCGCTCGCGATCAGTTGCCCGCCGGATTGCTGGCTGTACCCGAGGCCGGCCGGCACCTGAAAACTCAACAGCAGTTCGCTGTAGGTCTGAGTGAAGTGCTCGCCGTCGAGGTCGAGGCGCCCATCCGATGCGATGCGCTCGCCATGCGGGACGCCGAGCCCCTTGCTTGCGAACGCTTTGTATTCGTATGCATGCCCGCCTGCATAGTTGACAACCGTGACCGTCGCCGCGAGGTGATTGTGACGGATCGGCAGGTTCTCCAAATCGACTGCGAAGGCCACGATGTAGCCGCGCAGCACACGCTGGCCGGGACGCTCGGGGTCGGGCCGCCCGGGCAGATCGCCCAGCGACATGACCGGGTCAAGTATCTGGAACTGCGATACGCCCTTGGGTTGACCACTGTACACCGACCAGATTGCCGGCTCATTGGCAGTCAGTTGAATCTCGTTATCGACCCAGTTCCACCCTGGATGAGCGCGCTCCTGCGTCTGCGGATTGCGCGGCAGGGGCTCATCGCCGTTGACAAAGAACATCTGAACGCGAACGTCCTCGTTGAAATCGTTCGTGAGCGAGACAAACGTGTCCTGGATCAGTTCACCGTCACGATCCCATCGCAGCTCGACCTTCGAGATGATCAGCAGCGATCCCTTGTCGGTCCCTGCTCGCGTACATGCATCGCCGAGTCCATCGCCGTCCGTGCCCTGCTGGGTCGGATTGAACGTCGACACACAGTTATCGCACGCATCGCCGACGCCATCGCCATCTTGATCTGCCTGATCTGCATTCGGCGTATCGACGCAGTTGTCGATGCAGTCTGCGACACCATCACCATCCGTGTCAGTGTCCGCGATGCCGCACCCGCACTGGCCCGGATCGGTCTTCTCCGGATCGTCTGGGCAGTCATCGCAGTCGTCGATCGTGCCGTCCCCGTCGGTGTCGTCTTCGCAGTCGTCGGGAATGCCGTTGCTGTTGCAGTCGTCGCTGGTACCGTCGGCAATATCATCTGCATCATCAATGCCGTTGCCGTTGCAGTCCGATCCGCCGCCTCGATGAGCCTGCGGAACTGGTGTCGCGGCCGCGACACTCGGCTGCGCCAGCATCGCGATACAGCAGAGCACCGCGAGTACAGAGAATATCGTTGCCAGTGACTTGGTGAACATTGGCGAACCCCTCGGAAGTGACATACGCCCCGGCGCGAACGCACCGATTCACGCGTGATGCCATGATTGATTGTCAACGAACGCGCACGCGTTGCAACCGCGTTTCATGCAGGTTTTGGCAAGACCGGCAAGTACGCTGATCAGGGCGGTTCTTATAGGGCAGGGAAGATTATCCAGACCCGCGTATCGGACGTGTCGGGACGCGACGCCCCTGCACCATGCGCGGAAACAACAACGCCGGCGCAGTCCTGCTGAGCTGCGCCGGCAGATTGAATCGCTGTGGAAAACGTGCTTTACGGCGCGGCGCGGAAAAGGTTGCGCAGCGAGCCGCCATCGCGAAGTGTGATGCGCTGCTGCCGTGCATCTTCAACTTCGTACACCATCAGTACTTCATAGCGACTGTTCAGCACGTAGAGCAGTTCATCAGGATCTGCATCTCCACCGGTGCCGCCGTTGGCCGTCACGATCGTGAACGGGCCGCGCGCCGTTGCCTGGTCTGCAAACGCCTGCTGCGATGGCAGACGCCCGGCCTGCAGAATCACAAGCGCGAGAATAACGAAAGCGGACGCCCAGAGGGCAGTTGCCGATGTGTCGATTCGAGTTCGAGTGGCCATGATCTTCTCCTGATCAGGTCGAGTACAGGTTCGTGCTGGTGAATCAGCGATTCGTGCCACGGGCGCGCATGAGTTGGGCAGAGTCGGCCGCGAGATTGCGACCACCCACGCCTCGCAATGCGTTGGCGGTCGTGTCGTACGTCACGGCGATCATCTCCTGATTCACAGTGTCAACGATGTAGATCACCGAGGCCTGGGTGCCCTTCGCGCCGCCGCCGACCATCGTGTACTCGCCCGGCACGCGCTGCTGCGCGCGGGCATCGGGGTTGAACGTGACTGCCGCGAGGACAGCCAGCAGAATCGCGTTGAGGATCACCAGCGCCCGCATCGGCACCCGCGCCCTTCCGTCTTGTTCACGCTGTTGCATAGTGGTTCCCGTCTTGGAATATCCAATCTGTTGCCGACCTCATGCACTGGAGACGCACTCGCGTCGATCAAGGCAGGAGATCGGCAAGAACACGTTCGAGTATACGCGTTTTGCACGGCCAGCGTGGCAACAGATGAACAACCGCGGCTGTGATTGAACACAATGCCGGGACTCGATACGTCTGGCTTGCTCGCGTGCCGTTCAGTTCTGATGGCTTCGCTTGGAGGGCATCAGGCTCACCAGCATCACCATCACGAGCAGGACGAAGATCACCGCGTAGCCGATCCACGCAGGATGGGTTCGGCGGAGCGCGGGTGCCGGCGGCCCTTCATCCTGCCCGAAGGACGTCGCCGTCAGGCACAGCGTGAGCATTGTCACCACGAATGGCAACATACGGGAAACCGCCGGGCGGCCGAGCAGGCGGGAGGTAAACGAACGTGTCGGTGCGATCATGGTTGGGTTGCCTTGCGACTCAAACTTACTCAGGGGTTCTTCGACCTGATCCGGCTGACCAGCAGATTCTCGGATCAGACGGCTCAAGCCGACAGCATAGCCGATCAGTGCCGGGTTCCAGCAAAATGAGCGGGCCACATCAACCTCAGGCACCGTGCTGGTCTGCCTCGACGGATGCTATGCCGTCTGAACTGCATGACTGCCCGGCTTCGCCCGAGAATCGGCTGTCTGCCGGTTGTGTGCGTCGAATGGGCGGCTCAGACGCTCGAAGTCGCCTCCAGCCAGATGCACCGTCCGCCATTTGGGTGATCGCGGCCGCATTGTCCTGCGGTAGTCGGACAGTGATATCTCACGCAGAGCGTACCAGCGGTCTCGAAAGCCGAAGACAGACTCGAACAGAGCATCCGGCGGTTGCTGTTCGAGGGCAAAGATGAATACGAAGGTGCCTGCGAAGCCCGAACCGAAGATCTGCTCCCAGTAGCCCAGCCCGTCGACATCATCGAGAGTGACCCAGTTCTGGTACTGCCTGCCCCGCTTGAACAGCCTGCCCTTGACATCCACCAGTCGCCTTGGGGCGCCTGAGTCCATTCCGGAAACAACGAAATCAAATGATTTGATCGACGGCAGCGGCTCGTCTGCGGGCAGCAGCGTCTTGCGGGCCTCATCGACGGCGAGGTACGGAATCCGGTTCGAGCGCAAGAACGCCTCGAAAGCCTGCTCATAATGGAACCGGCGCGCCATGGTTCTTCATCATAGGGCTCGAAGGATGACCCTCCCGTGATCGTCAAGCTCGCGAGACGACCGGGCTGTCGGAGCGATGGCGCACGGTCAATCCGCGTCTTCGTCCAGCGAGCCTGTCAGCCCCAGTGACGCCTGAAACGCGAGTTGCTCCAGCGTCAGCGAAAGATCGATATCGACCACCGCGACTGCGTCGTGGACCTCCAGCCGGACTGGCGCGAAGTTGAGGATCCCCTGCACCCCTGCCTCGATCAGCCGCTCGGCCACTTCTTGGGCAGCATGCGCTGGAACCGCGATGATGCCGAGTTTGATGTCGCGGTCGCGCACAAGTCGCGGAAGGTCGTTCATCGGTCGCACGCGATGATCGGCGATCGTCTGCCCGACAACCCGATCGTCGGCATCGAACACCGCCACGATCGCGAATCCCTTGCGCACGAAGCGATTCGTATATGGCATCAGCGCCCGGCCGATGTTTCCCGCTCCAACGATGCACGCTCGCCACGAGCGGTCCGTCCCGAGGACCTGCCGCAGTTTTTCGATCAGCTCCGGCACGCGGTACCCAATGCCCGGGTGGCCGAACTGGCCGAAACAGGCCAGGTCCTTGCGAACCTGAGCATCGGTCAGGCCGAGCTTCTCTCCAAGCTGCCGCGAGTTGAGCGTCAGGCGATGCTCAGCAGCCAGAGCCTCCAACTCACGCAGGTACAGACTCAGTCGCTTGACGGTCGGGTTGGGAATCCTGCTGCGCTGAGACATGTGCTGATGAGTGGTCTGCGGACGCGCCACGGTCACCCGAGCCCCGCGCCGCGGCTCGGCCGGTCCGCCAGCGTACCAAATCACCGCAACAACGTGGCGCGGCGAGCATGGGCGTATGATAGCCGGACTCATGCATATCAGGGACATCTTCAATCGCGATACACAGACCTTCAGTTTCGAGTTCTTCCCACCCAAGCCGGGCGAGGCGTGGGAGAAACTCTTCGACCGAATCAGCGACTTCGAGGCCCTCGCGCCGTCGTTTGTCTCCGTCACCTATGGAGCGGGCGGATCGACCCGCGAGCGAACGCATGACTTGGTCGTCAAACTTCGCGCGTCAACAGAACTCGATCCCGTGCCGCACCTGACATGTGTGATGCAGTCCGAGAACGACATGCGCTCGATCCTCTCGCGATACGCGGAGGCCGGGGTCAGCAACATCATGGCGTTGCATGGCGATCCGCCCGCTGATGCAACCGATTACAGCCGCGAGGATGAAACATACCGCTACGCTGCGGACCTTGTTCGCTTCATTCGCGAGTTCAACGATTCAGGGGAACATCCCGATGATCGAGGGTTTGGCATCGGCGTGGCTGGATTCCCTGAAGGCCACCCCGCAACGCCGAACTTCCTCGAAGGAATGGAACACCTCAAAGCCAAGGTGGACGCAGGGGCTGATTACATCTGTACGCAGATGTTCTTCGACAACGCGGTGTTCTACGACTTCTGTGAGCGCTGCGAACTGGCCGGGATTGATGTGCCGATCCTCGCAGGCATCATGCCCATCGCATCGCGACGGAACCTCGAGCGCATGGCAGAACTCGCGGCCGGAACGCGCTTTCCTGCGCCGCTGCTCCGTGCAGTTGATCGCTGTGGCGATGATTCGGAAGCCGTCAGTCGCGTGGGTGTGCACTGGGCCACCGAGCAGTGCCGGGACCTCGTCGATAACCGTGTCGATGGCATCCACTTCTACACGCTGAACCGCTCACAGGCGACCTGCGACATCTATCGGACCCTGGGCGTGCCGGACTCCCGCGCGCTGCGAACACCGTAAGACGCGCTCGCCTGTTCTCCAGCCGACACAGTTGTCACTGCTTCACGATCCAGCGAGGCAGGTTCAGACGACGCATTTGCATCCGCTGTGCATCGTTTCGTACGCTCAACATGGCTGAAGTCCCGGACAACCGTGCCACCGGGAGACGGAGAACGATCATGCGCGTCGTCGTAGACACACTTGTTGCTCTGATGATTGCCGGCGTCCTCGCTGGTGTGGTGATTCATCATCGCTCGAAGGATGAACACGTCGCCGATGCAGAAGGCGCGCGGCTGATCGTGAATCAAATTGAGCGCGAACTGACCCTCAAAGGCTCGCTCGGTGAAGTCGAAACCACACGGCAGGGGTTCCCGACCACCGTTGACCCCGCGTGGTTTGGCGAGACCGTGCCTTTGAACCCGCTGTTCGTCGACACTGATCATCCCTGGATCGAGATCGCGCCGTATCGCGATCGTGCGCTCAATCACCCCGCAAGCCGCACCGCGCTCACACGAGAGATGGCGAGCTTCTGGTACAACCCGTACAAGGGTATTGTCCGCGCCCGTGTGCCGGCCGCCATGACCGATGTCGCGGCGAAGCGGTTGTACGACTCGGTCAACGGCATCAGCTCACCAAACGTGTCCGCTGATGAGCAGCCAATCGCGTTCGACGGGTAACGAGCACGCGCTACTGATCAGTCGAGGCCCCACGCTTGCCTGATCGAATACATGCCCGGCTGTTGCGCGACAAGCCATGCGATCGCATGCAGCGCGCCGCGGGCGAAAACGTCTCGCGAAAGCGCCTCGTGGCTGATGCGAATGATCTGCTCATCGCTTCCAAAGATCACTTCATGCCGGCCGACCACATCGCCCGTTCGAATCGCATGGATGGATGACGCAGCCACGTTCTCACCGGTCACATCCGCAATCGATTCGGCAAGTCGCAGCGCTGTACCGGAAGGCCGATCGCGTTTGCGGACGTGGTGCGTCTCGACAATCGAGACATCGAAGCGAGCACCAAGCAGTTGCGTCGCCACAGTTATCAGGTTATCCACGACAGCAACGCCAAAGGAGGTGTTCGCGGCGATGATGACCGGGACAGCACTCGCGGCAGTGTCGATCGCGGCACGTGTCTCGTCGCTGAGTGCTGTTGTGGCGACCAGCAGCGACGCCTGATGATCAACTGCAAACGCGCAGGCATCACGCGCGCCAACATCGTTTGAGAAGTCGATCACTGCATCAACAGCGCGCTCGTCACTGCACCACGCGGCACCATCGCGACTCAATAAGGCGGCTGTTTCAAACTGATCGTCGCGCAGAGCAAGCTCGTGCACACATGTGCCCATGCGACCATCACAACCATTGACTGCAACTCGTATGACCGGTTTCATGCGCTGTAACACACTCTCATATCAAGAAATCTCTGAAGTGACTTCCCTTTGTCGTCCGATGAAGGTACAAAATTTTATGGCGGTCGGTCCGCCGATGGTGTTTGGCCCAACGCTCCGACAATCTGACCACTAGGAGGTCAATCAATGGCCAAGAAGAAACGCGCTACAACACGGCGCAAGACCACAAGGAAGAAGGCAACGAGGAAAAAGGCTGCTCGCAAGGCACCTCGTCGCAAGACCACTCGCAAAAAGGCAACTCGAAAGAAGGCAACCCGCAAGAAGGCCACGCGAAAGAAGGCAACCCGCAAGAAGGCTACGCGAAAGAAAGCCACTCGCAAAAAGGCCACGCGAAAGAAGGCCACGCGAAAGAAGGCAACTCGCAAAAAGGCCACGCGAAAGAAAGCAACTCGTCGCAAGACGACCAGAAAGAAGGCGACTCGGAAGAAGGCCGCTCGCAAGAAGACCACGCGAAGGAAGGCAACCCGCAAGAAGGCCACTCGAAGGAGAGCCACCTGACGCCGATCGGCGTCAGGCTCTCGCCGATCGGCTACCGATCGCCATTTTCACGTGGGTCACACCATTCTCTACGGAGTCGGCCAAGCGGCCGGCTCCGGTCTTTTTTGTTCTCTATCGCCTCGTCGCCCCGGCACTGTGAGCGCACTACCATTTGGTACTGGTGAACACCCGGCGATCACCAGCAACTTTCGTTGTCTGTGAGGTAAGGATTCGATGACGCACATCATCGCAGAACCATGTATCGGTACGAAGGATACCTCATGCGTTGAGGTCTGTCCGGTGGATTGCATCCACCCCACATCCGATGAGAGCACCTTCGATGGGGCGGACATGCTCTACATCGACCCCGAAACATGCATCGATTGCGGCCTGTGTGTTGACGAATGCCCCGTGCAAGCAATCTTCCCCGAGGAAGACCTTCCGGAAGAGTGGCACAACTACATCAAGATCAACGCAGACTGGTACGAAGAAAACGGATGATCCGCTGCCTGCACGTCGCGAATGAAATGAAAAACGCCCGTGACGCCAGAAAGGCATGACGGGCGGGAGACCGTTTCGTGACTCGGCTGCATATGCATGCACGCCTGAGAATCAGCCGAGTTCATCATCCAGGTTGAGGTCTTCGATCAGCCGCTCGATGGCGACGTTCAGACGCTCGTCGTTGGCAAAGTCGGGATCGGCGATTGCCACACGAGCCGCTGCAACACGGTCAGCGCGAACTTCCGGCAGTTCTCGCAAGCGGTTGATCAGCCGGGCGCGATCAGACAACTCAACACGATCAGCGTCACGCTGCGTATCCGCTCGCCCCGGTACCGCGCTTTCACGATGTGCCGGCACTGGCTGCGTGCGATTGATCGAACCGGTTGAACTCTGAATGGAAGAAACTTCTGACATGCGCTGCACACTCCTTGACCTCTTGAGAAGGTCTGATGACGATAACCGCAGGTGTTTTCATGTCCGCCGAGTGGTGGATCGCTCGTGGACAAAATGGACTCGCTTCGTAGTTTAGATCGACCCCCGGCCGCGGCAGGCTTGAATTTCACACAATGCCCACGACGCGAGATGATCCGTCGCAAAGCCGAGTGGTTGAACGATGACTGAAATGATGCATCCCAGTATCCAGTACATGCAGAGAGAGCCGGCGTGATGAAGTCGAAACCATTGCAAAATATGAACTTACAGATTTTCACCATACCTCGGGGAACGACCAACGCCCGTGCTTCGAAGACCTGCTTCCGAGGTCGGTGCATCGCCACGGCAGCGGTGCTGGCTACGCTCTCGCTGACGGCCTGCAATGACCAAACAAAAATAAAACAAGATTCTGCGCGGGAGGCGCGCCACACGGGCATCATCAGCACGATGGATCACGACGCGACCGGGGCCGACGAGTCTCTTGCGCCTCGCCGAGCAACCGGCCTGGCTGATCTTGACTTCGGTGAAGACTGGGCAGAGGCAGCAGACGCCCGCACCGCCGCGGCCGACAACCCCATTCGGGCGGGTGTCGATCCGAGCGGCTCGGAGTTCTGGGCGATCGTGTTGAGCACGTTCTCCGGCGAGAATCACGAGCAGGCGGCAGCCAACATGGTCGGGCAGCTTGGCGGCGTCGATGCCTCGCTCACAAGCGGCTCGCGCGTTCACACGAAAGACGTCGGCTCATATGTGATCTACGGCCGATTCGGCTCCCCACAGAGCCCCGAGGCCAAGTCTGCTTTACAGCGGATTCGTGGGATCAAGATTGGCGGCAACGCCGTTTTTCCGCGCGCGATGTTCACGCGCATCACGATCCCGGTTGATCCGGCACGCCTGCATCCGCACGATCTGCGTCAAGCTCGCCTCCCGCATCCGGACGCCTATCCGTTGTACTCAATGGAAGTTGCTGTATGGGTGGCAGAGGGCGACACCGAGCGTGCTCTGCACGATGCCCAGCGTCGCGCCGAAGCCGATGCCGCGCGGCTGCGGGCTCAGGGTTTTGAGGCGTATTTCTATCATGATGGCACCAAGCGCGTCAGCAGCATCACCATTGGGAGGTTCTTCCATGAGGACTGGGACGCTCAGGCCAATCTCGAAAGCAGCCGCGTGACGCGCGTTCGCCAGTCATTCCCGGTGCGCCTCATGAATGGCGAGCAGGTTGACGAGGTGCTGATCCACAACAAAGCCACGGGCAAGCCGATGAAGACCATCCCGGTTGTTCCCCGGCTCGTTCTGGTACCCGAACTCGACTGACTCACTTGACGAGGTTGCGCAGCATCTTTTTCGTGCGATCGTTGCGAGTATTCTCCAACTGCTGATCAACCAGTTGCTGCAGATGACTGAGCCCCAGAACAGTCTTCACGCGCGCTGCAATTCGCTCCAGATCTGTCGGGCCGGTCGTGCTGCGAAGTGACCGCGTGAACTGCACCATCACTTCCCGGTCGGGCGCTGCCCCGAGTGCCGGCAGCATGAGATGCCAGAGCAGTGTCTTCTCGCGCTCAGTCGGAAAGTCCACCAGACTGTAGGCCCGCATGAATCGCTCGCGCTCGCGCAGGCGGAACATCGCAGGAAGCGCGAGTGAAGCGGTCGAATCGCCATACCCTGCCTGCTCTGCAAGCCGCCAGACATCGACGATCATGTCATCCTTGCCGAGCAAGCTGAGCGCGCGCAGCGCGTCGACAAACGCGTCTTCGCGCGGATCATCCCGCACATGTTCGAGCATATCGCGCGCGACCTGCTCTACAGACTCACCACGCAGTGCTGCCTCTGCGCCAATGCGGCCCGGCACCGTTGACGACGGACGGCAGATCATCAATGGATCACCAATCGTGTTCACCTTCCACGGCATCTGATGCATCATGCGCCCTTCCCAGTATCTGCACGCGATCAGGAATGGCACAGCCCGAATCAAGCGTTCAGCAATCGGCTTCGGCGGAACGAATGCGATCAGCTGCGGCTCCTGCATGGAGCCGACATAGGCGTAGACGCCACGATCCAGCCACTGCCCGCCAACGGTGCCAGCACTTGACGGCGACCGCAGCGACCAACTGTGGATCATCTGCAGCGCTGCTGGTGTATGCAGAACCGGAACATCGGTTGCGCGCATGCGACCCCCCTGGCCAACGTCGAAGAAGTCCGCATTGCCCTTGCTGTTCATCAGGATCACATCGCCTGACACCCCTTTCGAAAGCAATCGCAGCCAGTCCTGCTCCGAGAGGTTGGCAGCGGTCAGTGAGTCGGCGATCGTCAAGCCGCGCTCGCGGTACAAGTCGCTCGCCTCTTCGAACGCGTACCGCTGCCAGGCCCGAATCGAAGCGTACGTGTTGATGAGCAGAAAGTCGTCGCGCGGAAGGAACAGCGAGCACATTGCGTTGTATGTGCTGCGCGTTTCATCGCCGAAGATCCACCCGGCGAAGGCGTATCGTTCGCCTTGCTCATTGCGGCCGAGCAGGTCTGTCATGGCGGTGGGTACCGGCTTCGCGCCTGTGCGCGGCGGATGCTGCATCTGCCCGGAAATATTCCGACAAACCGTGATTGCATCAATCGCATCACCAAGCGACTCATACGGATGACCTGCGGCGTCGAGTTGATCTCTGATCGCACCGTCCAGTGCCGAGCTGACGCCGGTGTCAGCAATGCGATGAACGCGATGCTCGAAGGCATCGTCAACCCAGCCGATCGGCTGACCACGGCCGGCGGCAAGGATGAACGCGGCCGGCCAGGCGGCGTCATCGGTGGATGCGATGACAACTCCGGGCGGCGTGTGTTTCTGCAATGCGAAGATGTCGGCAGGTGTCATCGAGTCCGGATTGCCGCCCCAGACGCTCACGATCGCATCTTCGATCATCTCCTGCCGCGCGGTGCGCGTATTGGGCATCACCCCGGCAGATGGGCGACGAATCACCTGCTCGGGCTGAAAGCTCCGGATGAACATCGGCGCGAGCAAGTCGTCTTCGATCAACACTGGCCAACGACCGCGTGGCGACCAGCGCGCAACTTCATCGATAAGCGTCGCAACATCCGGCACCAGAACGACCTGATCTCGCACGGGAAACGCGCGATTGACTGCATCCACACGCAACCCGAGTCTCACCGCCCACGGCACGCCCTGCTCTTGCTCCTGCACCTCAGATGGTTCGCGCGGGGGCGGTTGATCGCTCTCTTCAGGTGGTTGCGCCTTGTTGGTATTGGTCGCGAGCG
>CAZVXI010000024.1:0-29609 GCA_964631295.1 uncultured Isosphaeraceae bacterium
CTGCTCGACGCGGCGTGAGCGGCGCTGATCAGCGTTCGTCGATCGGCGTGCAGGGCTGATCGTGCGGGCCCATGTAGGCGATGTGGGAGAATGATCGCCATCACGCCATCATCTTTGACGGCAGGGAAAGCGAAATCCAAGCACGGTCTTTACAGATACCAGAAACTCACCTTTGGTGCTCTGGATCTGAGGGCTCGTCAATGACCAGACGGTCACTTCCATCCCGCCGCTCTGCATCGTCCGCACTCACCGCGCGCACCATCACGGCGCTGGCGTTTCTTCTCCAAAGCATCGCGTTGACTCAGACAGCGGTTGCGGCGCATCCTTCCTGTGCGCGTCCATCTCCTGACTTTGAGTACCTCGATCACGTGATAGATGGTGATTTGCTCGACGAAGTGTGCGACTCGCTGGGCTTGTCCGAGGCCCAACGCGGCGCGGTTCGGCGGGAGTTTGACCCGTACTTTGTCCGAGTTGTGGGGATCGAAACGGCGGTCGTCGCAAGCGTCGATCGGATCATCCATCCTGAATCGGGCGAGCTGCCGCCCGATTGGCTCCATCAGATGGAACAGGTCGTTGCCAGGGGCAACCTCGATGCCGATACCGCCCTGAGTGAGTTCTACGAGAGCATCAAGTCGTACCTCACAGAAGCTCAACTGTCTTCGCTTGAATCCACAAAGCGCATGGTTCGTCGTCGCAACCATCTCAAGGGGAAACTCCCTCGCTATACGGCCAGATTCACGCGTCGTGTGGATTTGCGCCAAGTCTTCCTGGCGTGGCCTGAGTTCGCAGATATCGCCGATCGTTCCGATCCAAAGACGCTGGACATGCTGGAGTCAGTCGAGTCAACACTCGTTCGATTTGAGCTCGACACTGATCAGTACCTCCGCAAGCGCGAACTTCTCAGACGACTTGTTGATGACAAGTTTGCTTCGCAGACCCTTTGCGAGTATCGCCAGGTACTTGATCGTTATTGGAGCGAGCTTGTGCTCGTCCTTGAGGGGGGGCTTGCGCCCGAGTTGGTCAAGTCATGGGAACTGTACTTCTGGCGCACACAGGATGATGTGTTCTTCAAGCCGCTGCCACTTGATGAGTTCATTCAGTGGCTTGACAGACTCGATCCACTCACTGAGGAAATGCACGCTGCGCTGGTCTCGATATTCAACGATTATGTCGTGACCTGTCACGAGCGCCGAGCTCGCCTCTATGCACGTGTGACGCCGATGTGCCGCGACGCACTTGGCCTTCGTGGCACTGGCCAGCCACAGGTTGCGTTTGCCCGCGCTCTCGCCGCCCTGTTGGAAAATCATCAGGCGACGATTGAGAGGATCGCCGCTCTTCTTCCCGAGCAGGCGGCGGCGCTCCGCGCTCGATTTGAAGATCGATGGCTGGTGCCGACCATGAGCAGTGGAATGGATGTCCATCCAAAAGTTGTGGCTGGGCTGATCGATCCGGAGACGTATACGAATCACGCATGGAATCGTGAGACACAACAATACGAAGCTCTGAAACTCTACAAAGACCCTGAGACTGGTATCTGGAAACTGCCGACAGTCGGGCAGATTCCAGAGTAAGACACTCTTCTGCAACGAGTTACGAATGTCAATGAACGCACGACTACTTCTGCTTTCCACAGCCGCTCTCCTGCTCATGGTCAGTGGCCTGACGATTGCAAACGGGCAGGGGGAGGCAAAGGCGGACCACGTATGCGCTGAAATCCCCGATACACCCTGCGGGTCATTCCCGATCTGCTACAACCCGGGTGACGACTGCGACTGGTGTAGTCAGCTCGACAACAACTCAAAAGGACTGTGAACCTGGCGGCACCGCGTCGTGTACTGAAGTTGCCATTGATGAGGACGGGTGTGGATTCTGGTGGAACGCTCAGTGCCAGTGGATCGATCCGTTTGACCACCAGCAAGGATTATTTTGCAGGAACATCGGCCTGACGGCAAATCCGTGTCAACTGCTCAACTCATGCCAATGAACGAGTGATCTGCGCTGGCTGATCGCCATCGAACCGGGCGAACACTTCGGAGGATATCCTATGTCAAAGCTGCCAGTGTCGGGCAATCATCCGAGGATCGTGCTCCTGCTCTTCAGCTTGCTCATCGCCATACCGACAGCTCTCGCGAGCGCGGTTGCTCTTCAGGAGCAAGATGACGAGCTTGCCAAGGCGGACCTCCTTGGCGCTCTCAAGAACTGCGAATCTGCTCCAAGCGAGTCAATCGAATGCACGTTTGTCATCGAAGAGACGGCCGTCCACCCGGTGTCGGATATGGATGCTCCCGTTTTTCGTCGGCAGAGCGTGCGGTGGAAATCACGAGGGTGGCTGTGGAAGGCGACTGTGCAGGAGTCGTACCCCACCATCGGCGAGAGCAAGGAGTGGACCGAGTACTGGGACGGACAAACATACTACGTCGTCGCAGGTGCCAGTGATGGATCACTCGTCTGTCAGATTCATCATGTGCCTCAGCGCGGTGGTATGGAATATGATGTCGTCGGATTGATGAATAGAGTACCCGGCTATAATTTCGTGACCAAAGGATCGCTTGCCGAGCTTGCGAGCAAACTTCATTTGATTGAATCGAGCAAAGGACCGGAACGGTCTGAGTACCTGCTCACAAACTCGGATGACAGTGTCCGTGTTCGAGTTGCCACGGCGTCAGGAGGCACCGCCCAGGAACTCGAATCTCTTGAGGTGCGGTGGGGCGCGTTTGACGATGCGCATGTATGGCAGCCGAGCATGAGTATCCGATTTGAAGTTGAGAAGTACGACGGGGGCGCATATCAATATCCAATGGTCGGTCGACGCGTCGCGACGATTGCTCCCAGGCGCGAACGCGGGCAGACAGAGGCGCAGACAGCAAGTGCAAGCTGGGTCAGGAAAGATCTCCACGTACATCAGGTCTCGCCGCCCTTCGAGGATTTTCGACCCACTTGACAAGACGGAATGCAGGTCATCGATCATCGCCTGAAGCTTGTCTACCGCATCGGGAGCAACGAGGTTGCCATTGATGGCGTGCAGTATTCGACGACCGAGCCGATGTCGCCGGAGATCGTGATTCGACTCTCGGAAATTGTACTCTCCGCCGAGGACAAATAGAATGGACACGAAACGTGTTTTGACAGTCGTCCTCGTGTTGTGCGTTATGATCCACGCTTCGGGCGGATGTGATGGCACAACCCTCAATAGCCAAACACAGAATGGGGCGCCGTCGCTGGTTGGTAACATGGAACATGACTTTGGCATCATTCGGCTGGAGCCCGGTGGGAAGGAACTCACACACACATTCACCCTTGAGAACCATACAGATCGCACGATCACTATCACAGACTCAAATGGCTCCTGCGGCTGTGCCGTGGCGGAACTGTCGGATGTGTCGATAGAGCCCGAGCAGAGTCTGGAGGTGCATGTAAAGCTTCGACTCGCGAGTCCGAAGAAGAAATCGGAACGCATCTGGTTGATTATCGACGATGACGAAGTCGTCACTCTGCGCATGTATGCGCAAGCGGTACGAACGGATGCGCTGCTCCAGTCTGCGCAATGTGTTGACCTCAAGAACCACGAGTCCGCCGAGCTTCTTCTGCACGCCCTGTCTGAGAAGCCGAGTGATGCCCCATCACCGCCGAAGCTCCTGAGCGGTCCATCATGGCTGGCGGCAGAGATTGGTGAGTGGCACCCGGTTGATGCTGATGCGCAAGGTGCCGCAATACGTCATACGTGCACCGTGCGTCTGCAAGCAGATCGCAAACGTGCGCCTGCCGACAAGGTTGTCGGGGCAGTTGCTGTGTTTTCAGTCGACGAGCACAGGGTCACGGTATACCTGGATGGCTCGCCGTGGCATACATTTGCACGTCCCAATTGAGCGTCAGCACGCTCCCTGGCTTGCAGCTCAGCGTTGTTCGATCGGTGTGTAGGGCTGATCGTGCGGACCCATGTAGGCGATGCGCGGGCGGATCAGGCGGTTGTCGTTGAGCTGTTCGATGCAGTGGCCTGCCCAGCCGGCGATGCGGCTCATGGCGAACATCGGCGTGAACAGGTCGATCTCGAGGCCGATGGAGAAGTAGGTTGTGGCGGAGTAGAAGTCGACGTTGGGGTAGATTCCCTTGGCAGCGACGGCTTCATCCATGATCTGTTCGATCCGGCTGGACATTTCGTAGAGCTTCTGGTTGCCGGTATCTTCGGAGATCTGTTTCGCGAAGGTCTTGAGGTAGGTGGCGCGTGGGTCGTAGGCCTTGTAGACACGATGGCCGAAGCCCATGATTTTCTCGCGGCGTTCGATCTTGCCGTTGATGTAGTCATCGACTTTCGACATGTCGCCGATCTCGTTGAGCATGTGCATGACTGCTTCATTGGCGCCGCCGTGCAGCGGGCCTTTGAGTGTGCCGATGGCCGAGGTCATGGCTGAGTACATGTCGCTGAGCGTGGCGATGGTGACGCGACCTGCGAAGGTGGAAGCATTGAGCCCGTGATCTGCGTGCAGAATGAGGCAGATATCGAGGGCCCTGGCCATGGTTTCGGTCGGCTGCTCATCGTTGAGCATGCGCAGGAAGTTGGCAGCGATGGACTGGTTCTGGTCGGGCTTGACGAACGGCTTGCCCTTGCGGTGGCGGTCGAATGCGGCGATGAGTGTCGGGCACTTGGCGACAAGCGCGATGGCTTTGCGTGTGTTGGCTTCCAGTGAGCCCTCATCAGCAGCGGGATCGTAGAGGGCCAGTGCGGAGACGAGTGTGCGCAGGGCGTGCATGGGGGCTGCATCGCGGGGCATGCCTGCGATCATCTTCCACATGCCTTCGGGCAGGTCGTACTCGGCTCGGATGGTCTTCGTGAAGGCATCGAGTTGTGCGCGTGTGGGCAGTTGGCGATGCCAGAGCAGGTAGACGACTTCTTCGTAGGTGCTGTTGCGGGCAAGCGAATCGATATCGATGCCGACGTACTCGAGAATGCCGTTCTCGCCGTCGATGAATGACATTTCCGACTCAGCGGCGATGGTGTTGGCGAGGCCTTTGTCGAATACAGGAGCAGCAGCGGCAGTAGTCATCGGACGAATCCCCATGGTTTGATGGATCGTGGGTGTCAAGCTGGGTCGGATCGGGATGGTGCGATGCCGGGCCTCACGCCGCGTGGCGGGTGAGTCAGGAATCTTGTGGTTCCCGAGACGAGCCGTGGCGTTCTGGCCTCGCCACAGCCGAAGATGGTAGGTTCATCAGCCCATTGAGGCAACGCACTGTGACGACCCCCGCCCCACTCATCCTGCACGGCCGACTGCTTGATCCTGCGTATCCCGGCGAGCCGCTCGGCTGGCTGCGTGTCGCCGATGGCCGAATCGCTGAGGTCGGAGAGGGCGTTCCGCCACATGAGCACTGGCTTGGCGGGCCGGACCGGCTGATTACGCCGGGCTTTGTGGATGCGCATGTGCACCTGCCCCAGTTCCCGGCGATTGGCTTCGATGGCCTTGAACTGCTCGAATGGCTTGATCAGGCGATTTACCCGGCGGAGATGGCGTGGGCTGACCGGGAGGCGGCCGAACGGGGTGCTCGCGAAGCGTTGGCCGCGATGCGGCTCCATGGCACGATTGGCTTTGCGGGCTATCTCACCAGTCACTCGCACGATCTGGATGTACTGGCGCATCTCGCGCCGGCCGCGGAGCAGCGCTGGATTGCAGGGCGGGTGCTGATGGATCGGGAATGCCCGGAGCCGCTGCGTTGCGAGTCGCAGGCGGATGTCGGCCGGGGGATTGACGTCGAAGGTTCGCGTGGAGCGGTGAGCATCAATCCGCGCTTTGCGATCGCGTGCAGTGAGGCGTTGCTCTCGCATGCAGGAGCAGCCGCGAAGGCACTGCCTGATGCGTTCATACAAACACACCTTGCCGAAACGAGAGCCGAGGTCCTGCGTGTTTCGGAGTTGTTTCCCGATGATCGAGACTACACGAGCGTGTATGACCGGTTTGGCCTGCTGACGCCGCGCACGCTGCTGGCGCACTGCCTGCATCTGTCGGCGAATGAGTGGGCCTTGATCGCGGAGCGTGGCAGCGCGATCATCCACTGCCCCACTGCCAATACTTTTCTCGGTGCGGGGTTGTTTGATCTGCGGACAGCGCGTGAGCATGGGCTTCGCGTCGGACTCGGATCGGATGTGGCTGCCGGGCCGGACGTGGCGATGCCGCGCGTGGCAAGGGCGATGATGGATGTCGCCAAGCTCCGCAGGACATTCGATTCGAAGGCGGCCGTGCCGACTCCAGCGGAAGCATGGCACATGATCACGCACGGCAACGCTGCGATCCTCGGCTGGGATGACTACGGCCTCAAGCCAGGCGATGCGGCGGACGTGATGGTCCTTCGCGCGCCATGGGATGTGCACGAAAAGCGGCAATCAGACGAGCACCTCTACGGTAGATTGCTCTATGGATGGTCCGACGGCGCGATTCGCGAACAGGTGATTCATGGCATGTGGCACGGCCGCAGCGCGCCGGGACGCAGCGAATGACTACACTTTGCCAACTATGCTGATTCCCTTTGGCATCGACAAACCGCTGCGCCGCCGGCCGATCGTGACCGAGATGCTCGTTGTTGTGAACCTCGCGGTTTACCTGCTCGGGCTGGCCGGTTCAGCGTTCGGCTGGTTTGATCTCGAACAGTTCGTGACGCTGCTCGGATTCTCCACCACACAGGATCAGTCGGTAGTGTCGGTGCTGACGAGTCCGATCGACAACAAGGCGTGGGGGCTGATCACCTATCAGTTCGTGCATGATCCGAACGGCCTGGGGCACCTCGCGTTCAACATGTTGTTTCTGTGGGTGTTCGGCCGGGCAGTGGAATCGCGATTCCGGGGCGGCGGGTTCCTAGTGTTCTACCTGATGAGCGGGATCATCGCAGCGTTCGCGCACGCGTCGATCACGAACGGGCCTTCGCTGTTGATCGGAGCGAGTGGGTCAATATCAGGAGTGACGGGCGCATTCCTTGCTTTGTTCCCGCGCGCGAAGGTGAAGGTGCTGCTGTTGTTCTTCATCATCGGAGTGTTCGAGATTCCGGCGATGTTTCTGCTGGCACTGTTCTTCGCGCTGGATCTTCTGCGGCAGACGATGAGCCTGATGGGGTCGGCGGACAACTCAGTGGCCTACATGGCGCACATTGCCGGATACGTCTTTGGATTCTCGCTGGCGTTCTCGATGCTGGCATTCAAGATTTTGCGCCGCGAAGAGTTCGACATGTGGTACATCCTTGTTCAGTCGCGGCGGCGTGCGCAGTTCCGCCGCGCGCAGCAGCAGGGTTCGGGCGCGGTGTGGGATACACGCGCCGCGCAATCGCCGCAGAAGAGAAAGCCGGCCGCACCGGAGTTGACGCGTGATGAATCAAGAGTGGCTGCGGCCCGTTCAGAAATAAACGACTTGCTCGCGAGGCACGAACTGGAAGCAGCATCAGAAAAGTACGTTCATCACTGCGATACGGTCGGATCGTTTGTTCTCCCGGAGGCTCGGCAGCTCGATGTTGCGAGCCAGTTGTATGCTTCGGACAAGCCTCAACAAGCGGCAAAGGCCTATGAGTTGTTTCTTGAGAACTATCCGCGCAGTCGCAGCGTGCCCGAGGTTCAGTTGCTCCTTGCCGTTCTTTATGCGCGATCGCTGAACAAACTCAAACGCGCGAGGCAACTTGTCGAATCCGCGCGCGATGGACTTCGCGACCCATCACAGAAATCACTGGCCGATGACCTCGCTGCAGAACTGGGGACCGCATGATGGCTGCTCTGCCGCATCGCACCCGAATCAAAATCTGCGGCGTGCGCGATGTCGAGACCGCGTTACACGCCGCTGCGTGCGGCGCGGATGCGATCGGCCTGATGCGCGTCGAGTCCTCGCCGCGGTATGTTGATCAGTCAGCGGCGCTTGAGATTGCCATCGCCCTGCCGAGTTTCGTCGAGCCAGTCTGGGTGTATCGCAATGAGCAACTCGACTCACCCCTGACCGGGAGCGTGCAGTTGCATGGCGATGAAGATGCCGCGTTCGTTGCGCAGGTGCGCTCGGCGTTGCCGCGACCAAATCGGATTATCCGGGCGATAGCATTTAACGCGAGACACATAAGAGAATGGAACAATGCTGATGATGTCGACAGTTTGCTTGTAGAAGGTGCGATCCCCGGAGCGGGAAGGGGCTTTGACTACACGGAGTTGACCGCGATGCGTCGGAAGATTTCCAAGCCGCTGATCCTCGCCGGCGGGCTGACGCCTGCGAACGTGGCGGATGGCATCCGCGCCGTTCGGCCGTACGCTGTGGATGTGAGCAGTGGCGTGGAGTCGGAGCGTGGCGTCAAGGATGCGCAGCTCATCGAACAGTTCTGCGCTGTGGTCCGTGCAGCTGATGAAGCGGCCGAGTCGGAATCCGCAGTGCAGAGCGAAGGTTGAAAGCGATGACAATCATGAACAGAAGCCTGCCATGCTGCTGCTGATCGATAACTACGACTCGTTCACGTACAACCTTGTTCACCGGATCGGGGAGATTGCGCCCGACGTGGATGTTCGCGTGGTGCGCAACGACAAGATCGCAGTGAGCGAAGCAGCGGCTCTGAATCCGACGCACCTGCTCGTGTCACCCGGGCCATGCACTCCGAAGGAAACAGGCATCTGCCCGGCGATGATCGAACACTTCCGCGGGAAGATCCCGATCCTCGGCGTCTGCCTTGGGCATCAGACAATCGCGGATCGAGCGGGCATGATCGTGGAACGACATACGAGGCTGATGCACGGCAAGACCAGCGATGTGCACCATGACGGGCGTGGCATCTTTGAAGGGCTCCCCAACCCATTCGTCGCGACACGCTATCATTCTTTGATCGTTCGTCGAGAGAACATCCCCGACGCGTTCGAGGTGAGCGCGTGGACGAGCGACGATGAAATCATGGGCTTGCGCTGGATTGACCGCGCTCCGCAGGCGGCCCCGCTTGACGGCGTGCAGTTCCATCCGGAGAGTTTTCTGACCGTGGATGGCCCACGGTTGCTGGCAAACTTCCTTGGCCGGTCACAGGAGCATGCTGGGCGCATGCCTGCAACGGCCGTTTGATCGTGAAGCCGGGGCCGGGGTTGGAGATCTCCATGTGCAGATACTGTGGTGTTATGTGGATTCTTGCAGCGATGGTCACATCTTTCGTTGCGGTCTCAATCGGACTGAACATGGGGACTCCAGCCGTCGACGTTCGCGTTGCATCGCAGAACGCGCAGCCGCAACGGGCGACGGAACGCGCTCAGCAGCGTCAGCGTGCGCTGCGCAATCCAGAGATCATCACCGTCGATGACGTCGTCTATGCGACCGTCGAGGTACCCGGATCACAAGCACCAATCGATCTGACAATGGACACGGCGTTCGCGCGGCAGTCGGATGGCGAACCCATGCCGGTTGTTGTGTACATTCACGGGGGTGGATTCCGTTCGGGCAGCAAATCCGACGGGCAGATGTTCAATGTCGCACTCGCGCGCGGTGGATACTTTGCAGCCGCGATTAACTACCGTCTGTCTGATATCGCCGAGTACCCGGCCGCCGTGCATGACTGCAAAGCGGCGATTCGCTTCTTGCGCTCCAATGCCGAGGAGTTGGCGATTGATCCTGATCGAATCGGTGTCTGGGGGCATTCCGCGGGCGGCCACCTCGCTGCCTATCTCGCTCTGACGGGCAATGCGGAAGAAACCCACGGCACTGTCGGGACCAATGCTGACACCAGCAGCGCCGTGCAGTGCGCCGTGCCTGTGTCCGGCATCTTCGATTTCTCGGAGATTGGCAACGGTGGTGAACGCATGCGATACTGGCTGGGCAGCGCTGAAGGCGAGGCATGGACTGAGCGACTGCGAGAAGCAAGCCCGATTTCATGGGTCGATTCCGAGGATCCACCGATGCTGCTGATTCATGGCACCGAAGACCGACTTGTCCAGGCAGGTCAATCTGAAACGCTGCATGCTAAATTGCAGAGCGATGGAGTCGAAACAAGACTCAGGCTCGTGGATGACCAGGGCCACATCATCCGTGACCGACGCGTGTATATGGAAGCGATGCAGTTCTTCGACAAGCACCTCGGCGGTCATGCTGCGCAGGCCGGACGCTCACAACGCCAAAGCCCACAGGTGCGGGATATCCCGTCGTAAGACGCAACTGCGCCTAGCATACGCTCGAACCGGGCAGTGACTTCAATCCAGTGGATCGGCAGGAGACTCTTGTGGCAAGCCAGACGGCGACCAAAGATGCATTGACGACCGGGCGACTCGTTGACCGTGACGAACGCATGATCACGCTGGAGATCCCGGGGACGAGCTACAAAATCAAACTTGCGTGCGAAAACATTCAGAGCACGACCGAGATCGGCACGCGCATCACTGGGACAGTTCGCGCAAGGGCGCTTCGCATGCATGCCATGGCAGGCGGCGGCCGATTCATCGAGCCAGTCTGGGGTGAGCCTCGAATCGTGGCCGGTACAATACGAGCAGTTGAACCCGAAGCCCGGCGCGTGTTGGTCAACGTGGCAATTCCGATGTGGGTCACCTGCCCGGAGCACCAGGACTTCGACATCCTCAAGCCCGGCTCGATGGCCACCTTCTATGTCGAGAGCGGAACATCATTCGAACCAGCCTGACCTGATGTCGATTCTGCATCCCAACCCGACGGCTCGCGAAAAGCGGCCCATGATAATCAGCCCGGACACATTGCGGGGCGGAGGCGGACCTGAAGCGCGTACGCCGCCCGGGCAGGTACTGACGAAGAAGTGGCCTGTCTTGCATTTCGGCAATGTCCCTCACCTTGAGAAGGACACGTGGGAACTGCGTGTCTGGGGAGCGTGTGCCAATCCGCTGACGCTTACCTGGGATGATTTGTCGGACCTGCCGCAGGTGGATGTCCGGTGCGATATTCACTGCGTGACACGCTGGTCGCGTCTGGACAATGTGTTTACCGGCGTGCAGACGAGAACGATCATTGATCTCGCGAAGCCGACAAAGAATGCAAAGTTCGTGATGCAGCACTCGCCCGGTGATCCCGGCGGCGACTGGACAACAAACGTCGCTCTCGACGAGTTCACGCAGGATGACTGCGTGATCACGTGGGAGCACGACGGACAACCTCTTTCGCGCGATCACGGGTACCCGGTGCGGGTCGTTGTCCCTCGCCTCTACTTCTGGAAGGGCGCCAAGTGGGTGACCGGGCTCGAGCTCCGAACAACAGATGCGCCCGGTTTCTGGGAAGTCAACGGGTACCACATGCATGGCGACCCCTGGACCGAGCAACGATTCGGCTGGTGAGCGT
Organism: uncultured Isosphaeraceae bacterium; assembly: GCA_964631295.1. GTDB lineage: Bacteria > Planctomycetota > Phycisphaerae > Phycisphaerales > SM1A02 > CAZVXI01. Next base: position 11,277 of record CAZVXI010000024.1, read on the forward strand.
GACGAAGAGAAAGCCCACGCACGGGAACGTGCATGGGCTCTGGTCCGTATTTCAGATGTCTTCCGGGCTCAGCCGTCGCCTTGCTGCTTGATCTTGCGCATCGGCAGCATCTTCGCTGCTTTGACCGGTTTCGGCTCAGCAAGCAGCGCCTTGATCGCATCCTCAACATTGCCATTCTTGCAATCGATGATCCGAAGTTTGCCAAGCCGATCGATGAAGTAGTAGTCCGGGTAGCTGTTCACCATGTAGGACTCGCAGATCTCGCCGCTTTCGTCGGCACACACTGCATACTTGATGCCGTGTTCCTCAACGACCTGCGACATCTTCTCGACGCCTCGGGGATGGCAGACACCGATGATCACGAGGCCTTCGTCCTCGTACTTCTCCATCAACTCGTTGGTGTGCGGGATGGAGCGAATGCATGGGCCGCACCACGTCGCCCAGAAATCGAGCAGGATCACCTTCCCGAACGTGTTGTCGCCGCCAAGCTCATAAGGCTCTTTCGCATTCAGCCACGTGCTGGAGTCGAGCGCTGGCGGCTTGTCGGCCTTGGCGAGCTTCGCAAACGCGGCCCGACTCTCTTCTGAACCTTCAAGCCAGTCGGATGGAATAGCAGCCTTCGCAGGCGTGAGCTTCTCTGGCTTCTTTATTTCGCCTACGAGCGGCTCATCAATGTCCAGCAGCTTCATGATGGCAGACTCGACCTTGTCCGGACGAAGGCCAGCACCGCGAACGATGCCCTTTTGATCGACGACGAGGTAGGTTGGCCAGAAGGCAAGATTGTAGGCGATGGTCGACTTGCCTCGTACGCGCCCCTGCTCGTCGGTGAACGGTTCATCTTTCGCGACAGGGTAGTTGATCTGCTTCTCTTCAACGACTTTGGCAGCACGGTCCCAGCCGCGCCGGGTATCGTGCACGCCGATAAAGCGAACACCGTAATCTTCGTACGCTTCCACGATCGCAACATTTTTCGGGATCGCCGCCATGCACGGGCCGCACCATGTCGCCCAGAAATCAATGACGACGATCTCGCCTCGCAGATCTTCCATCGAAACGGCATCGCCAATCCACTGCTCAAGATGCAGATCAGGGGCGGGCTTGCCTTCCATGCCACGAAGATTGGCCGGTGCTTGCGGGTAGAACCAATCGTCTGGGAATAGGTCAGCCTTCGCATCGCGAGTCGTCTGCTGACCGCTCGCGGAGGCGCAGACCGTTGCAAAGCCGACAGCGGCTGCGAGGTGTTTCCATCGTGAACGGGTGAACATGAGATTCTCCATTGGTGGGAGTAGGAATTTCGCGCTGAGACACCGGCAAAGCGTCTCCGCGATGGTACAGGGCGAAGACCGCTGGCACATGGTTTTTCGCTAGGATATCAGCATGTCGCGACCACTGCACATCTCCAACGCCCGTATCTGGACGGCTGACGCAAGTCGGCCCCATGCCTCGTCGATTCGCCTTGCCGACGGGAAGATTGCCGGCCTCGATGTTGTCCCCGAAGCGACCGACGAAGCGATCGACGCCGAGGGGCGGACACTCATCCCGGGGATGATCGATGCGCATCTTCACCTGCTTGTGGGGGGCGAAGCGCTGCGACAAGTCGATCTGAGTGATGTCACGACGCGCGGGATGTTCGAAGCGGCGATCGCCACGCAGCATGATCAGTTGCCCGCCGATGAGTGGCTCATTGCCGGCCGCTGGTCAGACGCCAACCTCTCAGTTGAAGGCCCGCCGGACCATACATGGCTGCGTCAGGCCGGCAATCGCCCTGCCATTGCGTATCGCTCGGATCTTCACGCGGTGCTCGTTAACGAAGCTGTGATGGCAATGCTCGACCTCACAGCAGACCCGCCCGGCGGCCACATCGTGCGCGATCCAGGCAATGGAAACCCGACGGGTCTGCTGCTTGAGGCAGCCGCCTGGCACATGCTCAACCCGCTTGTTCCCAAGGCGACGCCTGAAGCCAAGCGTCACGCCCTCACCGCGGCACAAGCGCATTGTCATCAACTCGGGCTCACAACTGTCGGCTCGATGGAGTATCAGCGCGATGTCGAACAGGTGTACGCGCCCTCGCGCGATGCGCTCACCCTTCGCTGCATTATCACACTGCTGGATCGGACGTGGCCGCTTGACACGACGTTCGGCGAGACGTTTGACAACGACGATCACCTCGCCGTCATCGGTTACAAAGCGTTTGTCGATGGCACACTTGGCTCCCGCACCGCGCGCATGTTCGAGCCGTACGCGGACGATCCCGGCAATCGCGGTCTGCTCGTGGAGCTCGCACGCGATGGGCAACTCAATGCGTGGGCCGAGCGCGTGGCCGATGCGGGCCTGTCGCCGTCGATCCACGCCATTGGTGATGAGGCTGTCCACCTCGCGTTGAACGCAGTCGCTCATCTGCCTGCTCAGTGCAGGGCGCGGATTGAGCACGCACAGCAGATTGCCGAAGACGACATCAAACGATTCGCAGGCATTGTCGCATCCATGCAACCTGTGCATAAGGCCGATGATGGTCGTATCGCCGAGGCGCGACTTGGTCGCAACCGTTTGCCCGGCTGCTTTGCGTTTCGTTCGCTCATCAATGCCGGAGCACGCCTCGCGTTCGGCTCAGACTGGCCGGTCGTCGCATGCGACCCACTTCAGGGGGTGCGCGCAGCGGTGACGGGCCTGACGTGGGCCGGCAAGCCGTTTCTGACAGAGCAGAACCTTACCGTCGAGGAATCGCTGCTCGCATATACGTCCGGTGCGGCCGAAGCGCTGGGCCAGTCGCGAATCGGCCGGTTGGCGGTTGGGAATGAGGCGGACATCGTCATGCTCGATCGCGATCCTTTCGCGTGTGACTGGTCGCGGGATATGCCGAGCGTTGTGCTGACGGTCGCAGGCGGCAGGATTGTGTGGGAATCGCAGGTTCGTTCTTCGCACGCTACGCTGTGACGCTGATGGCCGAGCCGGACCTGACCCATCTTGACGATTATGGCCGTTTGCGCATGGTCGATGTTGGCAACAAGCCGCCGATGCGTCGCCGCGCCGTTGCCGAAGCATTGTTCTGCGCTGCGCCGGAAACGCTGGATCGGCTGCTTGCTGGCAACCTGCCGAAGGGTGAAGCACTCGCATGCGCACGTACCGCCGGCATTCTCGCGGCGAAACGCACAGATGACCTGATTCCACTGTGCCATCCGCTGCCACTCGATGCCGTGAACATCGATTTCGAACGCGTGGATGCTGGGCGGCTGAGGGTCGTCGCTGAAGCGACAATCACGGCGCGGACAGGCATCGAGATGGAAGCTCTGGCGGCAGTGTCGATTGCAGCGCTGACACTGTACGACATGACCAAGGGTATCGACCGCGATCTGCGGATCGAAGGGGTTCGACTTGTGGAGAAGTCGAAGTCTCCCATCTGAGACTGTCCCCCGGTACAACCCATTTTTCCCATCTTTACAGATATCGTGTATGTCCTGTCAGGAAACGGCGAGATTACCGGTCTTCCGATTGCAAATGCCAGCGAAATCGTGCAGAATGTTGTCAGAATCTGCTCGACGGATTCTGCCATGGCCGTGCGTGGGTGGTCGAAGCCACCTGCGATTCGCTCTGTCTCGTCGCGGCCGGGAGGGTGTTCCATTGCAAGCCCCACGAAAGTTGATCGTTGCGCAAGGCCTGAGGTAGACCGGGAACTGTCTGGTCGCGTGTTTGCGCTCAAGGAGAGGATGACGTGAATCGAAAGCGCTTTTCAATCACCGTTTCAATCGTTGCAAGTCTGTCGTTTTCTGGCGCCGTTCTGGCGGATCATGAGCCAGATATTGTCTCAGACATCGATGGCACTGGCTTCGGAGTACAAGCTGGCACCTATGTCCATACGGACAGCCCGGGTGCCGACCATCCGTGGTACACGTTCAACGCGGCGGCGGGTACGGAGATCAACATTGATCTTATGACTGACTTTCCGCAAGGCAGCTACCTCTGGCTGTACTACGTGGCGGGTTGTGACCAGGCAGAGCCCGGCGATGTGCCTGACGTACTTGGTGGCACTGACTTGATTTTGGTGGCCGAGTCATCGAACAACGACACTGACCAGTTCATGAATCAGTCGATCACTCACACTGCTGCTCAATCAGGCCAATACATTGTGCAGGTCGACAGCTGGCTCGGCGGTGATGGCGACTACGAGTTGACAATCGCACCGTCATGCGGCTGCACTGACCTCGTGTTTGTGGTTGACGATACCGGCTCGATGGACGGAGCCATCAGCGATGTTCAGGCGGGCTTGTCACAGATCATCAATGTGGCAGACCTCGCGTCGGGCGGCGATGTCCGTTTCGGCGTCGTCAGCTTCAAAGATGCGCCAGAGACCGACCTGGATTTGACTTTCAACCAGACTGACACCATGAACGCGATTTCGGCGCTCGTGGCTAGCGGAGGCAGTGGGACGCCCGAGGCATCTGATGAAGCACTGAACCTCGTCATCAACGGCTCGAACAACTGCAACGCAGAAACGTTCAGCCCATTCCGAACGGACTGTGTCAAGATCGCGATCCTCGTCACGGATGCCCCTCCGGGTGGTTGCGACGATTCATTCTCCGGAGCCGACACCGCTGCAGCAATGCAGCGAGCGTTCGACGCATCTGCAGCGGGCATCCAGCTTTCCTCGATCTACGTCCCGACATTCGGCGTTGATACCGCCGTTGCGGACATCATGATGGATTATGCCTCGATCACAGGCGGCGCGTACACGCTCACCGCGGCGAACGGGTCCGGGACGTGCACGGCCATCGAAGAAGTCATCGGAAACTGCGGTGGCGGCATCACCGACTGCAATAACAATGACATTGACGACCAGTGCGAGATAGACAACGGCCTCGTCGATGATTGCAACGGCAACGGCATTCCTGACGAGTGCGAGTGGGTCGACTGCAACAACAATGGCGTGTTGGATGAGTGCGACGTTGCTAGCGGCACCTCGATCGACTGCAATGACAACGGCGTGCCCGATGAATGTGAGCCGGGCTCGCTCATTGGCAGACCCGATCCGGAAGGATCGACCGACCGCGTGCTGCGCGGCTTTGTAGTCGCGTTCGCTGTCGATAACCTGAGCCAGCAGATCAGCTGGAACCACTTGTCCGGTACGGGAACCGTCGTGGATTATCGCGGCGCATCATCGTGGCAGTACGAAGCATGGGCATCTGGTGCGAAGTCGACACCACTTGGCGACATCGTCGGGACGCCGGGTGTCATCAACCTCGATGGTGTTGACTTCGCGGCTCCGTATGCTGAGCTTCGAGGGCAGTTCTACGCCACAGGATCCACGGCTCTCAGTTCCGCGACTGGTGGCGCAATCTTGTCGACGCAGACTGACATGACACTGCACCCCGTCGATATGGATCTCACCGCCAACTCTGGTGGCCCGGTCAGCACCTACGCCGAGTATTTCGTGTGGAACCAGAACGAGACGAAGTTCTCCGAGGCATTCCGCTGCGTTGAGTGCTGGGATCAGGCACTGGTCTCATTCATTCAGCCGAATCACTTCGCGCTCGGGACATTGCAGACCGATACCGGGTACTTCCGGATCAATGGTGAAGCCAATCCACAATGCGATGGCATGAATCCGGTATCTGAGACGGCTCTGCTTGGTCTGCGCAATACGATCGCGACAAGCGATGTGCACCGATATCAGAGTGGTGTGAACCTGTTCGGTGCGGGCACCGAGCCAGCGACCATCCTGTACGATCCGCTTGAGCTGCCGGATGAAATCGCAGGTGCTCAGCAGCCGAAACAGCCGCATCGTCGTCCAGGCACGCAGGCCAGCGGAGTCGAGCGTGGCGTTCCTGACATCATGGACCGTATGGCCGCTGGCGAGAAGGGCTCTGTGCTGATCTTCTCCAACGTTGAGATTCGCTGGGATGAGGATGGCAACCTTGTTCAGGACACGTTCCTGCAGATCACCAACGACATCAATGATGACGTCCGTGTGCAGATGTTCTTCGTCAACGGCGACCCACCGGTCGAAGGCGACTGCTTCGAACCTGGCTGGAACTGGGTTGACAATGAAATCACGCTCACCGGCAATCAGCCGGCTTTCTGGTCGGCCGCGACTGGTCGCCCGGGGCCGAGCTTGTCACCGGTCAGCCCGTTCACGATCCTTGACCCGGTGTCCATCCTCTTCCCGTAAGCGACGCGACAGCGAAGTAGGCAATCCACAAAGCCCACGGCTTCGAGCCGTGGGCTTTTCTTGTGCAGTCAGGCGGGCAGTGATCTGATTCAGTGGTCTCAGGCGGCGCTCTTGGTTCCTGCAACGCCATCACGCGTCACGAGGAACAGCTCGTCTGTAATCGGATACGGCAAACGGCGATAGTCGATGTGCACGCGTTTGCGAAGTCGTTCGACGAACTCGTCCGGATCATGTGTCAGGGCAAGGAACATGTCGCGCGCGGGCGCGGCAACGAGGAAGTCGCCGCCGAGTTCAGGTGCGAGCCGTTCATGCAACGATCCAAGCAGCAGCCGGGCTGCGTCGTATCCGTCTTGCCGGGCAAGAATCGCTGCTCGGCCACCTTCGCTTGAGTCCACCAACTGCACTTGCAGGTCTGGCGAATAGCGTTCGAGGTTCTCGCGCGAAATGCGGTCGAGGTCGTCGTCGTCCAACCCCCACTTCAATGCCTGTTCGACAGTAATACTGACCGTCATCTGCGGCAGATCAATCACATACACGATGACGGTGTCATTCACATAGGGGATGTGCGCGACCTGCTCGCGATCGAGGTGATCGAAGATGCGCTCCGGCTGGATGCGAGGCATGATTCGCGGCTTGGCTACGGAGAGCGGCAGCGGCACCGCGCCGATGGCATCGCCTTCGAGCAGCCGGTCGAGGTAGTTCTCGACAATCTCGACACCCCGATCAGGCTCAACGAGGACCATGCGATAGAGATTCTCAAGCCCAAGGTGTTTGCCATTGAGCACGAGATCCATCGGACCGGCCAACTCGGCAGCCCGATCTGGGAACATCCGCGCCAGAATCCGTGCGACCTGTTCCCCGAATGCTTCGGGTTCTCGCGGCATGCGAGCCATATCGTTTCTCCCCGTGCGCGTCATGTCACCACCTCGGGCAACCCCTTGGATGACACGCCTTTACATGTTCGGCTTCCACGCAACACGGTTCCATCGAAACCTCCTCTGGCCAGCCAGGACTTCCACATGTGGCACATGTATCGGCCATGTGTCGATTTCCGGTCCCGCTTTTGTCAAACTGTACCGATCACACGGGCATGGCATGATGATCCCGGACGGCTATTGTTGCCCATGCCCACCCCTTGCCAGATCGGTCGTCATCCATGTGGTGTCGGCGAGCCGCTCATGATCATCGCAGGCCCCTGCGTGCTTGAATCGCCGGATATCAACGACCAGATCGCTCGAGCGCTCCGAGAAGCATGTGAAGTCCACCGTGTCCCACTCGTGTTCAAGGCGAGCTTCGACAAGGCGAATCGTTCGAGCATTGTCTCGGATCGCGGCCCTGGGATCGCCGCTGGTCTCGATGAACTCGCTCGATTAGGGGCGTTGATTGGCTGTCCAGTGACGACCGACATTCACGAGCCCGCCCAAGCTGCGGAGGCAGCAGAGGTCGTTGATCTCCTGCAGGTGCCCGCCTTTCTGTGCCGGCAGACTGATCTGCTGACTGCGTGCGCGGAAACGGGTAAACCTGTCAACGTGAAGAAGGGGCAGTTCCTCGCGCCAGCCGAGATGCGACATGTCATCAAGAAGTTGGAAGACGGAGGCTGCGAGAACATCATGCTCACCGAGCGTGGCACCTTCTTTGGCTACCACCGGCTCGTCAACGACTTCATCGGACTCGGCGACCTGATGGACCTTGGCAGGCCTGTCTGCTTTGACGTGACCCATTCGACGCAACTGCCGGGCGGCGGCACACACGCAACGGCAGGCAGGCCGGATCGCGCGCGGTTGCTCGCACGAGCGGCCGTTGCAGCGGGCGTTCACGCTGTATTCATTGAGTGTCATCCAGATCCGGCATCTGCCCGTTCCGATGCGAGCACAGTACAGCCGCTGGATCAGATTCCATCATTGATTGGCGAACTGGTCGCGATTCGTGCAGCCAAGCCGGCCCAATCCAGCATCGAAACGGCACTGTGAAGTTGGTGAGTTTCATCTGGCCTGTGACTTCCCCTGCGAATACCATGACTTCGGAGCCTGAACCTGTTGAAATGTGATCTGTGTGACAAACCGGCCACCGTCCACGAGGTGATTGTCAAAGGCGGTGTGAAGAAAGAGGTGCATCTGTGTCAGGAGCATGCAGATGAGGCCGGGATGCCTGCGGTTTCAATGCCGCAACCGCTCAACAAGATGTTGACGCATTTCGTCATCGCTCAGGGCCAAGGTGCTGCATCCAAGGCCAAGGCGGCACGCAAGCTTGTTTGTGCAGGCTGCGGCCTTACATTCGCTCGCTTCCGGCAGGACGGCACCCTCGGCTGCCCACAGTGTTATACAGCGTTCGAGAAGCAGCTCGCACCGCTCATCGGCCGATCGCAGGCCGGTGCGACGCATCATTCCGGAAAAGTGCCGCATCGTGGCGGCGGGTCGATTGACCGCGAAGCACAGGTGCGCGCCCTGTTGCGTGAGTTGGACAGTGCTGTGGCTGCTGAACAGTTTGAACGAGCTGCAGAAGTGCGTGATCGTCTCAAGTCGCTCGAATCGCAACCGAATAAAGGGCCGCGAACGACCGACACCGGAGACACAACTGACCCAACGGACTGATCGGCCTCTGTAGAAATGCAATTCAACGAGCAACTATCCTGGATTGACTCCAGCGGCCCGAATTCGGACGTCGTCATCAGCTGCCGTGCGCGGCTCGCACGAAACATTGCGGGCTTTAACTTCGTGAGCAAGTCCGGGGATACCGAAGCTCGTCAACTGAGCATACTCTTGCGAGATGTGCTGCTCGATCAGCATCTCGCTCCTGACATGATCTGGGTGGACATGGCTCGGGCCACGCGCCGTGATCGCCGACTGCTCGCAGAACGACATCTGATTTCGCGCGAACTCGCAGAGGGCGGTCATCATCGCGCGGTGGCAGTCTCTGGGGATGAACATCTGAGCATCATGATCAACGAGGAGGATCATCTGCGCATTCAGGTCCTGGCTGCAGGGTTGCAACTGGCAACGGTTCACACTGAAGCAGACGAGGTGGATGACTTCATTGAGCAGCGGCTCGATTACGCGTTCAGCAATCGCTGGGGCTATCTGACAGCATGCCCGACAAACGTTGGTACCGGCACGCGCTTTTCCGTGATGCTGCACCTGCCCGGCTTGAAGATCACCAACGAGATTGAACGCGTCCGTCGCGCGGCAAAAGATCTGCACCTTGCGGTGCGCGGTTACTACGGAGAAGGATCCGACTCGGCGGGTGACTTCTACCAGATCAGCAATCAACTCACGCTCGGTCGCAGCGAGCAGGAGTTGCTGGAAGAACTCAACTCCGAGATTCTCCCGCGGATTATCGACTACGAACGCCAGGCTCGGCGGATGCTCGCTGAGAAGAACCCGTCGTTGCTCGATGACCGGGTCTATCGATCAGCCGCAATACTTGGCTCAGCTCGGCTGCTCGGTATCGAAGAAGCCATGAAACTCCTCAGCCGTCTGCGTCTGGGCATCGCGCTCGACCGCATCGATGTGATCGACCTGGACACCATCAACCGCCTGTTCCTGCAAGTTCAGCCCGCCCACTTGCAGATGCAGTCCGAGAAGACCCTGTCCCAGAACCGCATGCGCGAAGCCCGGGCGGACCTTGTGCGGGAGGCACTTGCGGGCCGATTGGAAGGCTGAGCGATTCGATCAGTCTCGATTGGCCGATGTGACGGCGTCCATCTCGCGAGCGAAGGCGAAATCCTTGTCAGTCAAGCCGCCCGCATCGTGTGTTCGCAGCGTCAATGTCACTTTGTTGTAGCGGATCATGATGTCCGGGTGGTGCTGGAGTTGCTCGGCCAGATCAGCCACGCGACTCACAAACGACATCGCTCCGATAAAGTCATCGAAGCCAAACGTCCGCTGCAGGCAATCTGACCCCACCGACCACTCGGGGAAGTCTGTCATTCGCTGGTCGATATCATCCTGACCGAGTTTTTCCATGGTCATCCGCTCCTTGGTGGTCGCTGCTGAAGTGTCGCATCATACCGATCCAACGCTGATGAGCAAACGGGCGTCCCGGCTCGCTCCATCGCCCACAGGAGCGCTGCACCTGGGCAATGCTCGCACGTTTTTGATCAACTGGGCACTGGCGCGACGCAATGACTGGTCGCTGCAGATGCGTATCGAGGATCTGGACGGACCGCGCGTCAAAGCCGATGCGGCTGGGCAGGCCCTCGATATCCTTGCATGGCTCGGTATCGACTGGGATGGTGATGTCATGCACCAGTCGCATGATATGTCGGCCTACAGCAAGGCGATGCGTCACTTCGCCGACCGGAATTTGGTCTATTCATGCGATCTCACGCGCAAGCAGATCGAATCTGCGAGTGCTGCGCCTCATGCCGGTGATCGCGAACTGCACTATCCGATGAAGTTGCGGCCATCGCTGGACACGGAGCCAGAGCGTTTTACCTTCAGTCAGTTGGAATCGAATCACCGTTTCATTGTGCCCGATGATGCGGTCGTCGTTCACGATGTCATCGCAGGCCAATGCTCTTTTCAGCCCGCTCTTGAGTGCGGGGATTTCGTACTCTGGACGAAACGCGGCGAACCCGCCTATCAACTTGCGGTTGTTGTCGACGATCACCGACAGGGCATCACCGATGTTGTCCGCGGCAATGATCTGTTGCCATCTGCTGCACGACAGCAACTGCTGTATGCAGCGCTCGGTTGGACGCCCCCGCGCTGGTGGCACTTGCCCATCGTTGTCGGTGCTGACGGGCGGCGACTTGCCAAGCGACACGGCGATACGCGAATCGAGACATATCGCAGTCTTGGTGTGCCGCCGGAGCGTATCATCGGGCTCATTGCGTCGTGGTCAGGCGCATCGTCATCTCGTGTGGTGATGTCTGCGACTGAGTTTCTTGGCACGTTCTCGGTCGACGCGCTCTCACGCGATGCGGTCGTATTCAGCGAGGAGGACCATCGTTGGCTCATCGACGGTTGCTAGCAATAGGCACGCTGCTGTTGTCGCTCGTGGTGCTCGTTCCTGCGAAGGGCTGCGGTGATCCGGCAGGGCCTCGATTCGAGACCGTCACGATCAAGGACCGCACTTTCACCCTCGAAGTGGCTGCAACTGAGCAAGCGATCGCACGCGGGCTCGGCGGCCGCAACTCCGTTCCCGCCGACGGCGGAATGCTGTTCATCTTCCCGGAACCGACAGTCCGGCGATTCTGGATGTACCGTTGCCTTGTCGACGTTGACATCATCTTCCTTGATGCCGGGGGCCGTATTACGGCCATGCATGAGATGAAAGCCGAGCCACCGCAGGCGGATGGTGAGTCCGATGCAGATTATCGCGCCCGGCTCCAGAGTTACTCCAGTGGCACCCGTGCCCAGTTCGCGATCGAGCTGAAGGCAGGCACGCTTGATCAACTGGACCTCGAGATGTACGAGAAGATCCCACTCGACATGGACCGCCTCAAGGGGCTTGCTCAGTAGACCGATCACCTGCGCAGCGGCGGCACGGATGGCCGTCCGAGAATGTGCCTGTCGGATCGTGGCCTCGTTCGCCACCGTATTCGAAACGGCACGTCGCAAGGATGGGACTGGGAATGCTGCACCAGACTGTGATCGTCATCGCCGCTGCAAGCGAGCGCGATCGCGCTGATCGATTCACAACCGGAATCCGCCGTGTCTACTGCACGAAAGCTCCGAACTTCGTCATTGTTTATGACGAGCAGTTCGATGACACGGCGCTTGATGAAGCGACTGCTGCGGTGCTGCTCGTCGATCGTCTCCGCGAATGCCCGGACTATCGTCGTATTCTCCGAATCGTCGAAGCGGCACGCGTTCCCGTCGTGGCCTTGCAGGATGAAGCCTTCACCGGGCCGAATCACCTGCGTTACTTGAAGCCGATCCTCATCGACAGCGCAACTGATGCCACCCAGGTGGCAGGCATATTGCGCGGAATGTCTCATCGCCAGTCTGAAGTGGATGAGGTCCGGCATGAACTGAAAGTCGCACAGCGATACCACGGTGGCCTCGAAGGCCAGATCGCCAAGATTCACGAGGAACTGCAACTTGCAGCCATGATCCAGCGTGAGTATCTCCCGCGCGAGTTACCGCACCTGCACGGTGTCCAGTTCGCTGCAATGTGGCGGCCGACCAACTATGTGTCCGGAGACATCTACGACATCGCGCGCCTCGATGAAGACCATGTCGGCATTTTCGTCGCTGACGCGGTTGGACACGGCGTGCCGGCAGCGCTGCTGACGATGATCATCGCGCGATCGCTCGTGACCAAAGAGACGTTCAAGTCGTCTTATCGCATCGTCGAGCCCGGTGAAGTGCTCGCGCGGCTGAACCAGCAGATGCTCGAATGTCAGGGACGCACCACGCGATTCGCAACGGCAGTCTATGGCATTATCAACTGCCGCGACCGGTCTGTCCGCATGGCCAGTGCAGGTCATCCGCCACCAATCACGATATCGCCTGACGGACAGATGCAACCAATCACGATTGATGGTGGTCTGCTGGGCGTCTTCGACAACGAGAAATACACGCATGTTGAGTTCGCGCTTCCAGCGGGTGCGCGTCTGATGCTGTACTCAGACGGGTTCGAACAGGCCTTCCCGCAGATGGAGGACGGCAAACTCGATCGCATCGGAGCGAATCAACGCTACCTCGATGCGTTCGCAGACCTCGCCGAGATTCCCTCGCCGGATGCGATGGTTCAGCACATCGAGCGTCGGCTGGATAACGAACTCGGATCGCTGCATCAGGTCGATGATCTGACGCTGCTGTGCGTGCGGAGCGGCACTGTTGCTGAACGTACCACGGTGGAAGCGGGCGCGAAAGTCAGGGCTGCATGATGTTCCTGTGAGTCACGTGTTGTCTTGCAACTGCGTGGCCAACTGACGCGCAACGATCTTCGCGACATAGTCTGTCTCGACATTCATCCGATCCCCTGGGGAACGTTGCCCAAGCGTCGTCCACCCAAGTGTCGTCGGGATCAAGGCAACGTCAAGCCAGTCATCCCCAACCGCAGCAACGGTCAGCGAGACGCCATCCAGTGCAACTGAGCCCTTTTCTATGATGCAATGCATCAACTTGATCGGCGGCCGCACACGCACGCGATGCTCACCACCCTCGCGCGTGATCGAGACGACATCTGCAACCCCATCGACATGCCCCTGCACGATGTGCCCGCCCAGCATTGTCGTCGGCGTAACGGATGCTTCGAGGTTCACTTGATCGCTGACGGCCAGATCGCCCAGTGTTGTCACGTTGAGCGACTCGTGAATCACATCAAACAACAGGCGGTGATTGTCCGATTCCTCGTCGGCAATCGTCAGACAGCAGCCATTGACAGCTATTGACTCACCATGCGTTGGAGTATGCGACCATCCTCCCGCGTCGACCACCAGCCTGACTCCCCAGTCACGAGCATCGATCGAGATGATTGTCCCGACATGTTGAACCAGACCTGTGAACATACATACACAGTAGCCATGATTTCGGCAGGTGACGCGTTGGCTGATCAGGCGCCAAAGATCAACTTCCAGCCGATTATGAAGATTGCCGCATCAACAATCGCATGACTCAAATACCCAGGCCAGACAGAGCGGAATCGGAGGTAGCACCACGACCATGTCGCGCCTCCGATGAATACGCCCGCCGAGCACAAGATTGTCGCGGGCCAGTCGAGTTGAGCCTTGAGAGCGAGTATGTGATGCAGAGTAAACATGGCGGCTGAGGCGAGGACGGCAAGCGAAGCTGGCATCAGCCGTTCGCACTGGCGAAACACGAACCAACGCCATGCATATTCTTCGAGCAACGCGTTGATGAAAGTCAGGTACACCGCCAGCCCGATATACGTGAGCGGCTTATCAAGGTCGTTGATAGCGGCGGTTTCGCGGACACCCGCAGGGTCGATGAGCACGTCCCCGGCAAACCACCACACGCCCCCGATGACGGCGGAGATCACAAGCCCCAGAAGCACTCCGATGCCAAGCCCGCCTCGCGCGGCTGGTGAGAGGCTCAGCCTCCCACGATCCACAAAGAGCAGCCAGAGAACCGGAAAAGCAAAGAGCCATGCCTTGCTGATGAAGTAAATCGCCTGCCCGACAGGCCCCTCCGTGAGGTCCAACCACATTGCGCCAAGTACGCCGATGGTCGGTGCCGGCACGAGCAAGAGCAGCGCGACGGCCGCACGCCGTGGGCATTGCAAAGAGCCAGGGGCATCGAGTTGGCCACGCGGGGTGTTCATGAAAGATTGCATATACGAACTGTTGGACTTCGGCAAGTTCGGATTCGAGACCGACCGGATGACCCGTCGCGTCGTTGGCACTGGCTCATCCGCCGCACTGCCGGCAGCGCGCATGGTTGCACCGAGCGGTACGCTTCGCCGCAACGGCTGCGACGTTCGAGCAGCATCAGTCGCCATGCGGGGTCGACTGTCCAAGCACAATCAGCGCGACAAGAACCAGCAGCAGGAAGGTCCAGATCGTGATCGCCATTCGGGCAGATCGTTTGACACGCTGCGTCTCCCACCATGTCCTCGGCTTGATTCCCTGGGCGAGAAACGTCGACACGGCCGCCAGGTTCACGCAGATCACGTTTGTGGCCAGTAGCAGGCCGGCTCCCATCGCGTGCGTCCAGTGACCGCTTCCGAGCATGAGCCCAAGCGTCGCCGTTGGTGGGAGCAGCGCAACGGCAACCATCACACCCACAAGCGCCGATGCGACGCCGCTGGAAATCGCGAGCGCTCCGGCGCAGCCGGATGCAAGCGCAAGCAGGACATCACTCAGCCCTACCTCACAACGCAAGGCCAGTTCAGGCGATGCCGGATCGACCGTCACGATCAGGCACATCACGATCGACAGCCAGAGCGCGACAAGGAAGCCGATAAGATTCGTGATCAAGGACCGGCGCAACAGTGTTGAATCACCGACGGTCGTCGCAAATGCTGCAGAGACGTTGGGACCCAGCAGCGGCGCAATGACCATCGCACCAATAATGACGGGCACATTGTCTCTCAGCAAACCGATCGTGGCAACGACCGTTGAGAGAACTGTCAGCACAACAAAAACACGCGACGGACGTGCCATGCCCTTGATTCGTTCGGCAAGTTCCTGGCGGCTGAGCCCGATCGAAGCAATACGCGCCGGTGGCGGCTGCTGTGCATCTCTCAAGGGGCCGTCCGGCGCTGGTGGCTGTTGCTCTCCCCGGTCGAGTTCAGCTTCCGATTCATCCAAAGCGGGAATGGCAGCCTCAACCGGCAGGAGCAAGAGCCGGAAGCCGGCCTCCTGCCCGAAGCGCCCTTCGACCAGATCAACGATCTCGCGAGTGTGATCTGCATCCACAAGCAACCGTACATGCAACTCACCATCGTCGCGCGACTGATGCCACGGCCCGTCCGGGAAGTGCCCGGCCAGTACCTCGTGAACGGTGTCTGCGAGATCAACGGGCACAATGAACTCAACCATGCGGATCGCCATGATGTGCGTTCTAGTCCGATTAGGCCCGCGCGCCAATCCGGATTCAGCCGCTTGTATACAGTGATCGCACAATGGACCCTTGGGAAGCACTTCTTGGCGGCCTGTTGCTGCTCACCGGAGCGCTGGTGCTTGGCGCGCTGTGCGAGCGGCTCAAGCAAAGCGCCCTTATCGGTTACCTCGCGGCCGGGCTGCTGTTTGGCCCGAAAGCCCTGGGAGCGATTGAGTCGAACGAGTTGGTCGAGGTTCTCGCGGAACTGGGCGTGGCGCTGCTGCTGTTCACGATCGGTCTCGAGTTCTCCCTCAAGCGCCTCAGGCGACTTGGAGCCGCGGCCTTGTGGGGCGGCGTGTTGCAGATCGTGATCACGCTGGCTATCGGTGGGCTCATTGCGATGTTGTTCGGATGGGAGCTTCCAGAGTCCATCGCGATCGGCGCCATGTTCGCGCTCAGCAGCACCGCATCGGTCCTGCGCATGCTGCAGAGTCGGGCCGAACTGGAATCCGTCCATGGCCGGGACGCACTGGGCATTCTGCTGATGCAGGACCTGGCAGTTGTTCCGCTTGTCCTTCTTGTGGCCGTGCTTGGTGAAGGTGGCAGTGCTGGCCAGATCCTGTTGGACCTCGCCAAGACGCTCGGGTTGGCCGTGGCGCTCGTCGCAGGCCTTTTCCTGCTCACATCCCAGGTGCTCCCTCGCATGCTGCAGACACGCACGATGCAGCGCAATCGTGAATTGGCAACGCTGCTCGCCGTCGTCATGGGTGTGGGATCAGCGTATGCGGCGCATGTGGCAGGCATCTCGCCGGCAATGGGCGCCTTCGTGGCGGGCATGCTGCTGGCTGAATCGCCTTTTGCAACTCAGATCCGTTCTGACATCGGTGCGCTGCGCACGTTGCTGGTGACGCTGTTCTTCTCCTCGGTCGGCATGCTCGCTGACCCGATGTGGATTGCCGAGCACTGGCAGAGCGTGCTGTTTGTCGTCACGCTCATCGTACTGCTCAAGCCACTCATCATCTGGCTCATCCTGCGACCATTTCAGCGTGCGCATCGCACAGCACTTGCAACCGGTATCTGCCTTGGCCAAGCCGGCGAGTTTGCCTTTGTGCTTGCTGCGGTCGCGTCCGGCCCGCTCATTGACGAAGACACGTTTATGCTCGTCGTATCCGTCACAATCCTCACCCTGCTGCTCACACCGTATCTCGTCGCGGGCGCTCAACCAGTCTCCATGCTCGTTGTTCAGAAGTTCTCTCTGATTCACGAAGAAGAGCCGGCCATCGCAGCATCGGGGCGCGGGAAAGAACCCGACATCCCGCGCGACCATGTGATTCTCGTGGGTTTCGGCCCGGCAGGGCAGTCGCTCGTCACATCCGTTCGCGATCCGAACGTGCGCGTGATCGTGGTTGATCTCAGCACACGACTGGTGCAGATCGCCCGGAAACAGAATCTGACAGCCCACCTCGGCGATGCCTGCCATGCGACGGTGCTCGAACACGCGCATGTGCAGACTGCCTCAGCGATCGTGATCACGATTCCCGACCCAGCCGCAGCCCGACAGGTGATTCGGCTTGCGCGTTCGCTCGCACCCAACGTTCGCATCATCGCGCGCGGCCGCTACCACGTGTATCGCTGGGAACTTGAGTTTGCTGGTGCTGACACTGTGATCGATGAAGAGGAGTACATCGGCCGGCGGCTTGCCGTTGAACTCGGCAGACAGCTCAGCCCGGAGCGACAGGACTTTACAGCTCCTGCCACCGTTTTCTGACATTCGCTTTGACCAGCGGCTCGCTCGCCCGTCTCTCATGGCAAGTGATACACGCATGGAGCGTTGGACAATCCGACGACTCATTATGCCAGGGACCAAGGGCCGCTTGTGAACGAACAGCAACTCCTGACCCAGCATCTGACCAGCGTGTATCGCTTCGCGCTGCGGCTGACGCAGGGTGATGTTCATCGGGCCGAGGACCTCGCTCAGGAGGCCCTCCTGAGAGCGTGGGAGCATCGCGATGAACTGACGCACGAAAAGGTCGCGATCGTCTGGCTGTTCCGGACGGTTCGGCGACTGTGGGTAGATGAAGGTCGGCGAGCCGGCGTTCGCCGTATGCACGCGCCTCGCGTGGCGGAACACAAACGCATGATCCGTAACACAGCCAACATCGCCCAGACCCGACCGGCGGACTCCGACGAGTCCGTGGAATTGGCTCTGGAGTTCATGAATCAACTGCCGCAGAGGCAGCGCGAAGTACTTCATCTGCATACGTGCGAGGGTCTGGACACGCGTTCGATCGCAGCAGTTCTCGGAATCTCAAAGCGCGCAGTGATCTCCAGCTTGAGCCTTGCCCGTCAGACAGTGTGCGATCGCTGGAAACAAGCCACAAGTCCGCCACAGGAAGCCACATCCACATGAACGCACATGATGACAAGCCCCCCACTGACGCCTGGGCATCGTTCGAACACGCGATTCGGCAGGCGAACGACTCCGTCGAACCCAGCGATGCACTGCGTGATCGCGTTCGGGCAGAGCTTGGCACACGCGCAGGCACTCCTCACGCCATCGTCGCAACAGCACTGTGCGACCAGTTTCCGTCGTATCGCTCGTCGGTCCGGCGGCTCCTGTCCGTCTATCAGTGCTTCGTCGACCATCCGGAGATCATCGAGGCGGTGGAGCAGGTCGACTGGCCCCAGCCGGGCCAGCGGTTGCTGGGATTCACGATT
>CAZVXI010000025.1:0-29331 GCA_964631295.1 uncultured Isosphaeraceae bacterium
GGCCGGCCGAAGTGATCGTCTGCCTGTTGCGAGCGTTTCGTTCCTCGGCGCGAAATCGAACCGTCTTGTCGCGTCCGGAGATGATCACAGCGAGCCGAGCTTTGAGTCGGTGATGCGCACCATCTACGAAGCCGGCTATCGCGGCGATGTATATCCATCGCTTGGGATGTGGGAGTGTGCGCCGACAGGTGTGTTCGCGAGTTACCCGTATCCGGAAGCGCTCGATGCGATGCGGCGTGGCGGGTTCTGATGCGCGTTGGCGGATGCGTCTCGCAGCCGACTCGACAGCATGACAGTTCGTCACACGAGCATCATCTCGGGATTCTCGATGTACTCGCGCATTGTCTGCAGGTACCTGGCTGCCATCGCGCCATCTATAACCCGATGATCATTGCTGAGTGTCGCGCTGATTTCGTGACCAACCGTCAGTTCCCCGTCGCGCACGACCGGCTTTTCGACCGCTGCACCGACCGCGAGGATGGCTGAGTTCGGCGGATTGATGATCGCCGTGAAGTTGTCCACGCCGAACATACCAAGGTTGGAAATGGTGAACGTGGAATCACTCATTTCCTCGATAGTGAGCCCTTTGGTGCGCGCCTTCTCGGCAAGCAACTTCGTTTCGTGCGAGATTTCTCGAAGCGATCGACGATCCGCATCGTGCAGTGTTGCGACGACCAGCCCCCCACCACGTTCACGTGGCAGAGATACTGCAACACCAATGTTCACGCGGCCGTGAATGCGAATGCTGTCTTCATTCCATGATGCGTTGAACTCAGGGTGCTCGTACATCGACAGCGCTGCTGCGCGGACGAGAAAGTCATTCACGGAAAGTTTGACGCCCTGCTTCTCCAGTTTCGCGTTCAGGTCCTTGCGAAGCTTCAGGAGCGGATCAGCGTTGAACGTGACAGTGACCTGGTAATGCGGCACTGTCGTCTTTGATTCGATGAGTCGTTTCGCGATCGTCTGCCGCATGTTCGAGAGCGGAACGATCTGATCCTGCAGCCCCCATTCAGTTGTGGCGAGTTCGGCAGTTTGCTGCGCTTCGACACGCGTTGCCTCAACGACTGCCGGTTCGGCCCGCGTCATCTGCTGCGCGCCCGGTGCGACGGCTGCCCGCGTTTCTTCGCCAGCATCAATTGCCTGCTGAACATCTCGCTTGATGATCCGCCCGGAGGGGCCCGACCCGTTCAACTGATGCACATCAATATCGTGTTCGTCAGCCATGCGCCGCGCAACAGGCGTGATAAGTAACCGGCCGCCTCGCCCGCCGGTCCGGGTATCATCCCCGACAGAATCGCGACGCTCGCGCTGGGTGGTTGCTGTGTCCCGTATCGGCTTCGATGACGTATCTGCACCTGTCGCGGATTTCGTGCCCTGGGTGTCATCATCAGCTGATGCAGATTTCGATGTATCAACCTCGCCGTTGTCGTCATCCGACTGAGTGGACTTCTTCCCGTTGGATGCCGCCTTGCCTTTGACCTCGTCGACGTCGTCGTCTTCCTCGGCAAGAAGCGCGATTACGGTGCCGATGTCCACCGTGTCACCCTCTGATGCGAGGATCTGGGCGATGGTCCCGTCGTCGAACACCTGCATTTCCATCGTCGCCTTGTCAGTTTCGATGTCAGCAATGACATCGCCGGAGGAGACCTCATCACCTTCGCTCACGTTCCACTTGATGACAGTGCCGGACTCCATCGTGTCGGAAAGGCGCGGCATGGTGATTTCGATCGGCATGGCAGCGGTCGCTCAATCAGGCGTTGTAGGTTGCGCTGCGAACGGCTTCGCAGACTTTCCGGGTGTTTGGCAGATATGCCTGCTCAAGGTTGTAGGCGTATGGCGTGGGAACATCATCGCTGTGCACGCGATGCACGTGATTGTCCAGATAATCAAAGCAGATGTTGTGCAACTGACTGGCGATCTCCGAACCCGGCGAGCCGAAAGACCAACTCTGGTCGACCACCACGCAGTAGTTTGTCTTTTTCACAGATTCTGCGATCGTGTCGATGTCGAGCGGGCGAATGGTACGACCGTCGATGACTTCACAGTCGATTCCTTCTTCTGCGAGTTGCTCTGCAGCTTCAAGGCAGAAGTGCAAGGGACGGCCGAAGCCCACGATTGTGCAGTCGCTCCCCTCGCGGCGAACCAGCGCTTCGCCGAACGCAATGGTGTATTCTTCTTCCGGTACTTCACCCATTGTGGAAAGCAGGCGTTCAGACTCGAGAAAAAACACCGGGTCATCATCGCGAATGGCTGTCTTCAGAAGTCCCTTCGCATCGTACGGCGTGTACGGAATCGCGATCTTCATGCCAGGCACATTGGAGTACATGCCCTCAACGCTCCATGAGTGCGTCGAGCCAAGTTGCCCGCCGGCACCATCATTCCCACGGAACACGATCGGGCAGCCGAACTGACCGCCGGACATGTAAAGCATCTTCGGCGCGTTATTAAGAATCTGGTCAGCGGCAACCAGGGAGAATGACCAACTCATAAACTCGATGATCGGCCGCAGCCCGATCATGGCCGCCCCGATGCCGATGCCGGCAAAGCCACCCTCGGAGATGGGTGTATCAACGACGCGCCGCTCGCCGAACTCGTCGAGCATCCCGCGTGACACCTTGTACGCGCCGTTGTATTGCGCGACTTCCTCTCCCATGAGGAACACGCGCTCGTCACGGCGCATCTCCTCGCTCATTGCCTCGTTCAACGCGTCTCGAAACTCAATCTCACGCATGACTTTGCTCGATGCTCTTTCGTATTCGTTCGCTCGTGTCGCGTCGTCACGCGGTCAGGCGTTGTTCTGTTCATCATCCAGCATGGATGGCAACGATGATCCAGTGTACCGCCCCATCTTCTCAACGTACACATCGTGATACAACTCGTCGAGATCCGGCTCTGGCGACTGCTCTGCAAATTCCATCGAGCCGCGTACGATCTTTTTAATTTCTTTGTTCATCTTCTTGAAGTCATCTTCGCTGAAATCGCGATTGTCCTGCAGATATGATCGCAGCCGCTCGATTGGGTCACGCTCTTCCCATTGCTGCTCCTCATCCTTCGTGCGGTACTTGCGCGGGTCCGACATCGAGTGGCCCTTGTACCGGTAAGTCTGTAAGTCGACCAAGGCAGGCCGGGAGTTTTCACGAGACTTGTCAACAATCGGCTTCATCGCATCGTAAATGGCCATGACATCCATGCCGTCTTTGATCGTGTGGCCATCAATCTCGTACGCATCCGCCTTGCCCGCGATGTCATGCGCGAGCGTGGTTCCGCGGCTGATTGCAGTCCCCATCGAGTACCCGTTGTTCTCAACAATGTAGATCACGGGTACGTCGAACAGACCCGCGAGGTTGAGCGCTTCATGGAACGCGCCCTGATTGAGTGCGCCATCCCCGAGGAAGCACAATGTGACCTTTGACGACGTACCACCGTTGATGACTTCGTCGATGTACTTGTTCGCAAACGCAAGCCCGGCACCAACGGGGGTGTGCGCGCCGACGATGCCATGCCCGCCGAACAGATTGTTCGACTTGTCGAACATGTGCATGGAGCCGCCCTTGCCCTTGGCGCAGCCGTCGATCTTCCCGTACATCTCCGCCATACAGTGCTTTGGATCCATGCCCACAGCAAGCGCGTGACCGTGATCGCGATACGCCGTGATGATGGGGTCGCCCTTCTTCACCGCAGCGACGCAACCCACCGCGACCGCTTCCTGTCCGATGTACACATGGCAGAAACCGCCGATCTTCTTGTTCTGATAGGCCTGCATTGTGCGGACCTCGAACTCGCGGATCAGCAGCATGTCTCGCAGCCAGTCGACGAGTGTGTCGTCAGGCAGATCCGCTGCGAGCGACTTGTTCTTCTCAACATCCTGCTCGGGTGCTGTTGTGGTCGTCATCCGGACCTCGGCTTGGGCAATGGGATCAATCAGGTCGGAAGGTATGGATCGCCCGCCCTCTCCGGGCACAATCGTCGAGCGAACACCAGATTCCTGCCGCTGGACGGCACGAACCGCCGCAGAAATGAATAGTAGCCGATTGCCCCGCCCGAAGCGCGCCTTTCTTGCCAACCAAGCCGCGCGCCTCGGGCCTCTGCCAAAGCCCGTTCGAATCGTCGCTAGAACGAGAACACGACAGAGAAGGTCCACCGATAGCCGAACAGATCATCAGCATGGGTCAGCGGCGTCTCGTAGGCGGCGCGCAGTGCCCAGCGATCGGCCGGGCGAAACTCGCCGCCCAACGCCACGGTGACCACATCCTCGCCCTTGCCATTGCCGAGATTCGCCACATCCAGGCCCTGGAAGGGCAGCACCTGAGCGCCATCGTCGAGCACCGTATAGCCGTTGAACTCCACAACCGGGCTGAACCAGTCGCACAGGTGGTAGTCGGCGTGCAGGTGCCAACTCAGATGGTCAGAGTTGCCAACACCCACGTTCTTCTCATCGGCGAGGAAGACGTTGACAGTCGCGCCAAGGTGCAGGCGGCCGAACCCCTTGTTCGCCGACAGCCACAGCCGCCACTCATCGTCGTTCTGGAGAATCCTGCCGTGCCCGGTCTTCAACTCGTAGCCGAGGCCCACTGCCACGTGGAAGTCGTTTTGCCAGTCGTGGATGAAGTTGAACTTGAGCCCGGCACCGATGTCCATCAAGCCATCCGCGTCAACCGCCCCGCTGTTGAAGTCAGCGTAGCCATCCTTGTACGCGACGAACTGGAACTCCTCGGTCAGAGCGAGTCTGAGTTGCACGGCCCCGATCCTGGCATTCCCACCGCCGATCGCGCTGGCACCGGGAAAGTCGTGGTAGACCGCCCACGCGCGGACATCGGAGGTCACGAACGAATCCTCATGGAAGTACGGCGCGGAGATCGGGTGCACGTGCCGACGCGAAGCTTCGATCGACATCGCCTCTTGATTCGATTCACCGAACAGCACGAAATCCGCATGCTGCGCTGTTGCCACCGTCGTCAGATAAACCGGTCCAGTCAATGCGAAAGTCAGCACGATTCTGTTGCGTTTCATCATGTGTCACCACCATCCAGATTTCAAGGTTCCATGAAGTTCTGTGCGGCCGAGGCCAGCCCCACTGCTGAGCGACCCAACCCTTCCGCCACGCCATCAAGCCCTGCCAGAGGCCGGATCGCCGGAGGATAGCCATCTATTCACAGATATCAAGATACGAATGTCTTTATTTCTGACGTCTGACCATCGCTTGCGGGTCGTGTGCTGCCTTCTTCGAGACTTGGTGTGGGATGCCGGCTTGTCGCGAAAACGCCGAGGGTCACGACAGACCCCGCGTGTCACACGCTGCGATGAGGCGGCCACGGCAATCTCACGCGATCCCCCAACCGTCTCCAGCCAGTGCTGAGCTGCCCGAGTTACGGCAGTCCCAAGCCAATGAGCGTGAATTTTTCCGCGGACGCAGGCTCCCGAATCGCGGATGCGGCCTTCGCACGCCAACGCCTTCGGTCGGCATGATCAAACGCGGATGAGAGGACTCGAACCTCTAACCGCCGGTTTCGTAGACCGGTGCTCTATCCAATTGAGCTACATCCGCAGATTTCGAGCCGCGTATCGTACCGCCCCCCAGCGGCTTCATCAAACAGCTCGAGACAGTCGCGAGAACCAGCCGAACAGACCACCCGCGGTGAGCCAGCGGGCGATCGACAGGACTGCGGGCACGGTCGGTACGACAAAGATGTCGGTACGCGCGAACGGCATTGCCCACGCGGCCATGAATGAGCCCCGTGGGAACAATGCCTTGCTCACTGTCTTTCGTGTCGTGATGCACCCCATTGCTGCGCAACCGTTATTCATTGCTGATTCGCAGTACCTTGGCGCCGCGAATATCACCCGCACGCAGTTCGCGCAAGGCACGGTTGGCATCCTGCATGGCATACACCTCGACCTGCGGTTGAATCTTCGCATCCACCGCGGCTGTCAGGAATCCATTGATATCACTCGCCGTCACGTTCGCGACGGTCTTGATTTCCTTTTCGTACCACAGGTGTTGCGCGTAATCGATTTCCGCCATCAGGTGTTTGTCATGATCTTCCTTCCGAATTGCGTTGATCACGAGTCGACCGCCACGCTTCAGGACTCGCAACGCCGCAAGTACCGGCAGCCAGGCAGGCGTGGTGTCGATGATTGCATGCGGCGATTGCGGCGGTGTATCCTGCGTATCCCCCGCCCAGCGTGCGCCAAGATTGCGCGCAAAAACACGTTCCTTCTCGCTGCGCGCAAACACATAGACGTCTGAACTCGGATAGAGATGCCGCGCAATCTGGAGCACAAGGTGGCCCGAGCCGCCGAATCCTGTCAGGCCGAGCACGTCACCATTGCTGATCCCAGCCAGTCGAAGTGCTCGATACCCCACACCCCCTGCGCACAGGAGCGGCGCAGCCTGTTCGTCGCTGAAGAAGTCCGGAATGCGATACGCGTATCGCTCCGGCACGGTCATGTACTGAGCATATCCGCCGTTCACATCGCGGCCGGTCGCGCAGAATGCCTCGCTGATATTCTCCATTTCACCGCCAGATGAGTGATGAATCCAGCCAACTCCCACGCGATCTCCAATCGCGTGCAGCGACACCCCGGCGCCACGCTGCTCGACGACGCCAACGACCTCGTGCCCGGGCACGATCGGCAGATTCGGAGGCGGCGTCCGACCCTCGATTTCGTCAAGTTCCGTGTGGCATACCCCGCACACACCGACGCGAATCAGAACCTCGCCGGCACGGGGTTTCGGTGTCGCTATATCTTCAAGCGACAGAGGCTCAGGCTGATCATCGAGCGATGCGATCTTGTGCAGAACCATGGCACGCATGCGCGGAGTGTACGCGAATCACGATTGGAGCGAAACAGTGATCACGAATCATGCACTGCCGACCCAATGCTGCTCAATCATTAGGATGGTTTCATGCGGGTCGCGATTATGCGCGAAGTGAGTGATGCGATCAGTTCCTGCGAACTGACACATGTCGATCGCTCGCCTGTTGATCTTGACTGCGCACGATCGCAGCATGAAGCCTGCCACAATCTCCTTGAATTGCACGGCTGGTCGACAGTGATGTTGCCTGCTTCGTCGGACCAGCCCGATTGTGTGTTCATCGAGGATACTGCCGTGGTCCTCGACGATTTCGCAATCATCTGCCGGCCCGGCGCGCTATCACGCCGCGCGGAGGTGCAGACGGTCGAAACGGCGCTTGCGGAGTTCCTGCCACTCGACCACATCAAGCCGCCCGGCACGATCGACGGGGGGGATGTGCTGGTCATGGGTCGCGATATCTGTATCGGGCGGACGGCTCGCACGAACGATGCAGGCATTTCGCAGTTCACGTCAATTGCTGAGCGACACGGTTATCGCGTACAGATTCTTGAACCTCGTGGATGTCTGCACCTCAAGACTGGCGTCTGCGCTGCAGGAGACGCCACGCTGCTTGCCAACCCGGAGTGGATCAACACGAGTTCGCTTGGCCGGGAAGTCATCTCGGTCGATCCAACCGAGCCGTTTGCTGCCAATGTGCTCGATCTCGGCGACTGCGTCCTCGTGCCGGAACATCACCCGAAGATGGCCGCATCGCTTCGCGCGATTGATATCACTGTCGTCACACTGCCAGCCGATGAACTCGCGAAGGCAGAAGGTGGCCTGACGTGCTGCTCACTGCTGGTTCGAGGATGAATCCACTTCCGTGTCGCTCGATGCAGCACGCTCTCGCGACGCCGATCTGAGAAACGCGACGAGGAGATCGATCTCGCGTTCTGTCAGATTCAATGGTTCCATGACCTCATCAAGATGCGGATTCTCGCCACCACCATCATTGTAAAACTCAACAACTTCGCGCAATGTCGTTGCTGATCCGTCATGGAAGTATGGCGGGGTTTCCAGCAGCGCGCGCAGAGTCGGCGTCTTCAATGCGCCGGTATCTTCGACGTTGCCGGTCTGCCGTTCACGGCCCGGGCGAGCAACACCATCGACAACGCCGACACCGGTGTTGTGGAACTGCTCGTCGGAGAGGTTAAAGCCGTTGTGACACTTCCAGCAGTTCGCGGTACTCTGAAAAATCCACATGCCTGCTCGCTCATCGCTCGACATCGCGAGAATGTCGCCAGCGCGAAACTGATCGAAGGCTGTGTCGCCATAGGTCAGGCGGCGCACAAACGCAGCGATCGCCTTGGCGAGCGTATCGCGTGTGGGCGGTTCGCCATAGGCATCACGAAACAGAGCCGGATACTCCGGATGGCTGCGCAACCGATGCAACGCTTCGTCGATCGTCAGGCCCATCTCCTGTTCATGCTCGATGGGCATGAGTGCCTGGTCCTCGAGTGAGTTGAACTGGCCATCCCACATATGCGAGTTGCCGAACGCGCGATTGAACAACGTTGGCGCATGCCGTTCGAGCATGCCTCCACCGATCGCGGGCGGCTTCGGATCAGGTGATGCAAAGCCATGTTCCGGCTGATGACAGGTCGCACAAGCACGATCGTGACTCGCAGAGAGAATCGGGTCGAAGAACAGCCTGCGCCCAAGCTGCACTGATCCATGAGAGAAAGGATTGTCTGCCGGTGCGGGGATCTGTTCCGGCACGCCCAGCGGCACGCGCCACAGATCGGCGGTGTTGATCGTGTCGCTGGGGACATCATCATGCACAAGTGACGCACCCAGAGAGACAGCGCCTCCCGTCGCGATCACAATGATTGCGGTAACACATCGCGGCTGCATGGCGACACTCCAACAAGAAAACCACCGCCCCCGAGCATGCGGGAGCGATGGCGCGTTCAGTCACAAAGCAGTCTTCCCTTCATTCTGATGAAGGCTCTGCCTTGGTTTCCCGGATCAGCGTCTCGATGGCCTTATCAAGCGCACTGTCCCGTACGTTCTTGTAGCGGATCACGCCATTGACATCGAGAACATAGATCGTTGGCCAGGCCGACACGTTCCACTTGGTGGGAATCTCGCCGGATGTACTACCAGCCATGAAGGAGCGCCATGTGACGGGGTGCTCCGTGAGCCCGCGTTCGTACGCCTCCGGGGAATCACTGTTCACACCGATGATTGCAAACGGCTTATCACTGTACTGTTCTACGAGCGACCGCTCGTGTGGGATCATTGCCACACACGGCCCTCACCAGAAGCCCCAGAAGTCCAGCAGGACTACCTGGCCTCGGTAATCCGACAGCTTGAACTCAACACCTTCTGCATCCGTCCCGGTGATGTCGGGTGCGACCATGCCGATTTGCAGATTGCGCTGTTCGAACAGTTCACCCTTTGCTCTGTCAGCCACGGAAAGCTCGAAGCCAGGATACATCTCGACATCCCCGTATTCCTCTGTGCACAGTTCGAGCAGTTCCTCGCCGAGCTTGCGGTACTTCTCGGACATACCTTCCTGCGCGAGATGCGAGCGCATCTCGTCGTCCATGGTCCGCATGTCGCCCTGCAGGTACGGGTCGCCAGCCGAACCGGGTTCGGCAATTTCCCTGGCGACTTTGCTCATGGTCAGCAGTTGGCTGCCTCGGTTGTATGACGCCAGGGCGCGCGCACGTTCGCTCGGCGCTTCTTTACGAATGCGATCGAGGGCCTGTGCATTCTTCGTCGTCAAGCCGGACAGCATCATCGGGACGTCTGTGATGTACTGCGTGTCCATGAAGTCGGCAAGAAGCACATCAATCGCCCAAGCGCCAGGATCGGGCTGGCCGGGCATGGTGCCACGGTTGTTCTGAAGAACCCATGCGGCTGCCTTGCCGGCAGCTTCGGTGCCTTTGTTGTCTACCGCGATCTCGCGAAGCTCATCGAAGTATTCAGCGGCGCTTGGAATGCCCTGCTCGAACACGGCCTGACGATCTTCGTCCGTCTCGGCGGACCGGTATCGCCTGACCCATTCCTGGTACTTCTCCTGATGTTCGGCGATAATCTCGTCCACTCTGTCCGCCGCTTTGGCTGCATCCTGTACTGGAGCCGTTGGCACAGAGCAGACCATCGAGTATGCCGGCGGCGCGAGGGCCGACAGCACGCTCATCGTGATCGGATCGATCATGACTGTTGTCTCCTGTGGTGTAGAAGGAACAAAAACCGGTATGAATCAGCAATTTTAACCGTCAGCTGCACTGGATGTTCCATTCAGTCCAATCGAACGGCAAAATGGGGCATGGGCGGGCTTGAAATCTGCCGGGAAGTGGCGATACTACGCCGTTCTCGATTTTCGACGTCCCAGCAGGATTCCTCCCAGTGCCCAACTCCGCATCAGCCGCCAAACGCGTTCGCCAGTCCGCCAAGCGTCAGTCTCGCAATCGCTGGCGAAAGCGCCTGATCAAGGATCAGACCAAGGCGTTCCTGAAAGCCGTCCACGATCATGACGTGGAGAAGGCTGAGGCCGAGTTCCGCAAGACCTGTGGAATCCTCGACAAAGTCGCAACGACATCGTCAATCCACAGGAACACAGCAGCGAGGCGCAAGAGCCGCCTCTCCGCCCGGTTGAAGGCTCTCAAGGAAACCGGCAAGGGCTGAGCGCCACGCCCGTTGCTCGCGCCGTCCGATTCCGTCGGGTCGGCCTCTCGCCAGGATGGCAAGGCCGCGAGAAATGACCCAAGCCAAGTCTCGTCGAAGACCCGAAATGCTGCTCGGGGACGGTTTCTATTGGGACCAGAGCCGCCTTCCGCTCCAAATACTCATTTTTCTGCTGCCACTTATCGTCGCGTACGAGATTGGACTCGCGCTGGTCCTTCGCCGTGATGGCGACGTGCTGACAAACCAGGCTCACCGAACGATCCTCGAGTTCTTCGACAGCTTTCACATCGGCCTGACCGGTGGCCTGCTGCTCGGAGGTGTCCTTGTCGTGGTGATCCTGCTCGCATGGCACGTTCTCGCGCGGGAGCGATGGCGATGGAGCGCACGCGTCGCAGGGCTCATGCTTGTGGAGTCTGTCATGCTTGCCCTGCCACTGCTTGTCATCGGCCAGGTCATCCAGCAGTTCGGCAACACAAACACGCCTCTCGCAGCAACTTGGCTCGCGCTACAGCAGGGTGCCAGCGCTTCGTCCGAAGTCGCGCTGGGCGATCTTGGTCTCGCAGCCGGCATCGCCATCGCGATCGGAGCCGGCATATACGAGGAACTGGTCTTCCGCATGATGCTGATCGCCATCGTGCACACCATCCTTGTCGATATCGCCAAGGCGTCGCACATGATCGGTGCCGGCGTGGCTGTGGTCGTTTCAGCCGCTGCGTTTGCGTTCTACCACCCCTTGCGGGACGCAGGCGGGTCCATCATGCCGCTGCGACTCACGTTCTACCTCGCTGCCGGGCTGTACTTTGGCCTCGTGTACGTTGCCCGCGGGTTCGGGATCGTCGTCGGCGTCCATGCGATTTACGACATCATCGCGATCGGCATGACGAGCCTGACGGCAGATTGAAGGCAGATCCTGTTCATCTTCGGTGTGCAGACGGTGAACTGGCTCGCAGAGTCGAATCGCTCGCTGGCAACTCGTACAATCTCAGAGATTCCACTCCGGACGCACGCCCCGAAGCATCCTGTGGAGTATCACGCCCCATTTCCCTCAAACAATATGGAGGAATCGAATGATGAAACGCACGCACATGATGATTGCCGCTGCCGCCGCATTGATCGCCACACCCATCTGCCTGGCGCAGGCAGCGGCCGAGCAGAAAACTCTCGAAGTTGGTGACAAAGCACCTGCCATCGATGTCGAGCACTGGATCAAGGGCGACAACCTGCTCAACGGCAGACAGCTCGCACCGGTGACGGAGTTCGAGAACGGCAACGTGTACGTTCTCGAGTTCTGGGCAACGTGGTGCGGCCCGTGCAAAGTGGGTATGCCGCACATCACCGATCTGCAGGCCCAGTATCGCGATTACGACGTCACAATCATTGGCATCAGTGATGAACCGCTGCCGATCGTCGTCGACTTCCTTTTCAAGACCGACCCGAACGACGGGAAGACCTACCAGCAGCGCACCGGATACACGCTCGCGACGGATCCGGATCGATCGGTCTTCAACGACTACATGCGCGCAGCCGGGCAGAACGGCATCCCGACCGCCTTCATCATCGGCAAGGATGGCCACGTTGAGTGGATCGGCCACCCGATGCGCATGGATAGCCCGCTCGAAGCAGTCGTGCGCGACTCATGGGATCGCGACGCGTTCGCGGCTGAGTTCAGTGCTGCTGCGAGGGCACAGCGCGCGATGCAGCAGGCGCGGCGCCAGCTGGCAACTGCGCGTCAGGCGGAAGATTGGGAGAAGGTCCTGAGCATCTACAACGATGTTCTGAAGGACAACCCCAACGCCGTCAACTATCAACTCGAGAAATTCATGCTCCTGCTCAAGGAGATGAACCGACCGACCGAGGCATACGCGCTCGGCGAGAAAATCGTTGAAGCAAACAACGACAACGCAATGCTGCTGAATCAGGTTGCCTGGTTCGTGGTTGATGAGCCGGGCATTCAGCGTCGCAACCTGCTGTTCGCGATGAATGCCGCAGAACGAGCCAACGCACTCACGGAGAGCAAAGATGCAGCGATCCTCGATACCGTTGCGCGCGTGTACTTCGAGTTGGGCGATCTGAGCCGCGCGATCAAGTATCAGACGATGGCAGTCGCATTTGCCCCCGATAATCAGATGGGCACCGACATACGGGCTACGCTGAAGCGCTACGAGAAACTCAAGACTGTCAAGTGACCAGCCGCATGACAGCATGAACGACTCGGGCGGCTCCATCGCGGGCCGCCCTTTTTCATCGCCGTACGATGGATGCAACTCCAGCCGGCCCGGCAGCGAATGCTCTTTCGGAGCGATTCTTCAAATGAAGTGCAACATCGACGCGCGAGGCAAGGCGGCACGACTCATCTGGGGGGTGATGTTGCTGCTCAGCGCGGTCGTTGGTGGCATCCTGCTACTCGCGGACGTGATGAGCGGCTGGGGTTGGTGGGCGGCTGTGTTTGTTGCCGGTGGGTTTGGCGGCTTCGCTTTGTTTGAGGCTCGGCAAGGCTGGTGCGCTCTGCGCGCGATGGGTATCAGGACACCTCTGTGATTCGCTCAGACGCTGGTCTGCTCTCATCGAGAGACGACATGATTTCTGCCTCCCTCCGATGCCGTGGTTGACACCAATCGGCCTGCAATCCATCACGGCGGCACGGTGCGAGCCATCCCCGCAATGCAGCGACCGATGCTTGAGGCCGATTCATCCCTTGTCACCAATCGGTAACTCCCTACCATGATAGAGTGGTATGCAGGATCTTTGCAGGAGTTATCAATGAGCATGTCCTTCTCGCGTCTCGCGCCGATCGCCGCTGTTGTATTCGCGACAGCCGCTCATGGCCAAGTCCAGCACAAGCCCAAGCAGGAGGTTGTGCCCGACTTCGGGAAGTTCGTTCCCGAGCAGGAAGCGATGACGACATCTCCCTGGGCGATCGCGCTCGAGCGCGTCACGTGCGCTGCGCCGTGGGGTCGGGGCATCACGATAGTCGATGGCGAACTTCTTGTGCTCTCTCGCGGGCGACATCGCTATGAAGGCGGCCCGGACCCTGACATCGTCGATAACGCCGGCACGCTCTGGAAAGTCGATACGTCTGTCAGCGAGCCGGTGATTCCCGGCGAATGGGCGGGCGAGGCTGTCCGCAACAATGCGACGGTGTTCGCAGGTCCAACCAGCCCGCCGTTCTATTTGTACACTCACGATGGTCCGCCAGAGGATGACATCCTCATGGCACGGCCATATTGCGCACTCGCATTTGATGAAACCTCTCGGAACCTGTTCGTGTGCGCCTACAGCGGTGCGGAACTTTCCACGGGCTTTCGCAAGCATGCCACCGATGCGGTGTATCGCTACGACCTCCGCAACATGAAGTGGCACATTGTCGAGCAGCATGATCCCAACTCAGTGCCGCGCGATGAACTCAAGGCGGTGATCCCCAACGTCTATTACCCGCATCATGATCCGAATGAGAATCCTCCGCCACACGGCTGGCCGAATGGTGCCAATGGTTGTCTCGGGGTTGGCGAGTATCTGTACGTGCCCGCCAAGGACAATCACATGGTTGTGCAGTACGACCTTGATGAGATTCGCGCGAACCCCGACGCTGGCCCGCCCAACAGCCGCCCCGCGCTCGGCCCGAAGATGATCATCAGCTATCCCGGCGGGGAAAGGGAAATGGAGGTGCTCGGCCCGAACGGCGTCGCGCATCTCGGCGACCACCTGTACATCAGCTATCGCACCTCGTCCATCGTGGTGCGCGTCAATCTCAATGATCATGGCGACATCGTTCGCGAGGCGGACGGCCGTGTTCGTGGTGAACTGATTGCTGTCTTCGAACCCTGGGACAAGGACAAGAAGCGCAGCGGGAATCTCTATGACATCGACGCCAGCCAATCGACGGGCGAACTGTTCGTGTCGATGGGAACAGAAGGCAGGGTCTGGCGATTCAAGCCCGATCCTGACCAACCGTTTTACGGAAATGATCAGACCGATCGATCCACCACAACGCCGCCGTTTCTCGACATGGTGCGACACCTTGGCCGCAAGATCGGTTGCAACAACATTTATGTCGACAATGATGCCGGCTATCTGTACGTGAGCAGCCGCAGCAATGATCGCGGCGAGGGCGTCATTCACGGCACAATCTACCGTGCGAAGATCGACTGATGACCTTCCGTGCCGATACCGCCATCACGATCTTGATCGTTGTGTTGACATTCGCAGCGCAAACGAACGCCGAAGCGCACAACGACGCATGGGCCGCCACCATCCTGCTCGAATGCGATGAGCACATTGGCGGGCTGGCGGTGGGTGATGTTGATCCCGATTCGCCCGGTGATGAAATCGCAGCCGTTACCGAGACAGGTGATGTCTGGCTGATCCGACGCAACGGCAGCAACGACTGGCAGCCGCAGCGTATTCATGCAGCCGATGGCGAACTGATCATGTGCGCGATCGGCGATGTTGATCCGAACTCGCCCGGCAACGAGCTTGTCGCCGTCGGCATGGTCCGAGGCCGTGAATCGCAATCCGGACCCGGACAGGTGCTCGTGCTCCGGCGTGACGCGAACACGGGCTCGTTCACTGCAGAGCAGGCGTTCGTCGATGGCCACATGATCCACGGGGTGGCAATCGGTGATGTGTCCGCGCGACATCTGGGCAATGAGATCATTGCATGCGGGTTCAATCATCGCGTGACGCTGCTCAGCCATGCGGGCGACCACTGGGATGATGAGGTCATTTACGTTGCCAATGATCGGCTCAAGATTGGCCTGATCGCAGACATCTATGGTGAACGGCCCGGCATGGAGGCAATGGTGTGTGGATCCGATGGACGTGTCGTCGTGCTGCATGAGGCAGCGCTCGGGTGGCGGCACGAGGTCGCCTTCGAGAGCGATGCCGGCCAAAGCCGCATTGCAAAGAACGGCATGGGCGTTCTCGTTGGCGGTGATGATGGCGCGATCACACTCCTGTCTCGACGGCGCGATCACTGGTGGGTGCTACCGCTTGGGCGCGACACTGCGAAGATCAGGGGCGTCGCGTTTGCGGATGCCGATGGCGATCGCAGCGACGAACTCTACGTTTGCGGATACAGCGGAAACGTGACGCTACTCGTTCAGAGCTCAGAGGATCGCACGGACTGGCACTTTCAAGTGATTTACAGCGCCGTTGTCGATGGCACCGTCTTCCCGCTGCATCACCTTGTTGCTGGAGAACTCGACCCGCAACGAGACGGCGAAGAGCTTGTAACCGCAGGGCACGCAGGACGGGTAATCATGCTCTCGAGGAACAACTGACCCAACAACGCTGCGCGACATCCACAGTTGCGTCACTGGCTCGTCATCGATCAGGTTGTTCAAGCATCCATGCAATCAAGTTCGGCAGGACCTGGGGAACGATCAGCGTGTGCCCGGCATCATCGATGAGTTCGTACGAGATGTCGGCTGAGTCGTCAGACAAATCTGCGACGGTCTTCCGCACACGTTCGGACGGAATCACGCGATCGAGCCCGCCGGCAAAGATAAAGGTTGGTGGCACATCGATGCCCCGGCGATACGACACCAGGCCGGCAATCCCGGATGCGGCTGCAAACCGGCCCGGCTGCGCATTCACGATGCGAGACATGATCATGACGCCCAGTGAATGCCCGACGATGAACACGCGCTGCCGGTCAACCCGATGCCGTGCCTCTGCGAACGCGAGTAAGTCGTCAGCAATCTTCGGAAATGGCGCGAGCGAATACACCAGTGGGCTGATGACGATGAAGCCATGCTCATCGGCGAGTTCTGTCAGAAGGCCATCGCCATAGCCGTGAATAAACATCGATTCGTCACCACCTGCGCCGTGCAGAGCCAGGACGATCGGCATCGGCTCGAAGATGTTTTCGCTGGCGCTTCGTTCTGGCACGTGCAGCCAGAAAGGCAGCTCCACGCCGCGCCGTTCGATAATGTGCCATTGAGATCCCTTGTGGTCTGCGTAGGGATCTTTGCCTTGCTCAAGCGCTGCAACCTCGTGGGTCAGTGAATCAGCCAGCGCGATCACATCGCACAGAAATGATGCGCTGCGTGTCGGGTTCGGCCTGTCGCGCAGCAGCGTGAGACGACCCCTGCAGGAGCGCATCGCTTCGGCGAGGCGCTCGTCATCGGGTGCCTCGATCGCATCCAGTCGCTGTTCCAGTCGCTCGCGGAGGTCATCAGGTAACGTGTGCACGATCGGCACGGTCGCCAGTTCGCGCGTGCCGCCTGAGTGGACCAGTTCGATCACCATGCGTGCGTTGCCCTTCAACCGGCCGACTTCAAATGCACACAACGCAGACAGGCCGCGACCGTCCGAGAGCCACTCGATTTCGCACTCCAGGGGTGTCGGGTGATCCGCATGACGCAGCCGCACCCGACAGTCGGGCATTACATCGGGCGGTGTGTCTGCGGTGAGCGTGAGAGTGATCGTGTGCGCACTATCTGCAACGAGCACGGTCGGCTCCGCACGGTGATGCACGGAATACAGCCACTCTTCGTCAACAGTGGGCGATCGACCATGATTGAGTTGCCAAGTCGCCGCATCAAGTGAGTCGATGGTCTGGCTGAATCTGCCAAGAAAAAACGACTCGACACATGCATCGATCGCGTGATTCGCGAACTCCCATGCTTCTGGATCATCCATGCGAGCCATCGCTGCCCGTTCGAAGGCTTGGTATGCCCGCGCAACATCAGCGCGAGTCTCACGTGCCTGCTGGCCACTGGCTGCGGGCGAGGCGAGCACCGCAGCAATCATCGCCAGAATCAATGAGTGCAGTTTCTTTATCATGTTGCATTGTTGCAGCGCGATGGAGTCTTGGCGATATCAAACCTGCTTCGTACTTGAAATGCCCTGTCGCTAACACTCACGGCTCGTCGGGTGCTGCAACTTCATAGATGATGTCGCCCAGCAGAAGGTCGATCCGTTCGCCCATCGCGAGCCACTTCGCTGCTTCAGCGTGCTCAGTCAACAGATTGAAATACGCGTCCGACCCGAACGCGAGCGCGACGCGCGCGAGTTTCTCGCCCTGTGTCTGACGCTCGGCAATCCGCGCATCCATCCAGATACCTCCATTGAGGTAGAACGTCCTGCCGTGTACACGGGCGACCTTCGATGCCTCAAGGCCCAGCGCGCGGAGTTTCTCCGCATCAGCGCTGGTAAGCACCGTACCGGCGAAATCATGCGTCCTGTTGCCATGACCGGTCGATGCCGGCGGCGGCAGAGCCCGACCGGCCTGCTTGAGTTGGCCGGTACTGACCGATGCATCGACCGCATCCACACCGGACTCAGCGGCCCGTAAAGAATACAAATAGTCTCGCGCACGGTCGCGACCTGCGCGATCGCGCGAGAGTTCGCTCAGAGTGCGTCGGCCAATCGGAATGTTGCGGCGTGCCTCATCTTCCACGAT
The DNA here is from genome assembly GCA_964631295.1 of uncultured Isosphaeraceae bacterium. GTDB lineage: Bacteria > Planctomycetota > Phycisphaerae > Phycisphaerales > SM1A02 > CAZVXI01. The sequence goes on from CAZVXI010000025.1 coordinate 17,898, forward strand.
CAGGTAGGCTGTGTAAGGCGTCACGATGCCATGCAGCCGCGCCAGACGCGTGACCTCAGTGCGCAGCTCGTCGCTCTCGCCATGCAGGCGTATTTCATCAAGCAGAAAACCGATGCGCCGCGTAGCCCACAGCCGAGCAATGAACGCGTTGCTGTCATTCGTCTTCGGGAACGAACCCTCGTGCACAATCGACTGCGCAGTTCCGTTGACTGTTCCGTTCATCACAATGGCTGCATCGCCTGAACCGGCATAGCGTCCGAAGATCATCAACTGGTCGCCCTTGAACACATCCGGCAGGTCGCGCGGGTAGGTTCTTGTCATACGGACGCCGCCACTGACACGCAAGGTCGGTTCCACGAGTACCGGCGAGTCCACTTTTGCGTAGAAGCTGCTGACCTTGATCTCGATGTCTTCATTGGGCATGACATATTGCGAAACAGCGCGTGTCTGTTCAGCAATCCGATCAAGCAGATGCGTGTTGATGTCTGTCCCAATGCCAAAGCAGAAGACGCGAAGGCGTTGATCGCCAACTGCCGACTGCAACTTTGACAAAATCTGCTTCTCATCAGTGGTGCCGATCGTGGGACGGCCATCGGTGAGGAAAATGACCATACACGGCCGCTTCGTGTCCGAGCGTGAGGCAGCGACATCCGCTGCAAGGCGCAAGGCCTCATCAATGGCGGTCCCGCCGATTGGCTTCAGTTCATCGATAAACGCGCTCGCATCCGCGCGTGAGTTTTCACTCGCATGGCGCAGCTCGCCGAACAGCCCCTCCGCCTCCGTGGAGAATCGAACAATCTCGAACGTGTCATCTTCGTTGAGATTCGCAAGGCAAAACTGCATCGCACGTTTGGCCTGTGTGAGTTTCTCCCCCGCCATCGAACCTGACGTATCCAGCACGAAGATAATGTCCTTCGGCTGGATCTGTTCATCTGCGATGTGCGCCTGAGGCGAGGCAAGCAGCATGAAATAGCCGTCTTCTTCGGGGTTGTCGCGATACGTCAGCAGACTCAGCCCGACAGGCGAGCCGCCACTGGCAGAGGTTGAGAAAAACAGTTTGAAGTCGCTATCCGGCCGGGCGTGCGCCGCTTCAAAGCCGACGATGGCCTCATTCGGATTCTGCCGCGTAATCTCTACCGAGTGGCTCGGGCAGTAGAGTGTATCGATCGGGTCAGTCGTCTTGAGATTGATTTTCAGCGCAACACTGTTGATCGGTGCAGCCGAGAACTTCTCGGTGTTCAGCGGGTAAACATACTCGTTCATCCCCGAGTCATTTGAGAGCACCTGCGTGTACGTGAGCGTGATGTGCTTGTCGCTGCGGGCTTCGATCGGGAAAATACGAACTTTGAACAACCCCTGGCCGACGTATTCGAGAAGTGCAGGATCGCGCATGGATCGTACGATGTCGGTATAAATCTGCCGCGCTTTGTCTGCATCGAGCAGTTCTGCTTCCATCTGCGTGCCGTTCACATCCATCGTGAACTGAGCGATCTGCGCGTTCTCTGGCATCGGAAATAAGTACGTTCCCTCCAACTGCTGGTTGTTGGGATTGTAAAACACCTGGTCGATGTGTGTGACGGCAACCTGATCGTTGATTGTGACATTCACATGGTGATGCTTCACCTCGAGTGGCGCAAAACGGTAGTGACCGGCCGGGACGGTCGTGGGCTGTTCCACGACAATCAGTCCGTCAGCGGTGGAAACCCGTGTTGTGAGCGCGAGCATGACACAGGCGATTGCATGAGAAACCGCGCAAAATCGAAGTGAATGGCGTGTGTACATGGACTCGCTCCTGATGAGTTGGGTGATCGAAGCGCTCGGGCGCGTGACACCTCTCCCCTTCTGACGAAGTGGCCAGCGGATTATTACAGTCTCTTTCGAAAACGATCCAAATCACCGGGCTTGATAGCGAACACCGCGGGCCTCGAGTTCGCCCAGGACATGCTCAAGTACACCCGGTATCGCGCCCAAGCGCTCAGGCGGAAGGACGCCCGGCTGGTTGATTTGCCCTGCGAGTATCATTTGAGCCACGATCGTTGCAGGGAAGCCGGTCGTTCGACTCATGCTTGTCCAATCAGTCTCCGGGTCGAGTCGATCGAGCAGATCCCACTGCAGCGTTTTCTCTGAGCCGGCACGTTCGCCGTGCGCGATGACACGCATGACTGTCAGGTCCGCTTCGCCCGGGTCGTACTGCCATTTCGGGAACATCAGCGCGGTTGTCACGTCGATCGGCCGCACCTGTTGCCCGGCCACGGCGACCGGCTCATGGCTGAACAGCTCCATGTGCCGCAGCACGCGCATCAGTTCGATGTGCCCCGGATAGCGCAGTGTCTTCTCGATCATGTCCGGAACATCGAGCGTGTCGATGAGCGAGCGCAGGCCATCGGTATTGAACGCCTCGAGCGTGCCAATGCCGGGGAAGTCCATCAGTTCCGGTTCGCTGAGTGCTTCACGCGTGACAACTTCACCATGCTCAACGATGCGGGCCGGGCGCGTGTATTCCTCGATCACGTCATAGGGCGAGAAACCTGCCTTGTACTCGAAGGGCCAGTGTCGGCCGCGCGGCAGGCCGCCGACGTAGATCTCGATGCGATCGCACCGATCCAGCGTTGCCACAGCATGCCCTGCCATCATGTTGCTCATCCCAGGCGCTACACCACAATCCACGACGGCCGTCACGCCGTGCTGTGTTGCAAGGTCGTGCAACTCGATCGCATTTTCGGGCATGAAGCAGATGTCGCTGAACGGTTTGCCTGCCTCGATCACCGCTCGCAGCGACTGAAAGCCGATTGGGCTCGCGAGCGCGCCGAGCACGATGTCGAACGGGGCAATCACGCGCTTCAGCGTGTCGACGTCGCTGAGGTCGGCCTTGATCGTCTCGATCATTCTGCCGGTGATCTGCTCCGTTCGGCTGGCAATCTCAGCAAGGCGATCTACCCGGACGTCCGCAAGGGCCACGTCGACATCACCATCGGCCGCCATGTCCGCCGCCATGACCGAACCAACCAGCCCCCCGCCCAGAACGATCGCCCTCGCCATGTGTGCTTCTCCGTAGGCCGCAAAATCTCCTGCGACGGGCGGCGACGGTACCTGCGGGCCTTCGGATGGTCAACCTGCAGCCTTGGCGGCCTTTCACGATCGTCGTAAGTGCCTGTTTTGCAATGACTAAGCAGGTTGTTCCGGATCCCGCTTTATTGGCCTCGCCATCGCACCGATAATTGCAGCGACAGCCGTTGCTGGCGGGGCCTCCGAAGCCCTGCTTGATGGAGCCACAGCGGCCATGACGAACGCCCCGGCATTCCGTACGCTGGGGGTCAAGATTCGGGCTGGACCGGAAACTCCCCTCCCTGGTCCGGCCCTTTCTTATGCGCGAGCGTGTTGCCGGCGTCAGGCGGTTGATCCCTGCACGCCTGCTTCCCAACCGTCGAACTCGCCCCGTGACGATGTGCAAGTTGGGTCATCAAGTCACTCATCACAAAGACACTCGACTCACTTGGCACGATGCGCGTTTCCGCAACGCACCAATACATTTCCAGACCGAATATTTGCTTGCGGGATGTCGTTGCCGCGCGCTCAACTGCAATTGATGCATGCTGCTCCAACTACCTCAGTTCATCCGCAGCAGCCTGTGCTGCAGGCTTCGGCTTGAATTGCAGAAAGTAGATCGTGTGATGCGGCTTTGTCCTATCCGCGGTGTGACTGGAAAACGCTGCCAGCACAGCAAGGTCCATGCCGCGATCCCGCATGAAAGCACCCCGTTCATGAAATGCACATCTCCGGCTCAGGCAGCGCGCTCAGGTACAGCAGTTCAAACAGGCCATCGAGGCCGGGCACGCGAAAGTAATCGAACGCGCCGGCACCACCAATTTCGCCACGCTGCTCGCACGTGCAGCCTTGCCGCGTGAGTTCTTCTCGCGCGTGTTCCAGCGCCTGCATACTGTCGTAGGCGAAACACGTGTGATGAAACCCCTCGCCGCGCGTCGCGAGGTCCTGCAAATACAGGCTCTCTCCGGATATCGGCGTGATGAGTTCCATGTTCGACCCTCCCACTTCCGCAATGGCAACGCGGAACGTCATCGACACTTCCCGGCCATGCAGCCAGGCTCGGCTCGGCTCGATTGTCCACAGGTTCCACGTCACATCGAGTGATTTGGCAAGAAGCTGCGCGGATGCTTCGATATCGCGCACGAGAAAACATGTGTGATGGAACGTGGCTGAATCTGAGACGGGCATCTCTGTTGTACTCCTCGAGAAAAATGCGGCTGAACCATACTAACGCAGTTGGTCGATGAGCAGGTCGCGCATGCGCGTACCCAACTGCGACCGACTGCGACCCGAGCGCCAGGCGATGGCGATCTCGCGATGCGGCCGGTGCGGCGTGATCGGCAGGAATGCCAGCCCTTCGCCGGAATCATGCTTTGCTGCCATCTCCGGCACGATCGACACGCCAAGGCCTCGGCGGACCATCTCAAGCACTGTTGATAACTGCGTGGTTCGGCACACGATCGGACGGTTGATCCGGCGGGCAACGCAGAACTCAGCGATCTGCTGACCAAGGCAGTGCATTTCATGCAACGTCACGGCGGGCTCGTCGCGCAGGTCTGCCCCACGCACAGCCTGCAGTCGATGAAACGGATGTTTCCGCGGCACGACCACGAGCATCGGCTCGCGCGCGATCGTTTCCACATCCACAAGCTCGTGATTCAGCGGTGTGCTGAGAATCGCGACATCAATCTCGCAGTCAACCAACGCCTCGATCAGGTTCTGCGTCAGATCCTCACGAATGAGCAACTCGCCGACCGGATGCTCTGCCCGCAACGAAGCCACGAGCGCAGGCAGCACAAACGGCGCCATCGTGGGGATTGCCCCGATCGCCAGTCGAGCGTGTTCTTCGACCAGCCCGCTGCCGATGGCCTGCTCTGCTTCGCCGACTTCCCGCAGAATCCGTCGCGCTCGCGGCAGCAGTGCCCTGCCCGCATCGGTCATCTCGATTCCCCGGCCGATGCGGTCGAACAGGTCGACACTGAGGGTGTCCTCCAGGCGACGAATCTGCTGGCTCAGCGATGGCTGGGTCACGCCACAACGCCTCGCAGCCCGACTGATCGACCCACTCTCCGCTGCAGCGACGAAGTACCGCAACTGATTCATTTCCATAGGACACACCTATACAAAGTATAGGTTCTTTATCATTGATGTCTATACCTGTTGTCGGTATTGTTTCTCAGACTTTTGTGAACTTGCACACTGAAAGATAATCATCATGACAACCGACACATGCCCCGTTCTCACGACTGCCGACGGCGCGCCGATTGGCGAGCAACATGCGCTGACCGCGGGACCGCGCGGCCCTGTGCTGATGCAGGATGTGCAACTGCTTGAGCAAATGCAGCATTTCAATCGCGAACGCATTCCCGAGCGAGTCGTTCATGCGAAGGGCTCTGGTGCCTACGGGACGTTCACAGTCAACAACGACATCTCGAAGTACACAAAGGCGAAGCTGTTCGACACCGTCGGCAAGAAGACCGAGTGCTTCCTGCGATTCTCCACTGTCGCCGGCGAGCGCGGCGCTGCGGATGCAGAACGCGACGTGCGCGGCTTTGCGGTGAAGTTTTACACCGAAGATGGGAACTGGGACATGGTCGGCAACAACACGCCGGTCTTCTTCGTTCGCGATCCCTATAAGTTCCAGAACTTCATCCATACACAGAAGCGGGACCCGAAGACCAACCTGCGCGACATGGACATGCAGTGGGATTTCTGGTCGCTGTGCCCGGAGTCGCTGCACCAGGTGACGATTCTGTTTTCCGACCGCGGATGTCCGTCCAGTTACCGTCACCTCAACGGGTACAGCAGTCACACGTATTCGTTCATCAATGACAAGAACGAACGTGTCTGGTGCAAGTTCCATTTCAAGACAAATCAGGGGATCAGGAACCTGATGGATGATGAATCGGCGAGGTTGATCGGCGAAGATCGCGAGACGCATCAGCGCGATCTGTTCGAGTCAATTGAACGCGGCGATTTCCCGAGTTGGCGCGTGTGCGTGCAGATCATGACTGAAGACCAGGCCGAGAAGTTTCAGTGGAATCCGTTCGACTTGACAAAAGTCTGGCCTCACGCAAATTTTCCTCTCATCGAGGTTGGGACCATGGAACTGAACCGCAACCCCGAGAACTACTTCGCCGAGGTTGAGCAGGCCGCCTTCAACCCAAGCGCGCTTGTTCCGGGGATTGGCACGAGCCCGGACAAGATGCTCCAGGCGCGGCTCATGAGCTATGCAGACACCCACCTGTATCGCGTGGGTGTGAACTACCGCGAGTTGCCCGTCAACAAGCCGCGCTGCCCGGTGATGAACTACGAGCGCGACGGCTCCATGGCCACCGCGCAGCACTATGGCAGCAAGCCGAACTACTGGCCCAACAGTCGGCAGAATACGCCCATGCCAGATGCGAGGTACAAGGACCCGGCATGGAAGCTCGGCGAGGTCATCGTCGACCGGTACGACTCCACGCAGGATCACGACGACTACACACAGGTCGCCAACTTGTACGCATTGTTCGATGACGATCACCGTGATCGCCTGACGACGCGGATCGCAGGCGTCCTTGGTCAGGCGCGTGAAGAAGTGCAGATGCGACAACTGTGCCACTTCTTCCGTGTTGATGAAGACTACGGCCGCCGCGTTGCGGAGAAACTCGGGATCGATGCTGATGCTGCGATGGGCAAAGAGCCCGCGCATGCGATGGCTTGAAAATCGTCCCTTCGAGCGGTTGGAGCAACTGCTGTCTGTTCATGCACGGTGACGGGCAGCATTGCTCCGCCTTTTTCGTTTCACGGATATGCTTCTGCGATGAGCCAGCTTTCCGCCACACAGCCAGTCGCGCGAATGAGCGGTGACCGCGCCCGCCGGTGGTGCTTCGCGGGTGTCGGCGTGATGTGCGTCGGTGCCGGGGGTGTGGGTGTTTTCGTGCCCGGCCTGCCAACGACGATCTTCCTGATCATTGCCTCCTGGTGCTTTACGCGCAGTTGTCCATGGCTTGAGCAGAAGCTCATCCACCAGCCGATCTTCCGCCCATTTCTCGCGTATCTCGAGCCGGGTGCCACGATGCCCACGCAGGCCCGCGTGATCAGTACACTGATTATGTGGATTGCCATCGCATGCAGCAGCCTGCTCGTCGGTTCTGCGGTGCTCGCGAGTGTGCTGGGGATTGCCGGTGTGGCGGGAACTTGGTGCATCTGGCGGTTTCGCCGCGGCTGAGTCGCCGATTGCTGGTCTGCCGCGCGGCACCAATCGCCATCGTGACGATCAGCAGGTGCCTCGCTTGCTCCACGTGCCGGTAGAATGGCCGACTGAGCGCCTTATGCGCGGTCGACACACACAGCCTCGAAACCGGAGTTCCCATCATGAAAATTACCCGCGTTGCATTGCTCACCTGCTGCTGGACTCTTGTGGCTGCTCCCGCTCTTGCCGGGTCGGAGAACGAAGCCGACTGGCCACGCTGGCGCGGCGCTGAAGCCACCGGGGTATCACCGGAGACCGGCTGGAGCCCTGCTGGAACGAACGGAACGCTCTGGGCGAAGAACATCGGCTTCGGGCACTCATCGTTCGCCGTCGCCAATGGCAGGCTCTACGCGATGGGCTACGACAACGAGCGCGGGCTTGATGTCATCCATTGCATGAATCCCGAGACGGGCGAAGAGATCTGGACGCACACATACGAGGCTGACTTCTGGAATGAAGGGCATGACGGTGGCACATGCACGACGCCTGCTGTGGATGGCGACATGGTCTACGCAAGCAATCGTGAGGGCAGGCTCTTCGCGCTGCGCGCTGACTCGGGGAGTGTCGTCTGGTCGCGCGATCTGCAGGAAGAACTCGGCGTCACGCCGCCGCGATGGGGCTTCTCCGGTTCGCCCGTGATTGTCGGCGACACCGTCATTGCAAACGTCGGCACGCTCTCCGCGTACGACAAATCCACGGGTGTGCACAAGTGGACGTCCGAACGCGAACTGGGCAATGCGTACTCAACACCTATCGAATACGACTGGTTCGGCCGCCCCTGCGTGCTTGTACTCAATGGCCTCGGTCTCGCAGCAATCGATCGAAACGATGGATCTGAGATTGCATTCCACCCCTGGTCACGCAATCCCGATAGATCGATCTATGGTGCGACGCCGGTGATTGTCGGCGAACACCTGTTCATCTCCGCCAACAGCGGCGGCGGATGCGTTATGTTGACACCCAAGCAAGACGGCACGTTTGACGTTGCGTGGGAGAGCCGCGTGATGAGCAACAACTACGCCGGATGCGTGCTGTATGACGGACACCTGTACGGGTTTGATCGATCAATCCTCAAATGCATTGACCTCGAGGGCAACGAGATGTGGCGCCGTCGCGGCATTGGCGTTGGTGCGGTTGTTGTGGTTGGCGGAAAACTGCTCATCATCGGCGCGAAGGGGGAACTGATCGTCGCGGAAGCAACACCGGAGGACTACATCGAACTTTCACGCCATGATGTTCTCGACGGCGGTGCATACTGGGCGACGCCTGTTCTCAGCCATGGCCTCGTCTATGCACGCAACAGCCTCGGCGATATGGTCTGCCGTGATTACCGCGGCGATGTGAACGTCCCTGATGCCAGGCTCGACCTGCCACAGGAGATGCCCGCTGCAGAGGCTCTGTTTGCCAAACACGTTGAGGCGATCGGCGGCGCGCGAGCACTGCGTTCACTGAACACGCTCTCGCTCACCGGCACGGGTGAACGTCAGGGCGGTGGGCCTGTCGAGCACTGCGACGCGCAACTGTCGTGGTCCGCCAATGGTTCGTTCGTCTGGCGGTTTGCATCAGGCCTCGACTTCGGCTATCGCGGCGATTCGGGCTGGAGCATGTCTGCCCAGGGCCCTGCTGTGCTCGAAGGCGCGCAACTCGATAACTATCGCGAAGTTGGAAATCTCTATCGTGTCCTCGAAGAAAACTGGGGATTCGAGTCCGCAGAAACAACCGAAGCGCGCGTGTTTGATGACCGAACGTGCTATGTCGTTCAGGCGACAGTGACCGACGGCAATACGCGCACACTCTACTTTGAAGCAGAGAGCGGTCTGCTTGCCGGCCATGAAGGCGATGATGTTCCCCTGTGGACGTTCGATGACTATCAAAAGGTCAATGGGGTCCTGATTCCAATGGAGTGGTCTTTCTTCGCGACGCAGAGCGGTGCTATGACATCGGCAAAGTTCACGAAAGCGGTCGCCAACCAGACCGATGCATCTCGTTTCCAACCGCCTGCGCTCATCGCACTCATGACGCGTACCGAGCAAGAGAACGAACAAGTCAATGAACGGTTGCGCAAGGACTACAACCACCTCGTCGGCAGATATCAACTCATCACCGGCAACATGATCGGGACACCGCTCACGATCTCGATCGACGGCGGGGCGCTGCGATCCTCGTTTGCCGGCGGACAACTCGACTATCTTGCCGAGCCCGACGAGCAGGGACGCATGTATTCCATGACGAATCGCGAGTTGTACATCCAGTTGTCCGAACATGAGGACAAGCACAATGTTGACATGGTGATGTGGGCGTACGGAAACAAGCTCGGTGACATCGGTCCCGTGGATGGCGATTGATCGCCTCACTCACCCCGCATAAGGCGCGCAAGTGCGTGCCAGTACGAGACATCCCAGTACGCGTTCGCAGCACCGCTCGTTGACGGGGCGACGAACAGCCGTGTACGCCCGACCGTCTCCGTGGCGAGCCCATAGGAGACTGTCTGTCGGCCGAAGTACGCGTGAGCCGCCTTCTTGCCATTGAAGCACACAAAGGCCGGCGCGTGTTTCAGAATCTGAGATCGGAACCGCGCGAGATCGAAATCAGGGCTGCTCAGCGTGGAGTCTGCGCCAGCCCGGCACTTGACAAGATCAGTCAATCCAAGCCCGTGGTCGAGCAACTGCCCGAAGTCGGCAGGGCAGAGTTGCGTCGGGGTCAGGCCAATCTCATGCAGTGTCTTCCAGAACTTGTTGCCGGGGCCTGCGTAATAGGCCTTCGCTTGAGCGGACTTCGTGCCAGCCGCTGTCCCGCAGAAGACGACGCTCAGATTGTCCTTGAGCAGATCAGGCAACATCCGGGAGAGTCTACCACCCCAGGCTGGCTTGGCGGGTCTACAGTCTCCGTGAGCCGGCGCTTCATGGTTCCCGGTGAATCCAGCCCGCGCCGCCGCACCGGCCGAACAAGGACGCATCATGCCACAGATCACGATCGGTTTTGCACTCGGGCTCGTCATCCTCGGGCTCATCTCCTACTTCGGTTCAGGCCAGGCGAGCGTGACCGCGCTGATTCCCGCATTCTTTGGCGCTGCCATGCTGTTGTGCGGTGTGCTCGCCCTGAAGCAGTCGATGCGCAAGCATGCGATGCATGCGGCGGCGGCGCTTGCATTGCTCGGAGCACTGGGTTCGCTCGTCCGGGCAATCCCTGCACTGGACTTCAGCGAGCCGTTGCGCGGTGCCGTGATCGCTCAACTTGTGATGGGGGTGGCTCTGCTGATTTTTCTTGCCTTGTGCATCCGCTCGTTCATGGCAGCGCGAAAGTCGGCGCAGGCAAGCTGAACTGTCGCCAGCATGCGCGCTCCCTGTCGCGCCTGCCCCGGACTGGTGATAGAATGCCTTGAGGTCGCACAACGTCGCGTGGTGTGCCGTGCTCGGCCCTGAGGAAACCCCAAAAATATGGACACGTCGACACCGGCCCGCGCCACTTGCAATGATGGCGGGTACTCCAGCGATGCTCAGGCCGTGGCTGCCGTGCATGCGAAGATCGAGAAGCGCACCGCAGCGTTCGCGCGCGCAACTGGTCTCAAGTGCCCGCCCGGGTGCGGGCAGTGCTGCCTGTCGCCCGATGTCGAGACGACCGTCGCCGACCTGCTGCCGATGGCTGAGTCCATCGTCGCACGCGGCCGGGCTGATGAGATTCTCGCCCGCCTTGATGCAGCGCCTGATGCTCGCTGCATCCTCTACGATGCCGACCCGGCAAACCCGACGCGCGGCCAATGCTCGATGTACGACGTACGCCCGTCTATCTGCCGGCTGTTCGGCTTCGCAGGCCGGCGCGATCCGGATGGCAACCCTGAACTGAGCGCATGCTGGATTCACGGCGTGACCACTCCGGACGTGGTGGCTGCAGCACGCGCGGCTGTATCGGCACGTCGCATCGCGCTGCCGATCTTTGCTGACCTCGCTGGCCAGGCTCCGGCGGCAGCGCCGCAACACGGTGGTCGTCTGCACCCGATCAACGAATCGCTTCGCCGCGCGATTCAGCGCGTCGGGCTTGATTCGCTGCTGCACTCGATATCCAGCGGTGATGACAATGATCATGATGTGACGCCGCCGACACCTCGCGTTCCGCCTCGCAGGGCAGCGTAAACACAGCATCTGGTCAGGTCAG